>CAVCPW010000164.1:0-11425 GCA_963604075.1 Anaerovoracaceae bacterium | reverse complement strand
GTTGCATACTCTTGTGCAATATTTGCCAAACCGCCAAGCACTCGCTGACAGGAGGCTGCCTGCTCTCTTGCAGAACCATCTCCCGGCTTTACTGCATAGATTACAGAACCGATCTCCGTCTCGCCTGCCTTTACATCAGGGAATGTCTTATTAATTGCTTCAAACGCAGCTGCTACCTCTGCATCTGCACAGCACGGACAATTTCCTTCCTCACGCGCTTTTTCTGCTGCGCGAACCTGCTTTGCACGTCCAACATACTCCGGATCCTTTCTGGACAAAGTAAACTCTGCCAGACCAAGCGGATTTGAACGGAAAGAAGAAGTCTCACCGGATGGAATCAGCTCATCAGTTGTCGTTACCGGATCGTGAATTTCTGAAACAACCTTCAAAAGAATGTTATCGGTAAGCGCAACCATCGCCGGCCAATCCTTAATATTTGGTCCAAACTGAACCTCAACAGACGGATCTGCCTTGCCTACGCCATCATAGACTCTCTTCTCATAAATATGGCTGTCAAAGAAATACTTAGGCTTTGTGAAGTTCGCATCAACATCAGTTGCTGCTGTCAGACGGCCATGATTAAGTGCTGTTGCTGCGATAGAACGTGCATCCATTAATGCTACGGATGCAATCTGGCCATTATTTACCTTAGAACCTTCACGGTTCGGGAAGTTTCTCGTTGAGTGACGAATGGAGAATGCATTGTTTGCTGGAACATCACCTGCACCGAAACACGGTCCACAGAATGCGGTACGCACAGTTGCACCAGTTTCCATGATCTTTGCGATGCTTCCATTCTTAATTAACTCCATGTAGATTGGCTGAGATGCCGGATATACGCTCAAGGAGAATCGGCCATCACCGATACTCTGTCCGTCTAACATATCGGCTACATCACACAGATTTTCAAAACCGCCGCCCGCACAGCCTGCGATAACACCCTGGTCAACATACATTCTGCCATCTCTTACCTTATCACGCAGGGTAAATGGAACCTTATTTCCAAGGCTGACAGCCGCGCGCTTCTCTACATCTGCAAGAATATCATCCAGATTTGCATTCAATTCTTCAATGGTATAGGCATTGCTCGGATGGAACGGCATTGCAATCATCGGACGAATTGCAGACAGATCAACACAGACAACTCCATCGTAGTAAGCAACTGCTCCCGGATTTAGCTTGCGATACTCCTGTGGACGTCTGTGAATCTCATAGAACTCTTGTACTTTTTCATCTGTCTTCCAGATGGATGACAGACATGTCGTCTCAGTTGTCATAACGTCAACGCCGATACGATAATCAACTGACAGGTTGTCAACACCAGGTCCGACAAACTCCATTACCTTATTCTTTACATAGCCATTTGCAAAAACTGCCTTGATAATTGCCAGTGCAATATCCTGCGGACCGACACCCTTTATTGGTGCTCCTGTCAGATAGATTGCAACAACCTGCGGCATATCAATGTCGTAGGTACGGCCAAGCAGCTGCTTTACAAGCTCCGGTCCGCCCTCACCGCATGCCATAGTTCCAAGCGCACCATATCTGGTATGACTGTCAGAACCTAAGATCATCTTGCCGCAGCCTGCAAGCATTTCTCTTGCGTACTGGTGAATAACTGCTAAATGCGGAGGTACATATACACCACCGTATTTCTGTGCACAGGATAAACCAAACATGTGGTCATCCTCGTTAATTGTTCCACCGACTGCACAAAGGCTGTTGTGACAATTGGTTAACACGTAAGGAACCGGGAATTTTTCAAGTCCGCTGGCTCTTGCTGTCTGGATAATTCCGACAAAAGTAATATCGTGTGACGTCAATCTGTCAAACTTTACCTTCAAATGCTCATCATCGCCTGACGTGTTATGCGCCTGCAGAATCTGATATGCCATCGTCTGCTTGGCTGCTTCCTCTTTTGAAACTGTACGGCCTGTCTTTGCCGCTACTTTTACCGCTGCATCCGCATTGTCTGCGATCAGCTCTTTTCCATCAACCAGGTATGCACCACTTTCAAATAATTGAACCATATGTACCTCCATGCTGTCTGTGCTGTGTCTTTGCTGAGTATAAAAAACCCAACTTAAAGACCATTATAGTTTACCGGGATGGATTTTGCAAGCACAAGTCAATTACTCCCGCCCCTAAAGGGAGCGGGGCTTGCTTATCAAATCTGTGAAGCCTCACACGACTAAAGTCGCGTGCTTCCTGCTTAAAATCAATATGCAATCATCGGAATGCTTGCTGCCTTCTCATCTGTAGGCACCTTTGTTCCATCTGCAATCTCATACATGTTTTCACTGCACTGCTTTATCTCGGATGCCATATCCTCATATGGTCTCGAGCAAACATCAAACAGACCAATGTTATAATTCTCTCCATCAAAACGGCCCAATACAAACTGATCATAGCACTGAAAATAATGACAGCCGACACCATTTGGATGAGCCGCCACGCGCTCGCAATAATAGCGATATGCTTTGCCGCGGTCTGCCTGTGTCAACACACCCTCCAAGCCAGTCGCATTTGGTCCGGCATCGAGCGCGCCAAAATGAAACTCGCCAATCATTACCGGAAGATCAACACCTAACTCTTCGATATGAGAGATTGCCTCTGTAGGATCAACCGCATAGCAGTTGATAGAGAACACGTCAAAATTTTCCCATCCTGTCACCAGATCTGGGTCAGAAATCCACGCCCATCTCATACCTAGAATCATATGATTTGGATCGACACCTCGGCACGCCTTTGACGGAATCTCGACGTAGGCACGAAGCATTTTTCTGGAGAATTCCTTCTGATCTGCCTTTGCTGCAGCAGACTTCGCCGACGCATCACGCATTGGCTGATACAGATCATCAAAACTGGAAAAGGCAGTGTTCCATGCCGCATTTAATGATTCAACGGTCTGATACTTTTCTTTTAAGTTATTGATCAGCTTTTCCTTGCAAACGGTGCGCTCAGGGTTATAAAGCACTTCATCAGCCAGCACCAGATTGTCCACAAACGCCCAGCTTGGCTCATTGCGAAGGAAATAGCCAATCATCATCGGATCGTCCTTCTTTGCGGCAAGCGCCTGTGCATTCTTATCTGCATTATCTTTGTACTCATCACTCAGTACATCCGGGAAATCACGGAAAATCTTTTTTTCTGTTTCTGGGAACTCCGGCAATGATGTCACATATGGAATCGGTGTGCCATCAAAAAGTCTGTGATCACTCCAGTTGCCAAGCGTATTCATACCCATCTGCATCAGCTGACCAGCCATCATGCGTTTCCAGATCTGATACCAGTCTGCGCCAAACACACGATACAGATTCGCACCAGCATAGGAAAACAACTTCGTATTTCGCTTTCGCTCCTTAAATACACGTTCTGGTGAGAACATCTCTGCGTAAGCCGGCTCTTTTTTATCCGGCAGCCAGTCAAGCCACTTCTCGATACCATCCACGCGACAGTCCACCGGTACGTTTACGCAGTCCGGTCCTACACTGAAAAATGCATAGCCGTCAGGGTCTGCCATCCACCACTTGCCATCCACCTTATACTTCGTAAAAAAGCCAGTGCCATCTGCCAGTTTCTTGTCCTTCCATCCGCCCCACTTTGACCAGTTTGCAAACGGATAGCCCTGTCCACCGTCCTTGACCTGCTGTTCCAGAATACCCTTTAATTCACCGATATCCTTTGTCTTGCCCGGCCAATCCTTTCGCTTATTCTGACCCAAATAATCGACAAGCTTGATATCCGGCAGCTGCACATTCTCTGGATAGCTGTCTGTCAGCTTCATATTACTGATACGCACAGTAATGTCGTGGAACACTGGGATTGTCTTCACCTCAATGCGTGTGATCTCCTCCGGTGCGATTCGACCACCGTGGCAAACAATCTTAAGTTCACCCGGCAGTGCCTCTGGAAACAGCACGCCCGCCTTGAACCATTCCTTGTCCAAGCTAATCTGTGTCGTAATCTGCGGCAAAATGCCAAAACGAATTGTCATTGTCGGCTCCTCACTCTTGCCATACACGTACACATTAAAGGCATCACTATGTTCCTCAAGAGTCTCAATTTCAAATAAGAAATAACGCTCACTCTTCATTACGTCCCACGGCAGCACAATTCCTGCACCTTCCTTTGACAGCTTCAGCAGTGCACCTGATTCATCATTTTCTAACTTTAATAGGGATGCCCCATCTGTCAGAATCTTCTCATCAAACGGAATGTTCATACTACTCAAAACTTTCTCCTCCTTTTCCTAAAAAATTTTATTTTCACGTTTAAGTTCCATTACAAATATTAGGACTTTTGCTTTGCTTTTGTTTTCACTTCGGCTTTCGTTTCCATCCTCATTCCAAATATTACGATTTCCACTTTATCGTCTTTTCACAAAAAAGGCAAGGCTTTTATGCCCTGCCTCTTATGAGAAAATATATGCTTATTTTTGTGTAATTTTTCGTGCGATCTTCTCGCCCTGCTTAATGAGTGCTTCGCAGCCGCTGACACTGCGATACACGATATCTCTGCGTGGCACTACGGTATCTTTCTGGGTCAGTAAGATAATTGTCGATCCGCCAAATTCAAAGTATCCCTTCTCCTCACCGCACGTTACCTCTCCTGGCATGTCGTCATGATTCGTGATGCGTCCAACCATCATCGCGCCGACCTCCATCATCAAAACTGTACCGAGCTCCTTTGTCTTAATCAGACAATATTTCCTGGTATTTTCCTTGTAGACTGGACAGTGTTCAAGCGCAATTGGCTGAACAGTATGAAACAAGCCGTGAATCGTGCGCTCACAGGAACGTCTGCCGTTCACCGGGTAAATGTAGCGATGATAATCATCTACACTTAAGCGAAGCTGCCACAAAATACCGCCCTCAAACTTCTTTGCAAGCTTTTCATCGCGCAGCAGACTTCTTAATGTGTACTGTCCCTGCTTAATCCAGAAACGTGACCCCTTCATGATCGGATAAAGCGTAAGTCTCGCATCGCACGGACTAATCAACGCCTCATCGTCTATCTCAAACGGTCTTGCATCTGGCTTTAATTTTCTTGTAAAAAAGTCATTGTAGGATGAAAAGCTCGTCTTTTCAAACTCTGACACATCAATGTCATGGGATTTGATAAATCCCGGTACAGCCAGCGATGACACTCCACTGTTCATCACCTTTCCTGCTGCCTGCGACACTGCCGGACTGATCAGGATGCTAAGAAGTCCTCTTCCGACTGGTGTCGTATATAAAAATGTTAAAAGACCACTGTTTTTTTCTTTCATAAAATTGTAGCTCCTTTCCCCGAATCCGCTCGTAAGCTGTTTTTCAAACTATCTTGGTCAACTATTTTGTCAAACTGCTTTGTGTTTCCAGAAAATCAGATCTGATAGATTCCAGCCATAGTATTCCTTCCAGTTAAAGCAACTCAGAAGGTACAGCACAACAGCTGCCACAATAATAATCAACACTGCCAACTGTTTGTTGTTTGGCTTTGGGAATTTAAAGTTAATCACAAATAAAAGACCAGTAATTAACATTGCAATGCTAAGCACAATCTCAAAGCGTTCCTGGCACAGATTCGAAATCGCATACATGAACGGCATAATTACAGCAATGGATGTAATTGGAAGCCCCTGATAATACTTTCTCTTCTCATCCGTCTCCTGCTGACGCTTCTCCTCCATAACATTATAATAAGCCAAACGTATCAATCCTGCAAGACAGTAAAAAATCAAAATTCCAACTTCCCAAACCTTTTGCATTCCAGAAAACCAGCATATGATCACCGGACAAACGCCAAAACTGACGATATCGCAGAGTGAATCAATTTGAATACCAAAACGCTTTTCGTCCTCTGTTCTATTTTTCTTTGTTCTGGCTACCTTTCCGTCAAAAGTGTCAAGAAGACCTGACATGCCAAGAAAAAAGACGGCCCAGCCGATTCTTGTATAGCAGGCACTAATCATTCCCAATATGGCCGATGCCAGGCTTATGTACGTTAATATTACCGTATAATCGTAAAATCCTATCATTGTTTTCCCCTTTTACTTTGCCTTTTGCTTTGCATTTTTGCGTTCACGCATCTGAAATACTACTACAGCTGCCATCGTAAATGCTGCCGATAAAAACAATTCACCATAATATCCAAGTCCACGACTCAATACCAGTCCCGGAACCAGAAGAGCTTCTCCGAACACATTTCGGAAAATGATCATAAACAGCCCCTCACTGATACCCATTCCACCCGGAAGCGGAAGCATATCAACCGATACAGATATGACAGCCTGTAAGAACATGACCTCAAAAAAGTTCATACTACTTAGAGAAAACGCCCGATAGACGAAATATGTCACGGCAAACATAGCAAATCTCTGTACAACTGTGATTGCAAACACTCTCGCAATCATTCCCCAATGACTGCGCATAAACTCTGCTGCCTCATGATAATGATTCATGGAGCGTTCCAGTTTATCCAGACGTTCTTCCCTTTGTTTTAAAATATGCATCCGTTCCAGAAGTTTTGCTCCGAGTATCAATGTTTTCTTGGCAAATGAAGGATGAAATACCACCACGCACATAAAAGCCACACAGCCGACATTCAGCAAAATTCCCAAATAAAAGATCCATCTTGCTTCTGCTACATACTCAGCCAGAAAATCCCCAGCAAACAGCCACATTCCTATGCCCACGACCACCAGCACAAGCTTGTACGTGATCGTGACAACAAGCAAAATGACCGTTGCAATTGGAACGGGTATGTCTTCCTTTTTCATGAAATAAATCTGCATTGGCTGGCCGCCGCTTGCAGACGGTGTGACACAGCTGAAGAAAAATCCAACTGCCGAAAAAAGAAAACAAATCCGCTCCTTTACATAAATCCCGTAGCATCCCAGCATATGCCAGATGACAATACTCTCTCCGGCAATAAAAAACAATACCAGAGGGACTGCCGGAATCAGCCACAGGACATTACATTCTTTAATTGCATCTCCCAGTCCAGAAAGATCCTCCCCATGAAAAACGCCATACAGTGTCAATCCTATAATTGCAAAAAACAGGACAGCGTCTATTAAAACCTTCTTATACTTTTTCACCTTTTTTGGCGCCTCCTTGGCTTACGAATAGTTTCATTGTATCAAAGATTGGGAGTGGCCGCAACCAAAAGTTCCCTTATCAAAGATGTTTCTTTATGCGTTTACTCGTGCACTTGATTGTGCATTTACTCATGCGTTTACTCGTGCACTTGATTGTCCACTTACTCGTGCACTTATTTGTGCATCTCGGCCATGAATGCCTCGATCTCATCAGGTGTACGCATCACATCCTCAGACAGGCACTCGCAGCCATCCTCTGTGATTAACAGATCATCTTCGATACGGATTCCAATCTCCCACTCATCAATGTACAGACCCGGCTCATCGGAGATTACAGCGCCCGGACGAAGCTTACTATTGGAAGCAACAGTTACATCATGAACATCAATTCCAAGATGATGTGAAACGCCATGCATGTAGTACTTTCCAATCTCGTCTTCATTCTCGATCAGACCCATGCGGATGCAGCCTTCAGCAAGAACCTTCTTGCACACATCATTTAACTCACGAAGAGTCATACCTGGCTTTGCAGTCTCCTTAATCTTGCGGTTCGCTGCCAGAACTGCCTCGTAAACCATACGCTGTTTCTCGGTATACTTTCCGTTTACCGGATAGGTTCTTGTGATATCAGCGCAATAGCCCTTGTACTTTGCACCAAGGTCAAGCAACAGCAATGTATTGTCCTTGCACTCACAGTCATTTGTTACATAATGAAGCATAGTTCCATTGATTCCGCTTCCCGCGATAGTGTGGAATGCAACACCGTCTGCACCATTTCTTTTAATGCTATACTCAAAGTCAGCCTGTGCCTGATACTCCATCTGACCCGGTGTCAGATTTGTCATCAGATTCTTCAGACCCTTATCGGTCAGCTTGATTGCCTCACGAATCAAAGAAACCTCATCCTCGTCCTTCTGCATTCTCATCTCAGCGATGATCGGAGCGCAGTCCTTTACACGCACACCCGGATATTTCTGTGCAAATACTCTGGCTTTTGCCATGTTATAATCTTCGAGGTCCTCAATATCCTCACGATATGTATCAAAATATACAGTATAGACATCCTCTCTTGTCATCTTACGGTTAATCACACTGTTTTCAGTATCAATAAAGCCGACATTTTCGATCTTGGCTTGAGCCTTTGCCTCATCGACAGTCATCTTCTTACCCATCCAACGCTCGCGGTTTGGATCTGCCTCTTCGATTAAAAGCATCTCACTCGGCTGCTCTGCCGCATTGTCCAGAATCAACATCATATTTTCACGACGAATTCCAGTCAAATAAAAGAAGTTTCTATTTGCTTCAAACGGTGCATACTCATCTGCACTCACATGATATCTTATTCCTGAGTAAAGAACCAGAATGGAATTTTTCTCCATCTTTGATAATACTTCGTCTCTGCGCTTTTTATAATTCATTGTCGTACCCCTTTCAGTTTGCTGTGTGCTATGCCATGGCTTCCATGACAAGCTATGTATATTCAAAGCATGCTTTTCGTAAACCCTGAATACGTTCATTATATCAATCCGAAACCGGAAATGCAACTGCTGTCTTTGCCTTCCAATTTCTGGATAAACACGGGCATTGGAGGATTATTCGGGCGATTATAATAGCAGCCTGTGATGACAAGGTATGTCTTTGGATCAAGTGACTGTAATAATTCTAATACTGCTTTTTTTTCCTCTCTTTGAACATCGCTTCCGCCGTAAAGGCAAAGCGTCATGATGCCACCCTTTCGTAAGATTGAAAGACCTGCCTTAATCGCCTCGATACTCGTCTGCGCCTTTGTCTCAATCGCATGATCGCCACCCGGCAGATAGCCAAAATTAAACATGACACACGCAGCACTTCCTTCGTTCATATAATCGAGCATGTTCGCATGAGAGTCAAGCACCAGTTCTGCCATACATTCGTGCTCGGCAAGAAGCGTTGCCGTCTCCTCAAGTGCCTGCGGTTGAATGTCAAATGCCATGACCTCACCTCTTTGACCTACAAGCTCGCATAAAAACAGCGTATCATTTCCACGGCCTGCTGTCGCATCTATACAGATATCTCCATCTTCCACATGCTCGCGCACAAAATGATGAATCAGTTCTGTGATCTGGAGATCTTGTTTCTTTAATTCCTTCATATATGTAGTAAAACCTCGCTTGCTCTTTTTGTTTTTGGGGAAGCAGAAAAAACTGGCTTTTTATCTGTCCCTGCTGGATTTTCCTTTATCATCCTACCACTTAGCAGCACAGCCGTCAACGAACTACTTTTTTAAATATTTTTTAAGAGTTGATTAAGAAAAAAGCCCCATACTTGATATCAAAATCAAATATGAGGCTTTCAAAATATACTCTCTTTTCAGAAGAACACCACTATAATGTTCACTATAATGTTATGTCATTCTTCCTATTGCTTATTACTTGCTTTTCTTTGAAGATATCTCTTTTACTACAAACAGGATTGCACATACACCTGCAACAATCAGCAGAAGTCCCCATACAGTGCTATAATCTTCTATACCAAGGACCTTAGTATTAGAAGACTCCTTCGCTTCATCAGTGGTAGTCTGCGCTGCTGTAGTAGTTGGTGCTACTGTAGTGGTCTCTTCCGCAGTAGTAGTCGGTGCTACTGTAGTGGTCTCTTCCGCAGTAGTAGTCGGTGCTACTGTAGTAGTCTCTTCCTCAGTGGTGGTCTCCTCTTCGGTAGTAGTTGGCTCTACCGTGGTGGTCTCCTCTTCGGTAGTAGTTGGCTCTACCGTGGTGGTCTCCTCCTCAGTAGTAGTTGGCTCTACCGTGGTGGTCTCCTCCTCAGTGGTAACTTCTTCCTCTTCCAGCTCGTATCGAGCATAGAAATTCACTACTCCATCCTCTAAATCTTCTTCACTAGGATTATAGCCACTACTCCACTTTTCATCCTGTAT
This sequence comes from Anaerovoracaceae bacterium, assembly GCA_963604075.1. Taxonomy (GTDB): domain Bacteria; phylum Bacillota; class Clostridia; order Lachnospirales; family Lachnospiraceae; genus Anthropogastromicrobium. The sequence continues at coordinate 1,430 of CAVCPW010000164.1, read as the reverse complement.
TGTGGTACCATTTTCACTAAACCAACCAACAAACTTATAAACGTTTCCTTCACTGTCGGTATAAGTCTGAGGGTACTGACCGTCATCGTCTGTTGGTGCATTAGTTGTTTTAGCTACAGATTGTGTACTCAAATAATATGAGGAATCCACTTGTTTACGAGTACCATCAGGCATATCAACCCAGAAAATTGCTGTATACACGCCATCTACCTTTATACCAACTTTGCAGTCGATATGATAATCCGGACTGGTATAGTTATCTCGTGAAATCTTATACGGAATTAAATAAATTTCAGCATTGTCTTCACTAATTGTAATATCCGGATATTCTGCTTCTGCACTACTCTTAAATGCCTTGAAAATTTCACTCCATGCTGTAGAGTAGGTTTCCTTTGACAATAAATAAGAACCATCAGACTGCTTGGTCATACCTTCAGGCATACTAACAATGTATTTTCCAGGATTATATACATTCTTTTCTACCTTAAATATTGACCCTATTTCTCCATGTACCCATGTTGCTCCTGTCATATCAACTACAGCTGTTCCAAGTGCACGATAGTCATCCTTCTGCGGATACCAATCATCTGTACTGTTCTGATTTGGATCACTGGTAGGTGTTTTCAGAGCGAAAACCATAGAAGCCCCTTCGCTTTCTTCTTTTTTTACGCAGATGGTATATTCATACATCCCATCACTCGTTAATTTTTCCTCCTGTAACGCCTTACCCTCAGACCAGCCGTTAAATCTAGTATAAACACGCGTATAAGAAAGTTTCACAGTGTACACTCCTACCGGTGTATCAGGCGCTACAGAAATCCGCCACCCCACACTAGCAGCACCGTCGTAAATAAGTGTTATCCCACTTTCAGGTTGAGAAACACTGAACCATATCGATTCTTTAATAACCCGACTCATGTGATCAGCAGCATCACAGGTCCCGCCTGTTCCTTGAGTAAATTCACACGCTCCTTTATAACACACATCACGGGTTCCCGCCATCGCTTTTATCTTTATATTCACTACTTCCTTCTGCCATTCTGTGAAGTCATCCATCAGAGCCATCTCTTCATCTGTAAGTGTACTCATGAGTTCTTCATATTCCGCATAAGTTGCACACGCCGTGATACGCTCATACAAAGCCTGGGCTGCACTATTCTCACTCTCAGGAATGCTTGCTGTGCCGTCGTAGTTATTAATAGAAACTTTTGTATTTGCAGTAGTACTTTCTACTGTTCCCTCTCCTACAGTTGTATTTGCTTCTACACTAGTTGTGTCTTCGGAACTACCTGCAGTACCTTCTACTGTTTCTGCTCCTACAGTTGTATTTGGTTCTACACTAGTTGCTTCCTCAGAGCTGTCTGCCTCAGTAGTTGTGTCTTCTACTGTTGTCGATTGTGTTGTCGTTTCAGCGATAGAAGATGTCACAG
>CAVCPW010000163.1:0-2955 GCA_963604075.1 Anaerovoracaceae bacterium | reverse complement strand
CTTCAATTGCGAAAAGCAATAAGCAGTGGGTGGGGACTTGCTTGTATCAGGAGGCCTGCAAGTGCCTTCTGATAAACTGCGGAGCAGTTATTTGGTTATGAGCAAGTAGCAAAGCGGATTGCGAATATCCGCTTGACTAATTGATAGAATGTGAAAGTCTAGTGCGACATTCAGCTGGAAAAACAAAATATCCGGATAAAAGAAAAAGAGCATCCGTTGGCGGACACTCTTTTGTACTGGAAAGCTCCCGACGGGACTCGAACCCGTGATCTATTGATTACGAATCAATCGCTCTACCAACTGAGCCACGGAAGCATTTTGAACCGTACTTCAATATGATACCAGAGATTGAAAAATTTGTCAAGTAGAAAATATAAAGTATTATTTATTGTTACAGTAATGGGCGAAAGAGATTACTCTTTGTTGCTATAGTACCCAAGCTATAATTAAACTGCGGAGCAGTTATTTGGTTATGAGCAAGTAGCAAAGCGGATTGCGAATATCCGCTTAACAGTATGCTGCTGTTGAGGAGTGTCATATTCTTTGTTAAAAGATTGACAAAGTGCAAAAATAATGGTACAGTACAAGTAATCATTTGTTTATCACAAATGGCCATAGATGCCCCAAGGGTTGCGATGAGAAAGGAGTCTTTATGTTAAAAGGAAAAGTTGCAGTTGTAACGGGAGGAACGAGAGGAATTGGTTATGCCATCGTTAAAAAATATTTGGAGAATGGTGCAAAGGTAGTGCTTTTTGGTTCAAGAGATGAGACTGTTGCGAAAGCAATAGCTTCACTGAAGGCAGAAAATTCTGAGTGGGAAGTTTCTGGATACGCACCAGATCTGTTAGATGACAAGGCTTTAGCAGAGACAATTGGTAAGATTAAGGAGCAGTATGGCAGAATTGATATTCTTGTAAATAACGCAGGAATTTCAGATAGCACAAAGATTGATGATTATACAGCTGAGCAGTTTGCAAAAGTTATGGATTTAAATGTAAAAGCTATTTTCAATGCGATTATGCCGACCGTTAAAATTATGAAGGAACAGGGTAGCGGCTGTATTATCAATACAAGTTCAATGGTAAGTATAAGTGGTCAGCCAGGTGGTGTCGCATATCCGACAAGCAAATCAGCAGTGAATAGCTTAACCTGGTCGCTTGCAAGAGAACTTGGACCGAGTAATATCAGAGTCAATGCAGTTGCGCCTGGTATTACTCGGACGGATATGGTTGCAGCGTTGCCAGAGCAGATGATTGCCCCATTGATTAAGATGATTCCGCTTAGAAGAATCGGAGAGCCGGAAGATGTGGCAAATGCATTTTTATATCTTGCAAGTGATATGGCAAGCTACGTGACTGGTGAAATATTATCTGTCGATGGAGCAATGCGTTCTTGATTAAAATTTTTATTTCGCGTAGTGAAAGATTTTATTTCATATAAGGAATTTGAAATTCCTGTACATGTACATTAGAAGTGAAACAACCTCAGAGACCTTTGACATTTTTGTTGTGGTTTCTGAGGTTTTATTGAATGAGGAGGTTTTCGTGAATTTTTTATCATTTCGTGAGAAAGTTACACAGTACATTTTTGCAGAAGATGAGCCCGAGAAGGCCGATATTATTTGGATTCCGGGAAATGCCTATCCAGAAAATGCAGAGCGTGCAGCTTGGCTGTACAAACAGGGTTTTGCCCCTTATATTTTGCCGAGCGGGCGCTATAGCGCAGTAGTTGGCCATTTTGCTGGTGTTCAGGAGAAAGCTAATATTTATAATCAGGACTACCAGACAGAGTGGGAATTTTTAAGAGATGTTTTGATAAAGAATGGTGTAAAGGAATCAGCAATATTAAGAGAAGATCAGGCAACTTATACATGGGAAAATGCGCGAAACTCAAGACGTGTAATCGACGAAAGTGGGCTTGTGATTAAAAAAGCAATTCTATGTTGCAGGAATGTACATGCAAGAAGAAGTCTGATGTACTACCAAAAGGCATTTCCTGACACAAAGATTTTTGTCAGTCCGTCTGTGATTGAAAATATTACAAAGCAAAACTGGTACACGACAAAAGCAGGGATAGATGCCGTAAACGGAGAACTTTCAAGAATTTTGTATCAATTTTCTTTGTTGGTTGATTGAAGAAAATAGTGTTTTACAAGTAGTAACATAATGCGATGCTACAGTAAAATGAAAATAAGCGGAAACTAATATGGACATTTGCCTTTGACAGCTATATAATAAGGAACGAAAAAATAAAGTAAAAAGAGGCAAAAAAATGGAACCGACAAATGAAAAAAATGCGCAGAAGCCTGCACAAGGCACAGGAAAAACAATAAGCGGAGAGTTGGCACTATTGGTGGCAGTTATGATTAATAGCTTTGGAGTTGTTTTGATGCTGTACTCAAAGGCAGGCATTTCTGCTATTTCAAGTGTGCCATATGCATTTTCGCTGGCGTGGCCGAAACTTTCGCTTGGAACGTGGACGTATCTGTTTCAGGCAACCCTTATTATAAGTCTGATGGTGATGCGCAAAAGATTTGTGTTGAACTATCTGTTTAGCTTTGCAGTAGGTTTTGTATTCAGCGAATTTTTGGATCTTCATGAATTGTGGATTACTGTGCTGCCGACTGGTTTGGTATGGCAGATCCTTTATTTTGTGATTAGTTATGTGATGATATGCTTTGGAATCGCAATTTCTAACCGCTGTGGACTTCCGATTGTTCCGACTGACCTGTTTCCTCGTGAGCTTGCGCAGATTACAAAGGTAGGATATCCAAAGATTAAGATTGGTTTTGATGTAATCTGTCTGGCAGTTACTGCCTGCTTGACTGTAATTTTTCTGGGACACCTGGAAGGCCTTGGAATTGGAACTATTCTGGCAGCCTTTACGATGGGAAAGGGCATTGGAATTGCGGGAAATTTACTTGACAAAAAAGTATCATTTTACCCAGTATTGCCT
>CAVCPW010000162.1:0-2176 GCA_963604075.1 Anaerovoracaceae bacterium | reverse complement strand
CATCAAAGGTAACAATCAGGTAAAGGTGGTTGATTTTTCTTCTGGAAGGGCCGATGCCAATACCTACGGAATTGCCTATTCTGATGAGACAGGCAAGTTCGTATATGTTATCGAGCCGAACGATAATCTTCTTAAGTGTATGAAGAGTGCAGCACCGAGAAAGGTGATTGTTGAGCAGAATATCGCGGCAAAGAACTAATAATTTAATAACATTTAATCAAAAGAGAGAGGTATAGTAGACATGAGTCAGATTATTGGTGATGGCATCACATTTGATGATGTCCTGTTGGTTCCTCAGTATTCTGAGGTAACTCCGAACATGATTGATTTAACAACACAGTTGACAAAAAAGATTCAGTTAAATATCCCGATGATGAGTGCCGGTATGGACACAGTTACCGAGCACCGCATGGCAATCGCTATGGCGCGTCAGGGTGGTATCGGTATCATCCATAAGAACATGTCTATTGAAGCACAGGCCGAGGAGGTTGACAAGGTAAAGCGTTCTGAGTATGGCGTTATTACTGATCCGTTCTATCTTTCTCCAGAGCATACTCTCGAGGATGCTGACGCATTGATGAGCAAGTTCCGTATCTCTGGTGTTCCAATCACCGAGGGCAAGAAATTAGTAGGAATCATTACAAATCGTGACTTAAAGTTTGAGGAGGACTTCTCACGTAAGATTCGTGAGGTTATGACTACCGAGAATCTGGTAACTGCAAAAGAGGGTGTTACCCTTGAAGAAGCAAAAAAGATTCTGGCAAAGGCAAGAGTTGAGAAGCTTCCAATCGTTGACGATGATTTCAATTTAAAGGGACTGATCACAATCAAGGATATTGAGAAGCAAATCAAATATCCGATGTCTGCAAAGGACGAGCAGGGTCGTCTGCTTTGCGGTGCGGCTGTAGGTATTACAAAGAATGTAATGGAGCGTGTAACTGCGCTGGTAAACGCAAAGGTAGATTGTATCGTAATTGACTCTGCACATGGTCATTCTAAGAATATCATCAATACCTTGAAGGAAATCAAGGCTGCATACCCGGATTTACAGGTTATCGTTGGAAATGTTGCAACCGGAGCAGCAACAAAGGCCTTGATCGAGGCAGGCGCAGATGCTGTTAAGATTGGTATCGGACCTGGTTCTATCTGTACTACTCGTGTAGTTGCAGGTATCGGTGTTCCGCAGATTACCGCTGTTATGGATTGCTACGAGGCTGCAAAGCCATATGGCATCCCGATTATTGCAGATGGCGGTATCAAGTACTCTGGTGATATGACGAAGGCTCTGGCTGCTGGTGCAAATGTCTGCATGATGGGAAGCATGTTTGCAGGCTGTGATGAGGCTCCAGGTGATTTTGAACTGTATCAGGGAAGAAAATACAAAGTTTACCGTGGAATGGGTTCCATTGCAGCTATGGAGAATGGTTCTAAGGATCGTTACTTCCAGACAGAGGCAAAGAAGCTTGTTCCAGAAGGTGTAGAGGGACGTGTTGCATACAAGGGAACTGTAGAAGATACCATTTTCCAGTTGGTTGGTGGTATTCGTTCAGGTATGGGTTACTGCGGTGCAAAGAATATCAAGATCTTACAGGAGACTGGTAAGTTTGTTAAGATTAGTGCTGCTTCCTTAAAGGAAAGCCATCCTCATGATATCCAGATCACCAAAGAGGCTCCAAACTACAGCAGCGTGAACGTTTGATAATATACGTTACTGGTAGATTGTCTCCATATAGGAGAGTCCATTACAAAAGAAAAATATAAAAAATATAAACACAAGGCTGCCGTGAGAACGGCGGCCTTGCTGCATGTTTGGGAAATTAAATAATTATTTAATTATAGAATTATTTTTTTGTATGATGAATTATGAATGTTTTGAGGATTGATAGAGTGCAAAGTACGGAGCAATCCGGTATTGGTTGGGGACAAAATATCTTTTGATCTCAACATTATTATATATGGAAGGAAAATAAAATGCGAAAATTAACAGGTAAATGCAAATGGATACTTGCTACATTGTTATTGGTGGCGGTGTGCATGGCTTCTGGTTGCAATAAAGCACAGGATGTAAATAAAAATGTAAAGAATCAAACGGAAACTGGACAGAAAATTTCTGTTGTTGCAACGGTATTTCCCTATTATGATTTTGCCAGAGCAATCGGTGGAGAGTATCTGGATG
>CAVCPW010000161.1:0-5971 GCA_963604075.1 Anaerovoracaceae bacterium | reverse complement strand
CCATCTACAGTACCGCCGTAAAGATACATGTTGTCACCAGCTGCAATCGTATCAATATTGATCATACATGCAATGCGGTCGCGCTCTTCCTGGCTAAGATTCTCTACATAATACTGGCTTCCAAGACATCCAGGCTCCTCTGCTGAAAAGAGGATAAAGCGAATCGTATACGGTGACTCCTTTGTGCTGTAGATACTTGCAAGCTCTAACAGTACACCGACACCTGATGCATTATCATCGGTACCAAATGTCTGCTCGACACAGTCATAGTGCGCACCGATTACGATCACACGATCGCTTGTTCCCTGCTTTGAAAAAATAAGGTTCTCTCCATAACATGGTGTTACGCCATCCGATGAGGTCTTCGTAAACGGCTGTACCATATACTCATATCCCATCGTAACGATCTGTGCCTTTAACCACTCCTCAGCTCCTGACAACATTCCATTTGACGAATTGACCTGACGATATGGATAATTAGACTGCAGCTGCGTCATAAATGCATATGCATTATCGCCATACTCAGCATGAACAGTCTGTGGAGTTGAAACTGCACACATACCGATTACCAAACACAGCGCCATCACGGCTGCTTTTATCTTTTTGCAAATTTTCATAACAATCTCCTTTCAAAAAATGCCAAGCCGCAGCTTTGCCGCACTCTGCGACACCTGCTGCGGCCTGGAACAGTTTCCTTTATTTTATTTTAGTTACTCCATCTTATTTCATAACGATGTTGATAATTCTTCCCGGAACATAAATCTCTTTGATGATATTTCCAGTCAGCTTATCCTTGATTACTTCTTTTCCTGCTGCGATTGCAGTCTCCTTGTCACAATCTCTTGCAATGGAAACGGTACCCTTAGTCTTTCCGTTGATCTGAACAGCAATCTCAACGGTATTCTCAACAGTCTTTGCCTCATCATACTCCGGCCAGCTCTGCTGATACAGACGTCCGCCAAAGTTACAATCTGCCCACATTTCCTCTGTGATATGAGGTGCAACCGGGTTTAACAGGATCAGGAATGTCTTTAACTCACCCTTTGTGATGCTGCCCTTCTTATAGAAGTCATTTAACAGAGCCATCATAGCTGCGATTGCGGTGTTATACTTTAATGTCTCAAAGTCAGAAGATACCTTCTTCATCGTCTGATGCATCTTAGTCTCCATATCCTTAGAGAAGCCTTCTTCATCGGTCAGCATATCCTGTAACTTCCATACACGCTCTAAGAAACGGCGGCAACCCTTAACACCTTCATTGCTCCAGCTTGCAGCTAACTCGAATGCACCGATGAACATCTCATAGGTACGCAGAGTATCAGCACCAAACTCGTTTACGATATCATCCGGGTTGATGACATTTCCACGGGACTTTGACATCTTTTCGCCATTCTCACCCAGAATCATACCGTGAGATGTTCTCTTCTGATACGGTTCCGGACACGGAACAACGCCCTGATCATACAGGAAACGATGCCAGAATCGGGAATACAGAAGATGCAGTGTGGTATGCTCCATACCACCGTTGTACCAGTCAACCGGCAGCCAGTACTTTAAGGCTTCCTTACTTGCCAGTGCATCGTTGTTGTGCGGATCGGTATAACGCAGGAAATACCAGGAAGAACCAGCCCACTGAGGCATGGTATCAGTCTCTCTCTTTGCCGGACCACCGCAGCATGGACAAGTGGTATTTACCCAATCTGTCATAGCAGCCAGCGGAGACTCACCATTATCGGTCGGCATGTAGCTCTCTACATCCGGCAGCTCCAGCGGCAGATCATCCTCTGACAACGGAACGAAACCGCACTTCTCACACTTTACAATCGGAATTGGCTCGCCCCAGTAACGCTGTCTGGAGAATACCCAGTCTCTTAACTTATAATTCTTCTTAGGAGTACCGATCTTCTTCTCTTCCAAATACTCGATGATCTTCTTCTTTGCGTCAGCTACCTCCAGTCCATCCAGGAATCCGGAGTTTACCAGCTTACCAGTCTGAACATCGGTAAATGCTGCATTCTGAACATCTCCGCCTGCTACAACCTCGATGATCGGAAGATTGAACTTCTTTGCAAACTCCCAGTCTCTCTCATCATGAGCCGGAACAGCCATGATAGCACCGGTACCGTAGCTCATCAGTACGTAATCAGAAACCCATACTGGAATCTCCTTGCCATTCACCGGATTAACTGCCTTTAAGCCCTTGATCTCAACACCAGTCTTTTCCTTAGCTAACTCAGAACGCTCGAAGTCAGACTTCTTTGCCGCTGCCTCACGGTATGCAATAATCTCATCCCAGTTGGAAATCTGATCCTTGTACTTGTCCAGATATGGATGTTCCGGAGAAACAACCATGTAAGTAACACCAAATAAGGTATCCGGACGTGTAGTATAAATACGAAGCTTATCCTCTGTACCAGCGATTGAAAAATCAACCTCAGCACCGTTAGAACGGCCGATCCAGTTTCTCTGGGAAACCTTTACCTTCTCTACATAATCTACGCTGTCCAGACCATCGATCAGCTTGTCTGCGTACTCGGTAATCTTTAACATCCACTGGCTCTTCATCTTACGAACAACAGGGCTTCCGCAGCGCTCACAAACGCCGTTTACAACCTCCTCGTTTGCCAGACCTACCTTACAGGAAGTACACCAGTTAACCGGCATCTCAGACTTATATGCCAATCCTGCATTATACAGCTTTAAGAAGATCCACTGTGTCCAGTGATAGTAGTTCGGGTCAGTTGTGTTAATCTCTCTGTCCCAATCAAAGGAATAACCTAAAGATTGAAGCTGATTCTTGAAACGTGCTACATTATTATGGGTAACAATCTTCGGATGAATGTGATTCTTGATCGCATAATTCTCAGTCGGAAGACCGAATGCATCCCAGCCCATCGGATACAGTACATTATATCCCTGTAATCTTCTCTTTCTGGCAACGATATCCAGCGCGGTATACGGACGCGGATGGCCTACATGAAGTCCCTGTCCTGACGGATACGGGAACTCAACCAGCGCATAGTACTTTGGCTTTGTGTAATCAGTTGTTGCAGCAAAAGCCTTCTCATCCATCCAGACCTTCTGCCATTTTGATTCAATTTCTTTTGGATCGTAATTCTTGTTCATTATGTTTTGTGTTTCCTTTCCGGGTCTCTTTTCTGGAAAAAAAAGAGCCCTTCCTTTCTCTTTGTATAGAGACGAAAAGACTTCGCGGTACCACTCTACTTCAAAGCAGATGTCTGCTTTGCACTCAATCTTCTATAACGGGAATACCCGCCGCCAACTACTCCGTCATTCTTCATATACTATATATGCTATTTTATTATAGTAACGATTCCAAACATTTCCCTGCCGGTGCTCTAAGGCCAGTTCGGCAGTTTCAAGCTACTGCCTTTCACCGACCGGCAGCTCTCTGCAGCTCTCTCCTGCTTACTATTCCTTATCATCGCTTTTTGCATCAAGAAGCGTGACACTTTTACGCCAAACTTGATACTTTTTACGCTGTTTACAATAGCATAGAAAAAGGGGGCTTGTCAACCCCCTCTTTCTTTCAAAACCCTTAACAGCATCTTATTCGTTGCTGTTCACAGGACACTCATTCGCAAAACTGCGTGAACTGTAACTTCTATTTTGTATTTACTCATCCTTCTCGGCTGCTTCAATAATTTTCTTCTGGACATCCTGCGGAGCCTGCTCATATCTTGCAAACTCATAAGAGAACTCGCCCATACCACCAGACATTGCACGAAGGTCAGTGGAGTAACCATACATCTCTGCCATCGGAACATCTGCAGTTACCATCTGCTTGCCGCCTGCTACATGATCCATACCAAGTACTCTGCCGCGACGCTTGTTCAGGTCACCCATAACATCACCAACAAGATCATCCGGTACGGTGATAGAAACAGATGCGATTGGCTCCAAAATAGTAGGATTTGCCTCTGCAAAGCCCTTCTTATAAGCAAGGATTGCAGCCATCTTAAATGCCAGCTCAGAGGAATCAACCGGATGGTAGGAACCATCAACAAGAGTTGCCTTTAAGCCAACTACCGGATATCCTGCAAGAGTACCCTTTAATACAGACTCCTGAATACCCTTTTCAACTGCCGGGAAGTAGTTCTTCGGAACAGCACCGCCGACTACTTTTTCCTCGAAGATGTATGGTGTATCAAGATCGCCTGACGGTTCAAAGATCATATGTACATCACCATACTGACCGCTGCCTCCTGTCTGCTTCTTATACTTACCCTGTACCTGAACTTTCTTTCTAAGTGTCTCACGATATGCTACCTTCGGACGGTACAGCTCAATCTCAACCTTATAACGGTTCAGGATGCGGCTTGCAGCAACGTCAAGCTGCTGATCACCGATGCCATAGATTAAGGTCTGATGATTCTCTACATCATTCTCAAGACGAATTGTCTGATCTTCCTCTACCATACGTGCAAGTGCGCCATTAATCTTATCCTCATCGGACTTATTCTTCGCACGATATGCCTTGCATGTATATGGCTTGCTTACCTGCGGTCCATCGTAAACAAGAGTTGCACCCTTTGTGGAAATGGTGTCACCTGTGGAGATCTTGTCGATCTTAGCCAGTGCACCTATATCACCTGCGTGAAGCTCTGGAACCTCGATAGTTTCCTTGCCGCGCATCAGATACAGCTTAGATGCACGGTCCTCTGTTCCCTTATTTACATTATAAATGTTATCACCAGCCTTAAGTGTACCGGTTATAACTTTAATCAGAGAATACTTTCCAATAAACGGATCAACTACAGTCTTGAATACTTTTGCGGACAGATGCTTATTCTGATCACACTTAACCATAACAAGCTCTCCGGTAGAAGTCTCTTTTCCGTGGTTTACAGTATACTCTGGTGACGGGAAGTACTTCTTAATTACATTCATCAGCATGCTGGTACCCTGATTGTGAATACCAGATCCAACCAATACAGGAACAATCTGGCAGTCCATAACGTGGGTTCTCAATGCGGTGGATACTTCTTCATATGTGAACTCTTCTCCTGCAAAGTAACGCTCCATCAGTTCCTCGCTTGTATCAGCAACAGCCTCAACAAGTGCATCACGGCTAATGCTTAAGTGCTTATCCAAGTAATCCGGAATATCACACTCTTCATATTCGCTTGTATCATTAATAAAACGACGGCCCTTCATCTTTACAACATTGACAAAGCCGACGAACTTTTCGTTCTCACGGATCGGCACATGGAACGGTGCTACCTTACGTCCGAAACGATCGTTTAACTCAAGAACTATCTTACGGTAGCTGGCCTGATCATCATCCATGCCCGTTACAAAAAACAATCTCGGCAACTTATACTTCTCGCAAAGCTCCCATGCCTTAATTGTACCAACCTCTACGCCAGACTTGCCGTTGATCACGATAACAGCTGCACCTGCTGCGTGGCATGCCTCCTCTACTTCTCCTACGAAGTCAAAATATCCAGGTGTGTCTAAAAAATTAATCTTAATATCCTCGAACTCGACCGGAACTACACTGGTCGAAATGGAAAACTGACGCTTCTGCTCTTCCTTATCATAATCGCTGATGGTATTTCCGTCCGTCACCTTTCCCATCCTAGCTGTAATACCGGTCTGATAGGCAATAGCCTCAACAAGTGTTGTCTTACCACATCCGCCATGTCCCATTACGACAACATTGCGGAGATTTCCAGTTTCATAAACCTTCATAAGTCACGTCCTCCAATCTTTCTTTTCTTTTCAAGTTTCTTTTGTCTCTTTTGCAATATATAATTTCGAGGCCCCTTGAAATCTGATAGAGATATTATATAAAATATTTCAAATAATTGCAACTATTTTTTTACATTTTTAATAGATATTTTTTGTTTTATTATATATTTTATCGTAACTATTCAAAACTTCGCTTACAAAATGAAGTCTCCACGCCCATGCGGTGCATAGCTCCTATGGACGTGGTATCTGAAAC
>CAVCPW010000160.1:0-5270 GCA_963604075.1 Anaerovoracaceae bacterium | reverse complement strand
CTCAAGTCCTAGGCTGCCACCCTCAAGCTCAGAAGCAATCTCCTGAATTTTTAGAAGTTGCTCTTCGATTGTTATATTGGCTGTCATGTCCTTTGTTTGCTTTTTCTTCTTTTCCATCAAATGCTGCCTCTTTGATCTGTCTCTGTTTGTACCTGTGTCTGCTTTAGTACACCATGCTTATCTGATAATGCCTGTAAACCTGCCAAGCTCAGTGAATCCTTTGAAAACCGGGTTACCTGCACTGTATTTGCCTGCACGACACCATCCTTTAAATATGCAAAAAATGGCTGCCCTGATGCCGTCTCATCCACGCTGCACAAAGGCTTTTTCTTCTCATTCGTCACAAATGCAAAACCACCACCAAGCTTTCCAAGTGGAGACTGTGCGTTAAGCTTTGCCGCTGTAACAGACAGCTCCGCACTTTTTTGTTCAATCAAATAATTCATCTGACGACTCATCTGTTTCTCAAGCTGTGCAAGTGTTTCTTTTTGTGCATTCAAACGAGCATTCGGATGGGAAAGTTTTAATAAAAGCCTTGCCTGTTCGAGCCGCTTTTGTTCGTGCTCCACCATTCTTGTGATGCACTTTCCCATTTGTGAGGAAATCATCGCAAGCGTCTGTTCAAATGAATCATACTCAAACACAGCCAGCTCCGCTGCCGCAGAAGGCGTAGGTGCACGCAGATCAGCAACAAAATCTGCAATCGTAAAATCTGTCTCGTGACCAACTGCCGAAATTACCGGTGTCTCACAGCGAAATATCGCCATCGCCACACATTCCTCATCAAATGCCCACAAATCTTCAATCGATCCGCCGCCACGTCCAACAATGATCACATCAAGACCTAGCGTATCCAGATAGTCGATCCCGGCTGCAATGTTGGCAGCAGCCGAATCACCCTGCACAAGCGTTGGATATAATATCAACTGTACGTAAGGGTTTCTTCTATGAGAAATATTAATGATATCCTGAATAGCAGCTCCTGTCTTTGCCGTGACAATTCCAACTGTCCTTGCAAAGCGTGGAATAGGCTTTTTGTACGCATCATCAAACATACCCATCTCGGCAAACTGAAGCTTTCGTTCCTCAAAAAGCCGAAACCACTCACCTACTCCGGCAGGTTCAAGTGCTGTCACATACAACTGATACACACCATCCCGCTCGTAAATACGTACACTGCCTCTTGCAATTACACGCATCCCTTCACTCGGAATAAAGGTAAGCTTTCCTCTGTTTGATGCAAACATCACACATGAAATGGTGCTTTCCTCGTCCTTTAACGTAAAATACAGATGACCACTCGTGTGTTTACGGCAATTAGAAATCTCGCCCTGAATGGAAATCCTCTTCAGGGCGAAATCTTCATCAAACAAATGACTAATATACGACGTAACCTGCGCTACTGTGTAGACAGATGCCATTAAGCTAACTCCGGATGTCTGTGAACGAACTTTGCCAACACACCATTTACAAACTGCGGTGACTCGTCTCCTCCATAACTTTTTGCCAACTCGACTGCCTCATTAATGGCTACCTTTCCCGGAACATCCTCGTCAAACATCAGCTCGTAAGCTGCCAGACGAATGATGGACAAGTCGACCTTGTTCATACGACCAATCTTCCAGCCTTCTGCCGCCTGTGTAATCTCCTCATCAATCTGTGGAAGCTTCTCTACTATCAGAGAAAAACGCTGACCAAGCTGCTCCTTTTCATTTTCAACCAACAACAGCTGACCTTCTTCTGGATACATGCACTCCTCCAGATAATTGTCAGCCTGCTCTATCAGCTCTTCCTTCTCATAAAAATTTGCATGAAATAATAATTTAAACGTGTATTCACGTAACTGTCTGCGGTTCAAATTCTACCTCGTTTCCTGCCTGTTCTTTATTCGTATTTGTGTGAAATACAAGTGCAAAAGGGTGCCGGTACGACACCCTGCTCTTACTTACATATTTACTCCGGCAACAGTAATCTTTACTTCTGTAACTTCAAGTCCTGTCATATTTTCAATTGCGGACTTAACGCGCTCCTGTACCTTTGCTGTTATAACCGGCACGCTGCATCCATACTCGACAACAAGCGAAATCTGTACAGACACATTTTTCTCATCAACGGCAACAGCAACGCCCTTGGAAAGATTCTTGCTAGAATGCTTCGCAATGACATCATGTGTCAGAGAGCCGGACAGATAGGCAACTCCTTTAATCTCTGTCGCTGCCAGTGCTGCGATTGTTGCAACTACATCGTTCGCAATTTTAATCTCTCCGGTGCTTTCCTCAACCGGAATACTAACTCCTCCAGATTCTGATTCCAATCCCACAACGGTACCTCCTCTACTTCTATCTATCGTTTTACCTTTTTGTATTATAACAAATCAAGAGGCTTTTGTAAAGAAATTTATTCGTTACTGTTCATGGTGGAAGACCTCGATGAAATTTTGTCAGCGTCACACGTCCCTTACATATCTTTTAAATCAGAACATATTTTTGCATAATTGTGTCGAAAAACGCGATATTTTTATTTTAGCAAACGAATTGTACAGTTACTTATCAATGTACGATATTGTTACTTTTTACCACTTTCATTATCCAACACTCTCTTTAATTTTGCCTGAATCAAATTTAGCATAGCTTGCTTCCATTTGCAACAAGCTTAAAGCGCCAGCCTAGTACCTCTGCCGCACGCCTGCACATCACCATTCGCTCCAAAAAGATTCCAAAATAGTCCATAACGGTACACATGGAATCATCCAGTTCTAAGTTCATCTGAATAACTTTCTTTTCCGTCTTAAATTCCAGTGAAGAACTTAAAACCGCATAGTTTACTCTGTCATGAATGTCAAAATTGGCAATACTCGGATTTTGTACTCGATTTCTGCGCACATCTGTCTTATCCGCAAGAATCAATGCAGCAGACACAGGTTCAAGAGCAGCTCCCGTTTTTTCATCATGATGACCGATTGCGGTCGTGATCGTCAAACAATCTTTCTGCGGCATATTTAGCTGCTTCAAAATGGAATATGCCAATATTGCTCCGCTATGTGCATGATCCTGACGGTTAATACAGTTTCCAATATCGTGCATATAGCCTGCAATTCTAACAAGCTCGATTTCATGTTCATTTGCTCCTGTCATCTTCAAAATCTCTGCCGCTTGTTCTGCTACTTTCGTTGCATGTTTTTTTGAATGTTCCGTGTATCCCAAACATTTCAGCACTTGATTTCCCTGCTCAATCATTGAATTTATTTCTTCATTTTTCTGGATTTCTTTATATGTAATTTGTTCTTTCCTTTGTTCTGATGCTTTCAATGCATCTTTTTCTTTTGATTTCTCCGACATTTTTATTTTATTGCCTTCTTTCATCTTTTCATTTATTATCTTTCTTGTTTCATGATAAATATTATCGCCTATACCGGCTATCTGTCTATCTATGTCTTGTAAAAAGCGCGTAAAAATGTATTGAACAGTCAATGATATTCTCAATCCGCTTTGCTACTTGCACTTTTATAAACAGCAGAATTTTTTTCAAAAAAAAGAAATGCTAGTTTCATTTTTCATCAATAACTGGTATACTATTATCAAGATTTTTGAATTGAAGCTTTTATAATTGCAAATTCACAAAGGAGATATACAAGGCTTAAAAACCTTGAATTTTCAATAAAAAACACTTGATTATATGAGGAGGAAATAATATGTCTGTTTTCAATACATATAAAGGCACTCTTGAAGGAAAAAAGATAATCTTTCTTGGCAGTTCCGTCACATATGGAGCTTGTGCCATGGGGCAATCATTTATCGAAGCATTAAAGGAAAAAGATGGAATTATTGCCATAAAGGAGGCTGTCAGCGGAACGCTTCTTGTTGATGAGGATGTTGCAGATGGCAAATCATATATTGCCCGACTAGCGACTATCGATCCAGCCACAAATGCAGATGCGTTTGTCTGCCAGCTGTCTACAAATGATGCTACACACAATAAACCGCTAGGAACAGTTTCTGATTCGTATGCAAAAGAAGCTTTTGATACCAAGACCATTGCAGGCGCAATTGAATTTATTATTGCATATGCCAAGCAGACATGGCATTGCCCAGTACTCTTTTACACTGGAACAAAGTATGACAGCGCACTCTACCAAAAGATGGTTAATCTTCTGCTTGTAATACAAAAAAAATGGCAGATTGACGTGATTGATTTATGGAATGATGCAAAAATGAATCAGGTTTCACAAGAAGATTATAAACGATACATGGCAGACCCGATTCATCCAACAAAAGACGGCTATTGTGAATGGTGGCTGCCAAAATTTGAGGAAGGAATCGCGCTTTCTTTAACCCAAAAACATATGATTGACATATCAAAATTTATTGAGAAAGCAAAGACTCTTGGTGTTTTAGGTATAAAGGTTACTCAGCACGACGAATTAAAAGCAGAATGGCTTAGTGAGGGAGAATGCCGCCGAAATATTTATTCGGCAAGCAAGAGTTTTACATCTTGTGCAATGGGATTTGCCGTACAAGAAGGACTTATTTCGCTTGACGAAAAGCTTACCGATGCATTCGCAGACGATATTCCTAAAAAACCAGATGAAAATCTTAAAAAGGCAACAGTCCGTGATCTTTTAACGATGTGTCTTGGTCAGGAATCTGCACATTTGATGGGCGAACAGCGACCACTCTATCAGGAAGATGACTGGGTTAAGATGTCACTTGCAATTCCATTTGTCTATGAGCCAGGAACTCATTTTGTCTACAACAATGTAGGTCCTTATCTGGCAGGTGTACTTGTGCAGAGGCGTTCCGGAACGGATCTGGTATCGTATCTGATGCCGCGACTTTTTAAACATCTCGGTATCAAACGGCCAACCTGGGAAATTGATCCTCTAGGTAATACATTTGGTGCAGGCGGCTTGTTCCTTACTCTTTCTGAACTTCACACATTTGGTTTATTCTATTTAAAGAAGGGAAAATGGAACGGAAAACAATTACTGAATTCTGCATGGATTGAGGAAAGTACAAAACCATCGGATACCGAGCAATATGCTTACCTATTCTGGCGTGGAAAATACAATTCCTATCGTGCTGATGGTAAATATTCACAGCTTTCCATTGTAATGCCAGATGCAGATGCTGTCGTATCACTTGTTGCAGAATGCCGCAACACAGATGAACTTATGCAGGCAGTAAATGATCTGATCTGTGCACAGTTATAACGATTCTAATCTGATATGTAATGACCTCTTGTCAAGTGCAAATTAACAGAAATCACCACAA
>CAVCPW010000159.1:0-13673 GCA_963604075.1 Anaerovoracaceae bacterium | reverse complement strand
ACTATCAACAGTAAAAAACCAACTGGCATCAAAATTCGCATCTGGACAAACATCGGCCAGATATTTTTTTGTAAAACGGCGGCTATGATTTTCCATAATACCTTTACGACTCCAGAACCAAGACATATTACTGCACCCAGTTGGAAAAGTTTGCTTTTTAAAAGCCGTCCGATTCGTATAGCCGACAATCCAAAAAAAATAACCGGAATCATATCCATGAGGGCCAGTGAAACACTGAATCCTTCCGGAACAGTATCCTTTGTCATTTTATTTTCTATTTTTTTACTCAAGTTCATCTCTCCTATTAAGCTATTTACAAGATGAACTTCATCGACACCATTTCGTTTTGCTCCATTCTCTATCAAGCATAATATAACATCATTATCTATATTTTTTAAATCACAAGCTGCAAGCACAACGGAGTTATCCTCTGAAGCAGAAACTTTAGAATTCGGAAGAATCCCGAGGAGTATTATAAATAATATTATGCTCTCCACAATTACAATATAACGTTTAGTCATTTTAACTCCTTTCCAAAGCATCAACTGCAAAGTCAACAACATTCTAACCATTCAAGTTTTTTATGCGTTCTCTTCGTTTTCCTTGCTGTCTCTACTTTTATCATTTTTAAGGATCACCACATGAATCTCTTCTGCTTTTTGTCCCTCAGTCTGTGTTACTTCTATATGAAGTTTCTGTGATTCTTTCTTCGCATCGTCTCTATCTGAATCTTCATCATCTGATGTCGGATTTTCAAAATCAAACGCATCTCCCACTTCAGGAATCTTTCCAATCTGCTCAGTAATCCATCCGTTTATAGTAGAAGCTTCTGTCTTAGTAGCGATAGAGAATTGTTCAAAGAAATCATCCAAATCCACATCCTCCGGGACAAGAAAGCTGCCATCATCAAGTTTCTTTATGCCTGCCTCAACTTCATCGTGCTCGTCCCATATATCACCGACAAGCTCCTCAAGAATGTTTTCCATGGTAACGATACCTTCCGTACCGCCAAATTCATCGACAACAACTGCGATATGCAGCTTGGTTTTCTGAAATTTCTTTAAAAGCTCAGATATCTTAACAGTCGGCGGAATAAATTCTGCCGGCTTCATGATTGTTTCGATGGATTTTGTAGTTCCTGCTACATAGTTGTGAAAATCCTTTTCATATAAAATGCCGACGATATCATCAATGGTATCACGGTATACCGGAATTCTGGAATAGCCAGATGTCTTAAAAACCTCCGCAATCTCTTCATTTGGTGTCGTGATGTCTACTGCTGTGACATCTACACGTGGTGTAATGATGTCTTCTGCCTGAAGATCGTTAAATTCAATTACGTTATGAATCAGCTCACTCTCGTTGCTGTCCAGACCACCGACCTGCTCTGCCTCATCTACTATGGTGAGAAGCTCATTTTCTGTAATACCGCTGCTTGATCCGCTTACCTTGAGAAGCTTTCCTACGCTGCTCTTTAATTTAATCAACACATAATTCAGCGGCTTCAATATAGTAATCAGCACATTCATAACCGGTGATACTGCCATTGCTATTTGTTCCGGACATTCCTTTGCCAGACTTTTTGGTGTAATCTCACCGAAAAGTAAAGTAACTACTGTCATGAATATAGTTGAAACACTTGCGCCATTTCCGCCTAACCATCCCACAAAAAGAAGTGTACCAATGGTTGCGGCTGCAATATTAACGATATTATTTCCTACAAGTGTACTTGAAATCAGCTCATCATAATTTTCTGCAAGCCTGTAAGCAAGCTTTGCTTTTTTATTTCCTTCTGCTGCAAGATTCTTCATTCTCGGCTTGTTCATAGAAGAAAAAGCTGTCTCTGTAGCCGAGAAAAAGGCTGAACCCATCATTAATAAAATTAAAGCGACCACTAAGGTCATACTGTGACTATCCATAAAGGATACTATGCACCTCCATAATTCAATTTATTACTGGGCGGATTGACGATGCGCCCGACACCATCAATCCGCCTCTGATTATTATTTTCATTTCAGGATATGAGGTGAGCCTCACCCGCCTAAAACACAAACGGTTATAGACGGAGCTTCCACTTCAGCACAAAGCAATCAATCCTTGAAGTTAAAATATGCCTTTGCATTGTTGTAGCTGATACCCTCGATAATGTTCTTTAATGCCTTCTTATCATACGGATACTCGCCATTCTCTACCCATCCGCCTACTAACTCGCAAAGGATACGGCGGAAATACTCGTGTCTGGTATAAGACAAGAAACTTCTGGAATCGGTAAGCATACCAACAAAGTTTCCAAGCAGACCAAGGTTTGCAAGACTTACCATCTGGTTAATCATACCGGACTTGTTGTCGTTGAACCACCAAGCGGAACCGTGCTGAATCTTACCTACTGCCTCGCTGTCCTGGAAGCAGCCCATGATTGTTCCGATGATCTCGTTGTCAGCAGGATTTAAGGAGTACAGGATGGTCTTTGGCAACTCGTTTGTGGTGCTAAGTGCGTTTAAGAAATCAGCTAACTGTGCTGCGGTTGCATCGTTGTTGATGGAATCGTATCCGGTATCCGGTCCTAACTGGTTGTAGCGGAAGGTATTGTTATCGCGCTTGCAGCCATAATGTAACTGCATAACCCATCCACGACGATGATACTCTCTGCCCACATGAATCATAAATGCAGTCTTATACTGGTCAATTTCAAGCTGAGTCAGCTGCTTTCCGCTAACCTTCTTCTGGAAAATAGCCTCGATTGCTTCCTCGCTTGCCGGCTGATATACAACATAGTTCAGACCGTGATCAGATACACAACACTTCATGGAATCGAAGAATTCCATACGATTGTCGATTGCTGCTAACAGACTCTTTACACTGTCAACCTTGATTCCGGATACGTCGGCTAACTTCTGTACGTACTCTAAGAAATCAGGCTTCTCGATGTTCATTGCCTTGTCAGGTCTCCATGCCGGATATACCTTGAAATCTACTGTCTCATCTGCTGCAATCTTCTTATGCCACTCAAGGCTGTCAATCGGATCGTCTGTAGTGCAGATTACCTTTACGTTGGACTGACGGATGATGTTACGAACAGTCATGGAATCCTCTGCAAGCTTTGCATTGCACAGGTTCCATACTTCCTCTGCAGTATCACCATTTAATACACCGTGATAACCGAAGTATCTCTGCAGCTCTAAATGACTCCAGTGATACAGCGGATTTCCAATTGCCTTCTCAAGAGTCTCTGCCCACTTCTGGAACTTCTCTCTGTCGGTAGCATCTCCGGTGATGTACTTCTCGTCAATACCGTTAGAACGCATCTGACGCCACTTGTAATGATCGCCTCCCAGCCATACCTGAGTGATGTTCTCGAATTTGCGGTCCTCATAGATTTCCTTTGGGTTGATATGGCAGTGATAATCGATGATTGGCATATTCTCTGCGTAATCATGGAACAGCTCTTTTGCTGTGTCAGTTGACAGAAGGAAATTCTTTCCCATAAATGTCTTCATAATAATATCCTATCCTTTCCTAGATGAGTTACTATTTTTATATGAACTTAAATTTTCTATCTGATGAACAGGTGCTATACAGCACCTGCATCATTCAACATTTTATTAGAGTGTTACACCCTGTTTGAAGATTGCCATATCATGGAAGCCAGCCTCCTCAGCCTTTACCTTCTTTCCTGAAGCGACTGCAAGTACATACTCAAACAGTTCCTTAGAAAGCATCTCCATTGGCATATCCTCCACCAGACGACCTGCGTTAAAGTCAATCCAGTTATCCTTATGACCAGCCAGTCTGGAGTTACTGGAAATCTTTACAGTCGGAACAGGAGAAGCGAACGGTGTTCCTCTTCCGGTTGTAAATAAAACGATATGTGCACCTGAAAGTGCCAGTGCAGTTGCCGCAACCAAATCGTTGCCCGGTGCGCTTAAGAGGTTCAGGCCCTTGGTATGAACTGGCTCGGTATATTCAAGTACACCTTTAACGAGTGCGCTTCCAGACTTCTGTGTACAACCTAAGGACTTATCCTCAAGTGTAGAGATACCGCCCTTCTTATTTCCCGGAGACGGATTCTCATAGATAGTCTGGTTATGGCTGGTGAAGTAGTTCTTGAAGTTGTTAATCAAATCAACTGTCTTATTAAACAGCTCCTCATTTGCACAGCGGTTCATTAAAATAGTCTCAGCTCCAAACATCTCTGGAACCTCGGTCAGAATGGTAGTACCACCCTTGGAGATTAAAAGATCAGAAAATGCACCAACGGTCGGATTTGCTGTAATACCGGACAATCCATCAGAACCACCGCACTTCATACCAATAATCAGCTCAGATGCGTCAATTGGCTCACGCTTAAAGGTTCCTGCATATGCTGCTAATTCCTTTAACAGCTCCATAGCTGCTTCCTGCTCGTCCTCGACATCCTGACACTGCAAGAACTTTACACGGTTCTTGTCATACTCGCCAATGTAGTCCATCAATACCGGAATATTGCTATTCTCACAGCCAAGTCCGAGTACCAGCACGCCGCCTGCATTCGGATGATGAATCAAATCAGCAAGTGCCTTTCTGGTATTCTCCTGATCTCCTCCCATCTGGGAACATCCATACGGATGTGGAAATGCTACAACATCCTCTACTGTACCAACAGCCAGACTCTTTGCCTGCTTCTCAAGTGCAGATGCGATGGAATTTACACAACCAACGGTCGGGATAATCCAGATTTCGTTACGAACGCCAACACGCCCATCTTCACGGCGATAACCCATAAAATGAGCACGCTCTGTCGGCTCTAATTCTTTTCCAGACGGATGATACTCATAATCCAGCACATCGCCCAGACCGGTCTTTACATTATGAACATGCACCCAGGCACCAGCCTTGATGTCCTGCTTTGCGACACCGATCGGGAAACCGTACTTGATGACTTTTTCGCCTTCCTTAATATCAGCAAGAGCAATCTTGTGTCCCTGCGGAATATCCTCGAGCGTGGTCACGGTCGTGCCTGCGTTAATCTGTGTACCGGCCGGAATCGGAGCCAATGCAACACAGACATTATCCTGCGGATTAATCTGAATGTAAGTCTTCATAAATCAATTGCCTTTCTGTTCGCATTCTGCCATAAACAAAACGCTGCACTAGCATTTTTAATTGCATTATGCTATTTTCAATGCTCTGCACTATTTTGCGCCGTTTACGGCATACAGCCGAACCTGTCATTTGGTTCGGCTGTCTTTTTCTATATAATAGGAAAACGATTATTTACTTAATACTAAATCGTAAGCTGCCTTCATACCATCCTTCTCGATGACATCGTAGTACTTCTGTACCATCGGAATCATCTCGGTCAGATCTGCATGCCAGTAATCTTCTCTCTTCATGATATCCTCTACACTTGCCGTCTTCATGAATTCCATAATCTCAGCGCCATCGTTTGCCTTATCGGTACGATAGAATGCGATCAGGGCTGCCATAGACATTACAAGGCCTTCCGGATAGGTACCAAACTTTTCCTTGTGCTCAAGGATGGTCGGAAGTACACGAACCTGGAACTTGCTTACAGAGTTCAGTGCGATAGACAGCAGCATATGGCGGATGAATGGATTTGCGAAACGCTCCAGAACAGCCTTACCAAAGTCGATGTCAGTCTGAGTGTTTCCAAGAGTCGGAACGATCTCCTCGAAGATACAATGCTTTAAGTAGCTGCTTACGGTCTCATCCTTTAAGCACTCGCCAACAGTCTCAAGACCATACAGATAAGCGCCAAGTACCATGGAGGTATGTCCGCCGTTTAAGATACGAACCTTTCTCTTCTTGTACGGTGCAACATCATCAGTCCATACGATGTTATATCCAGCCTTGTTGAATGGCAGCTCATCCTCGTGATGTCCCTGAATTACCCACAGATGGAAGATCTCAGCGGTATCAATCAGGTTATCGGTGTAACCTAACTCCTTGCAGATAGCCTCTGCCTCTCCTCTCGGATATCCGGTTACGATACGGTCTACTAAGGTGTTACAGAAATCATTCTCAGACAGCAGCCAATTCTTGAACTCATCGCCTAACTCCCAAAGATCTGCATACTTCAATACACACTCCTTTAAGGTGTCTGCGTTGTGGTCGATTAACTCACATGGCAGAAGAATGAATCCCTTTAAGCCAGTCTGGAATCTCTTATATAAGAACTGGGTCAGCTTTGCCGGATATGACTTAGCCGGCTTGTCATCTAACTTCTCAGTTCCAAGATACTCGATACCTGCCTCGGTGGTGTTGGATACAATTACGCGAAGATCCGGATTCTCAGCCAGTGCCATATATGCATCAAAATCCTCATATGGATTGATACCTCTGGAGATAACGTCAACATGAGTATGCTCAACTACTTCCTCACCATTCTGGATACCTCTTAAGTACAGGTTATACTCGCAGTTCTGATCATTGAGCATCTTTACCATACCCTTGTCGATTGGCTGGATAACAACGACCTTTCCTTCGTATACACCGGCATCATTCAGTTTCTTGAAAAAATAATCAACGAAACCGCGTAAAAATCCGCCCTCACCAAACTGCATTATTGTTTCCTTCATTGCATTTCCTCCGTTTTCTGCTGACGCGCAGCAATTTATAAGCAAAAAATGCTCTTCATTATTAAAAGATGCTTCTCTGCTGATATTGAATCTTAGATCACAGCCCATCCCAGCGGCGTGGTATTCCTGGACAGTGTTCGCTCTTCTTTGCGGCTCTGACTTCAACGAAGCAGCCGCACACGCGGCACATGCCGCTAATTAGCTTTTCGCACTCCTTACATGCTGCAAGGCGCGCATCATACTCATCCTGAGTACACCGAAGTGCCTGGGGAATCGCATCAATCGTCCGCTGTATCCTGTGATACATATCTTCATCTGCCATTTCTCGAAGCAGGCACCGTTTGCATCGGATATCCATCAGATCCCCCCGTTTTTTGACTGGTCTTTCGACTCCATACTTAATAAATATCATAACAAAAAAGCATCGTTTGTGCAAGTCTTTTTCGCCATTGTATGTAAATTCATACAAAAATCATTCCTCTCTATGTGGCACAACTTCCAAAGAGATTCTATTCTGAGGCAAATTTGCTAAATAAACAGTTTATTTTCCCAGTAAATCCATAATCTCGTCTTTATTAAACAAAATACTGCTAATGCCCTCACCAGAAAGGGCTTCCTCTGCAAGATCATACTTTGCCTTCTGAAGCTCGCACATCTTTTGCTCGATTGTATCTTCTGCAATCAGCTGATAAACATTAATCGCGTGTTTCTGACCGATTCGGTGTGCGCGATCAGTCGCTTGATTCTGTGCAGCTTTATTCCACCACGGATCATAGTGAATGACAATATCGGCTGCCGTCAAATTCAATCCGGTACCACCAGCCTTTAATGATATGCAGAATACAGCTACCTGATTTTTCGGATCCTGAAATTGCTCCACCATCTCCATACGCGCCTCTTTTTTTACACTGCCATCGATTCGATAATATTCAATCTTCGCTTTTTTCAGCTCATCACCAATGCGATCCAACATCGAAGTAAACTGTGAAAACAAAAGTATTTTATGCCCGCCTTCAACAGCCCGTGTGATGAGTTCGATACAGGTTTCAAGCTTTGCATTTTCCCCCTTATAATTCTCCAGAATTAACTCCGGTCCACAGCAAAGCTGACGAAGCTTTGTCAGCTCGGCAAGTACTTGAAGCTTATTCTGTACAAAGTCCTCATCGTTTTGATCCTCCAAAAACATCTTTAAACGCTGTGCATGTGCCTGGTAAAGTTTCTTTTGCTCACCTGAAAGTGCAATCGTCACTACCTCTTCCTGCTTTTCAGGAAGCTCTTTCAATACGTCTTTTTTCAGGCGACGCAGTATAAACGGATGAATCATCGCACGAAGACGTGTCATCGCTTCCTCGTTCTTATCCGAGACGATCGGTGTCTCAAGTTCACTGCGAAAACGCGTATAACCGTACAAAAATCCCGGCATCAAATAATCGAATATACTCCACAGCTCGCTTAAGCGGTTTTCCATTGGGGTTCCGGTGAGTGCCATTCGAAAGCTGCTATTTACAAGACGCACGGACTTTGCTGCATGTGTCGTCTGATTCTTGATATACTGTGCCTCATCGATGATCTGATTGGCAAATATGATGTCCTGATACAATTCAATATCGCGCTTTAGCAGGTCATATGACGTAATCCACACGTCGGCACCGATTGATCGAGATTGATGATTCTGTTGAATCTGCTGATCTTGCTGAACTTGTTGCTGGCTTTGAATCAACGCTTTTCGCTCATGCACAGTACCTGTCACCACGCATACAGACAACTGCGGCGTGAATCGTTCGATTTCCTTTTTCCAGTTATAAACAAGAGAAGCCGGTGCGACAATAAGTGTGCGAAGTGCATCGCCTGTCTTTCCCTGTTCCTTCTCTGATAACAAAAATGTTAATACCTGAAGCGTTTTTCCAAGTCCCATATCATCCGCTAAAATGCCGCTGAATCCATTTTCTTTTAATGTTTTGATCCAATAAAATCCATCTCTCTGGTACTCTCGCAATATCGAATCGAGTGACTGCGGCACTTCATAATCACTATTCTCATAGCTTCTCATCTTTCCGACTAGTCTTCGATACTCACGGTTTTTCTTAAGCTCAACAGACTCTTTTTCTGCTAACATCTCGTCAAGATACAGTGCCCGAAAAAGCGGCATCTTGATTGTATCTGGATTTTTCTTATCGGCATAATTCTCTATCACGCCAGAGAATACGGATATCACATGCTCCTGTTCCTCATTGAAGGCGATAAATTCACCATTTTTCAGACGATGATACTTCTTTTTTCGGTCGTAAGAAGAGAAAATTTCAGCTAATTCTTCTTTATTAAATTGATTTGACACTATTGACATCTCAAGCAGACCATCCGAAACAGACACGCCGACCTGAAAAACACTAGGGCGAACGATGCGAAGCTTTTTCATCGCATCAGTTACATAGATCTCACCATACTCTTGCAGTTTTGGAAGCACCTGCGAAAGAAAAGTGAAAATATCAGACTCATCGCCTGAATAGATAAGAACCCCTTTTCCCTGATCAAATGCATTGAAGTATGGCTGAATCGCCTGCACCAGTTTATGTTCCTCTGTGAAATTTCGTTTCTGGTTGCAGCGTTCCTTTCCATAAATATGATATTTTTTCTCGCCATACATAGCTTTTGGATCACATGTAATCATATTTTCCTGCGGATAATCAAGATACAGCGCAAGTGTTGGCTTTGGAGGCAGATACTTGTCCGGATCCATCCCCTCATAGGTGATTGCTGCGGTGTCTTTAAGATTCGCAAGCACATCCCTTGTAACTGTTGGAAGATCCTTATCCGACACAAAAAGCTCCCGTTTGCTCTGACACAGTTCCAGCACTTTCTGTATGGCTGGCTCTGGTTTTTTCATACGATAAATCGTAGTGCCTGATAAAACATAGCTATAATCGAGGCTTTCACATAAAACAGTATACTTTTCAACATTTACAGTTGCCCCATAAGCAAGTTTTGTCACTTGAATCCGGGGATTATACATCTCATCACTATAAGAAATCATTTCTTTTTCATTAGAAAGTAAGCATACACCATTCACCGCAATAGTATTCATAAATGTGTCAATGCGACTTCCATAAATAGATACCGATCTGGATTGCTGTTTAAAATATCCATAATACGAATAGCTGCTTCCTCCGGCCATTTTTTCATTCAAATATTCTTCCAAAAAGAAGCGAATTACCTGACGCCCACTATCATTTAGTAAGGACTCATCCGGCATGAATTTTATATATTTTCCCAGCTCGATTGTCTTTTTCTCTGTCCATTTATAAAAGAAATCATTTAAATCCCGTATTACATACACTCTCGACTCACCGACACGAAGCTCCAATAAAAGTCCATCCTTACATTCACCAATACAACATTTCGCCTGCAAAGAAAGTGGGGTTTTTATTTTAGGATCACAAACTGGCAAAAACGGTTTTCTACTAAAATTGTTCTTTAAAATTGCCATCATTTCTATATCCGTACTTTTTAAAATTCCCGGAATAAATGGATCTTCTACTCGTGTTTTCTTAAGCATTAAGGGAAAAATTTCGGATTGCTTGACCTCATCCTGACCATACATTTCTACAATATACTGCATTACCACAGCCGCCACATGTTCACAGCAAAAATATTTCTTTTTAAATTGTTTACACCGGCATTTTGTATATACGAGCTCGCCATGTTTTTCGTCCAAGCAAACTTCTGCCGAATATGAATCAATTGTTCCCTGTGCCGTCAATTTCAGGCTTATTATGCTCTTTCCTTTTTCCTTCTCCAGTGCTTTTGCCTGATCCTTCAATACAGCGATCATTCCGCTTGCCAAATCTTCTTTTTCGAAATCGGCAAGTGCATTTTCCATGCGGTAACTCACTTTATCCCTCCTGTAAATATACTGTACTTGTTTCTTGTATGTCCATAATATTTAGGACGCCTAATATTGGCATTCAACTTCATATCTCATCCTTATTTGATTCATTCATGAAATGTCTTGTTCCCATCGATTGTATTGCCTGACTCATTTGATTGTTCTTCCTCAAAAAACAATCCCAGTTTTTTGTTCACCAAGCTCTGCTTCACGATTTGATTCTCCGTGTTGTACCACAGATTAGCATAGCTATTAAATTCAACTATATTTTTTGCCCTACTTCCTATATGAATTCCCTGAAACCGCACCAACTGAGGTACATTTTCATTCTGCTTCTTTGAAAGTTGATTAACTTCTGAAACAGACTCAATGCGCCATTCCCAATTATTTGTCTTATCACTACAGTAGCAAATTATTCGTGACCCAGGAAGGAACAATTCTTGAGTTATTGGCTGCGTTTTTTTTAATTCCACTCCATTTTTTAAAAATTTTACATCTGTACCCAGCGTCTCTCGATTCACACAAATGCAGATTACACGATATAGTTGCTGCAATGTAAAATTTTCTGGTATCGCTACTTGTCTTATAACATGAGGATTTGAATATTGCAGCGTAATTTTCAGTTCCATCTGATATCCTTTCTTTTGTTAGCACTTTCCAGTATTAACCATTTCTGGTCTGTTAAGCTTTCTTTTCCAACCATTATATCATCCCTCCTGCTGATTGTCGATAGTCAAACTCTGATTAGCACTCAACCATTGACTTTTCTTTCAAACTGCGTTACTATCAACATATTGACCATTGAGAGGAGAATAAGTTATTATGCCAATCCGAATACCGGACTCACTTCCGGCTCATGCCATATTAGAGGCAGAAAATATATTTGTAATGACGGAGTACCGCGCCATGCATCAAGATATCCGCCCGTTAAATGTTCTTATTTTAAATCTGATGCCAACAAAGGTTGTCACAGAAACGCAGTTGCTTCGCAAGCTGTCCAACACACCACTTCAGGTTTGTGTTGATTTTCTTCAGACAGCAAGCTACACTCCAACTCATACAGATCCAAACCATTTAAAGCAGTTTTACTATACTTTTGAGCAAATTAAAAACCGCCATTATGACGGTATGATTATCACAGGAGCACCGCTTGACTACGTGCCATATGAGGAAACTGTTTACTGGGATGAGGTTTGCAAGATTATGGAGTGGACAAAAACGCATGTTCACTGCACTTTTCATCTGTGTTGGGGGGCTTATGCCGGACTGTACTATCATTACGGTGTCAAAAAATTCGATCTGGACAAGAAGCTGTTTGGCATTTTTCCGCACCAGATTTTAAAGAAAACGTCTCCGCTGTTTCGTGGCTTTAATGATCAATTTCTTGCACCACACTCACGAGCAACTGATGTACTTGTTTCCGATGTGGAAGCAGTGCCGGAACTTGAAGTGATGGCTCTGACAACAGATGGAAGTCTTGCGATTGCAAAGACAACAGACAGCAGACAATTCTTTGTAACCTGCCATGCGGAATATGATGCCAATACGCTTGCACTAGAATATGAGCGTGATATGGCAAAAGGTCTCACAAGCGTTGATCTTCCGGTTAACTACTTCCCGAACGATGATCCGACAAAGCCACCTGTTGTCACATGGCGCTCTACTGGACAGCTTCTTTATTCAAACTGGTTAAATTTCTATGTGTACCAGAGTACACCATATGATATCGATACCATTAAATAAAATGATTCAATGTTTTGAGTATTGCAAAAATGCGTAACAATCCAGTATCAGTTGGCGCAAGGTAGCTTTTAACTCCAACATCATGATATTGGAATATGTGAATCAGACTTTAGGCAAAAACAGGGCATGCAAATATGCACGCCCTATTTTTTTATTTTACTCTTCCTCTTTTTTTCTCAAACGCATGTGTCCAGTCTGAGAAGATTAAAAATAATATGAATACGATACTGCTGCAGCTCCACGTCAACGGATATGCCCAACTAATCGTGGTAAACTGCGGAATAAATTCAAGAGCAGCTGTTACATAGACAATTCTAAGACCGCACCAGAAGGCAAGCATCGCTGCCATTGGGACAATGGATTTTCCGCATCCACGAAGTACGCCGGCTGCACAGTGTGAAAATGCAAGCAGACAGTAAAACAACGTTGTTACATGTGCGTGCATTTTTCCAAAAGCAATGGACTGTGCCTCGTCCACAAAGAAGCGAAGCAATGGCTCGATTCCAATATGAAAACAAATTCCAATCAACTCTGCCACTGCTACACCAGAAACAATTCCAAACAAAGCCCCCTTCTTGGCACGACTATATTTCTTGGCACCTAAGTTCTGGCTAATAAAAGTCGGAAGTGCCATTGACATACATGTGATCGGCAGGAATGCAAATCCCTCAATTTTACTGTATGCACCTACACCAGCCATGGCGAATGAACCAAATGAATTGATATTTTTCTGAATAACAATGTTTCCAATACTGATAACCGAGTTTTGAATACCTGTCGGAAGCCCCTGCGTTATGACTTCACGCATCATGGAACCGTTGTAGTGAAGTTTTTTAAAATCCAACTTTGCAAAGCCTTCCATTTTACACATGCGGTAGATACACATTACAGCACTGACGCCCTGTGCAATGATTGTAGCCGTTGCTGCACCGCCAACGCCCCATTTGAATACTGCTACAAACAGTAAATCCAACAGCACATTAATTACGGATGAAATCAGCAAATAATACAGCGGATGAATACTGTCACCTAGTGCTCTCATAATGGACATGCCAATATTATAAAGAATAATCGTGGATACACCGCCAAAATAAACGCGCAAATATAATAGTGAATATGGAAGCACTTCCTCTGGTGTCTGCATCAAGCGAAGCAGTAAAGGGACAATCAGAAGACCAATAATTGTTGACAATACAGAGGCAATCAAACCAAACAAAAAGTTGGTGTGAATCGCAAGCTCTACGCTTTTCTCATCCCGTGCTCCAAAATATTTTGATATGACAACTCCTCCTCCGATGGCAATACCATTAAAAAAGCCAATAATCAAAAAAGTCAGATTTCCCGAGGAACTGACAGCAGCAAACGCGTTGTTGTCCGCAAAGTTTCCTACTACCCATGCATCCGCTACATTATAAAACTGCTGCAGCAGCTGACCTAAAAACAGTGGAATTGCAAAGGAGAGTATTCCC
>CAVCPW010000158.1:0-6661 GCA_963604075.1 Anaerovoracaceae bacterium | reverse complement strand
GGCATTCATCCACGCCCATGCGGTGCATCGCTCCTATGGACGTGGTACTCTGCCAAATTTGATAGACATTCCACATACTTTGCAGCTATGCCTTGCCTATTGGTCGTTTTTATTTCGTGCTTTAAAGTGAAAAAGCTTGACTTCCTTTGTCACTTTCGTTACAATACGTTCAGACGCTTCGACTTTCCTATACTGCCGGAGTGCAGAAAGGCAATATTGATTATGCAGCTTCATACAATTGGATTTATCGGACTGGGACTGATCGGCGGTTCCATTGCCCGCAGAATAAAACAGGTTCACCCTGACACCGTGATCATGGCATATATGAGAACGCGCAGCACGCTTGAGCAAGCCAAAACTGACGGCGTTGTAGATGTGATTTTAGATGGGGTTGACGAAAATCTTCGTTCGTGTGACATGATTATTTTATGTACACCAGTCTCTTTTAATGAGGATTATTTAAGAGCAATCCGTCCATTTCTGAAACAGGGCTGTATCGTTACAGATGTCGGCAGTACAAAAACCGCGATTCACGAGACAGTAATCGAACTGGGTATGGAGGACTGCTTTGTCGGCGGTCATCCTATGGCTGGCTCTGAGCGCACAGGATATGCCTGCTCAAAAGCTTCCCTTTTAGAAAATGCATATTATGTCATTACTCCAACAGAGAAAACAACACAAGATCAGCTCGAAACAATGATCCAGTTTGCTGCTGATCAGGCTGCCATTCCACTTGTTCTCGATTACAAGAATCACGACTATGCCGTTGCTGCCATCAGTCACGTGCCGCACGTAATCGCTTCTTCACTCGTCAATCTGGTCGCGCAGTCTGATTTTCCAGACGGTACAATGAAAAAGATTGCCGCAGGCGGTTTTAAGGATATCACAAGAATTGCCTCCTCATCACCTGTCATGTGGGAGCAGATTTTATTTACAAACAAAGACAATATCATTTCCTTATTGGAGGATTACAAAAAAGTGATTGACCAGACAATTACCGATCTGAAGACCGATAATCATAAGGATGTCTACGATATTTTTGATCGCTCCGGTGCTTACCGCAGTTCCATCAGTGACAACCGCGGCAGTGCTACGATGAATCCTGAATATGCTATATTCTGTGACATTCCTGATCAGCCGGGTGCCATTTCCGTCCTCGCATCACTTCTCGCTTTTGAGAATGTCAGCATCAAGAATATCGGAATCAACCATAACCGTGAGCACATGGCCGGTACGATTAAGATCGAATTTCACGATCAGGCATCCAGAGAAAAAGCCACCGAATGCCTCGAATATCATCATTATCCTGTATATCAGAAAAAATAAGGAAAAATAAGAAAAGGATATTGATAATTTTGTCATAACATCTTTCAATTCAGTGTGTCAATTATTTTTTCTCTTCACGACATTCAATTGTCTCACTGACAAAACGCGCCCGAATCTCACTTTCAGTGACCATTACAGACTCCTGATGAAAAAATGCACACAAGTCTTTCGCTATATCATCTACGACATCTTTTTTAACATCAATAAGCGTAAGAACTAGACTTGTTTCCTGTGCATAGTCTCCATTTTCGTAAATATATCCGCCTTCCTGCACACCGAAGGAAAAGGGTACTTTATATGAGTAACATACATTGCGAAGTACCCTGATATATTTTTCATTTTCAAAGAGCTGAGTATTCGTTGTAAGATCATTCAGCCCTACATAGATTTTTGTTTCAATCATATTTATTTCTCTCCTGTTTCATTTATTTTTTGCGAGTCTCAGAGTGAAATCACACACTATTCTTCCATAAATCTTTTATTATTTTCATAATAATGCCAACGCAATATAAAGCTTTGTTACCAAGACTGTTCGTTTCAATTTTCTTAACCATCCATTCTTCATCACGAATGATGGCTCTCATGCCTGGGGCAAAATCTATTATCACGATTTTCTCCTTTGCATTTGCTGTTTTTTGTCTTTTAGTATAACACCTCTCGGTTTTTAAGTAAACATAAAACTTGTATACTATCCATGTAGCACAAAAACGGCACAGCCCACTTTCGCAGACCATGCCGTTTCGTGTTGTCATATATCACATCGCCATATGTGTATTATTACCTTAAAACCATTTTATGATTACTGCTGTCTCTTGCTATCATTCAAAATTGCAGTCAAGAATGCCAACGCCAAGCCCTGGCCCCATCCCTGGATCCAAGCCTTCGGAACGCCCATATATCCCTCGCGGTCTTTCATAACAGCAGTACCGCCGGATACATTCAGCACTCTTCCATCGGTAGAAATATTCTCCAGAATACCCTTTAATGACTTCTGAACATACTTTGCATGAAGCGGATTGTTCATCTCAACCATGGCAGCTGCGATACCTGCAGATGCAGATACTTCCTCATATGACTCCTCATCGTCAAGAATTGTTCTCCAAAGACCATTCTCTGTCTGAACAAGCTTTAATGCAGCGAGCTGATCACGCAGTGAGCACTCAACATCCATGCACGGTGGGAAGAGATACCAGTCATACAGATTCTTCTTTACCTGAGACATAGTATAAGCTGCCCATGCATTTGCACGGCCCCAATAGAATCCAGACATATGATCCTTATGAACGTTATTGTAGCCGTGATACCACAGGCTTGTCTCCTTGTTCTGTAAATACTGGATATGCCAATAATACTGATTCAGCGCATCGTTGATAATATCCATTGCCTGCGGCTGATATTCCATGAGTGCTGCATCCTTTGGATCGTCTGCATTCAGCATGCGAAGCTTGGAACCTACGCGAAGCATCAGGAATGCTGCCATAAAAAGTGTATCTGCCCAGCACTGCTCCGGGAAATCATTGTTGCTGGAAACAGTGTGCTGTAATACATGATCTGCAAAACGAAGCGCATCATTTCTAAGATAATCTATCTTGCTCATAACCAGATTCCAGTACTTCATGTCACCAGTGTACTCGTACAGAGTAATCAGGCTGTGACCCATCGCACATGTATTTACATTCCAGGACGGCAGACCCATCTCAATATATTCGTCTACCCAATTCTTTAAGAAATCCATGTACTCTGTCTTTCCAGTTGCCTTATAAGCCTCTGCCAGACCATAATAAGCAACGCCGCACGGCCAGTCCCATGTCAGATCCATGGTCATCGTCTTCTTTGCCACGCGATCAATAGCGGACAAAATTTCTTCATTGTCAAATGAAATCTTCATGCTTTCCTCCTAAGATTTTATTTTTTCTATTTCTCAAAGCCAGAAGGCTCATTGCATCAAACCTGCACGCACCTTCTGACTCTATTACTCTTACTTTTACTCTTATTGCAGCATTATAAAATTTTTGTTGCAAATGGCTCAAGCTCTACAGTTACATCGCCCTTTGCAGTCTTGATTACCGTCTTCTGCGTCTCACCGCTGTTGTTGATTACTACGAGCTTATCAATCTCCTCATAGTAAGCACACTCTGTATATAAGTTGTCGCAGATGTAATCTCTTACCTTGTCTTCCTCGCCCATCAGAGTTAACAATGCTCTCATTAAGAAACGTGTGGACTCCTTGGATACACGGAAAGAGGACAGATACATTGCTTTACCTGCGCCAAACTGATTTAAGGTGATAAGCGGTGTCTTTCCATTTGCAGCCAGTACACTTACGCTTGCATTCTTGCAATAAACGCCCGGATTCTCAACCATTGTCTCACCAATGTTCGGAGTATCCTCCATTGCAAATGCGCCCTTAGTAACAGGATTTACATACTTTCCGATGCACTTCTTGGTACCCAGGTCCTTATCTACGCCAAAGACTGGTGCTAACTGGAAGAAGTTTCCGTTTGCCCATACAGCAGAAGGATCGTTTACACCGAGCAGTCCGCCTCCATTGTGGACGAATGCAGTCAATGCCTCGATTACACCGGCTTCCTTCCAGTAATCGCCGCCGCTCCATGCGCTATTTGCAACACCTGCGTTGATGATGACCTTTACATCCTCCGGGATGCCGTTTGCCAGCACATCATCAAAGCTCATGAACTGTACGTCAAATGGAAGACCGGAAATGGCATCAAGAAGATTCGTCAGATCTACCTCCGGATGCTCATGCAGATGACCGCTGCAGATCCAGGAACGAAGGGAACCCCACGCAGTAAGCACTACTACCTTTCCCGGCAGTGTGTAAGGCTCGCAGGATGCGTTGAAGCTCTTTAACAGACGGAACTCATCTGCTACCTGCGCAATATAATCACAGAAATCCGGGAATGGCTCTACCAGATGCAGATATCCACCCAGACCGATACGATCTACAGGCTTACGAAGCAGCGCACGTCGAACATTTACCCAGTAACGGCTTGCATCCAGCTTTGGATTTCCGCCCGGTGCGAAAGTAGGCTCGCCAGTCAGTCCGGTCGGGAACAGATATGGATGGAAACGAAGCTCATGTGTAACGCCGTCAACACCTGCACACAAACGTGCCTCGAAACCGTTGAATACACATTTGATAAGTCCGTCAAAGCCAAAATCCTTAAAGCGCTTGGAGTACGGCTCCACACCGATCCAGCTGTCATCATAGAAGACATATGCTTTCTTTCCGTAGCTGTGAACAATATCAATTAACTTCTTTCCGAAGCTTACAACAAATTCATTGATGAAATCCATCCATGCTCTGTATTTCTTTGACGGAACATTGTGGGTGGATGTGTAAAGACCTGCGTTGACAAAATCCTCAGCGGTCATCGCATAGCCGTACTTCTTCTCGAACTCCTTGAGTGCAAGCGGAGTGGTAGTCATCGCATAAGAACCCCAATCGGAGAATGCATCTCTGCAATTCTTGTCATCCTTCCAGAACCATGCAAAATTGTAGAACATGGAAGTGAAACGTACAACGGTGGTATCCGGGTTCTTCTCACACCACTGGGTCATCCATTCAATCATGTGAGCCTGAGTCTCCGGATATCTCGGATCGACTGCCATCAGATGCTCCTTGTCACCCCAGTCATTTGTGATATGATTGTACATGGAAATTTCTTCCCAAATACGAACAGCTAAGAAGTTCACAGTGTAGCTATGCCACGGTGTTGCGCCGGTAATGGTTACAGTCTCATTCTCTTGATCAAAGCTCCAGCTCTTAATCTCCTCGCCTGTAGTGCGGTCAAATACCTGCCAATATGCCAATGCCTCATCGGACTTATTGAGTGTAAACTGTTGAGTGAAATATCCCTTTAACGGGCTGATTACTACCGTATCAGACTCCGCCATAACAGGCTCGCTCATCAGGAAATTCTGCTGAAGCTTGTCTGTATTTTCTTTTGCCCACGCATTATCAGCACGGATCACACAGATCGTGGAATAAATGCCATATCCTGCCTTTGTAATATCATCAGAAAGCTTTGTTCCGTCGCTGTCACGGATTACGTCTGCTCCCCATTTTTCAGCCATTTTTAATGTAAGGTTTTCAAAACCTGCTTCGCCAGGCAGTGTAAAACTGCCTTTTTTGATTTCTGCCATCTCTTTATCCTCCCTTTCCTGAAAAGGTTTTCACCCTCTCATACTTTCGGTAATTACTACTATCATACTCGAAATAATTGATGAATTCTAATCATATTTCTATTATTTCTTTGCATTTTTGACGAATTAAAACGTTTTTGTTAATCTATTAACATGCACTTTTAACAAAACATATTTGTGCTGTTTTATCAACTCCACTTTAAAAAGCGGCAAACTATTTTGTCAGCATTACTTTTAGGCTTGCAAGTAACGTATTTTTCGATTAGAATTAGAGAATAGCAATTATATGTTAGATATTTAGCCTTTGGAAAGAACCGTAACCATCTGCTAATCGTTTAACTTTTGGAAAGAGCAGCAATCAGCTGCTAATCATTTAACTTTTGGGAAAGGACATGTATTATTATGGAAAAAATTGCAAGCTTTCAGGTAAACCATCTTAAACTTCTGCCGGGTGTATACGTTTCCCGTCGTGACACCATTGGCTCTGAGACTGTTACGACATTTGATATTCGTATGACTCGCCCAAACTATGAACCTGTCATGAATACTGCTGAGGTGCACACCATTGAACATATTGGTGCAACTTTTCTTCGCAATCATCCTGTATGGAAGGATCGCATAATCTATTTTGGACCTATGGGCTGCCGCACAGGATTTTATCTTATCCTTGCTGGTACACTTGAACCTATGGATATTGCTGGGATGTTGTGTGAAATGTACGCTTATATAGCCGATTTTGATGATAAAGTACCTGGTGCCGATGCTGAATCCTGCGGAAATTATCTGGACATGAACCTGCCTATGGCAAGATATCTTGCCAAACGTTATCTGGACAATGTTTTAACAAATCTAAGCAACGCAAACACAATCTATCCGGATTAATCACAGGCGAACAGGGTTGATACGAAAAAAGCACAGTCTTGAGATTAAATCTGGTACAAAAAAACACAGTCATGGGATTAAATCTCACGGCTGTGTTTTAATTTATAATGATTTTTCTAAGACTTAGTCCTCGTCTTCCTCTTCCGGCTGATTCCAGTTGTGATATACTTCCTGTACATCATCGTCATCATCCAGCATATCCAGAATACGGTTCATCAGCTTTACATCGTTCTCAGATGTCAGGTCTACATAGTTCTGCGGGATCATAGTAACTTCTGCGCTTACC
>CAVCPW010000157.1:0-19134 GCA_963604075.1 Anaerovoracaceae bacterium | reverse complement strand
TCCTTTAGCGCAATAGTCGATCTGATCAAAAGTATTGACATAAACCGCATCTCCAAGATTTGTTGTTCCACCATTTAAGGAAGAACTCTCCACTCTCCAATAGTCAAGCGGATTGCAACGTTCCTCAATAGTAAGATCAGACACACCACCTGTCGATGCCTGTACAACAACATCCGTCCTTTTTAAGATTTCCTCAAACTCCGCAATAAATTCTGTCGTATCCGGTGTCAGTGATCCATCCGGGCGGCGGCAATGCAAATGACACATTGCTGCACCTGCCTTTACACATTTCTCTACATCCTCTGCCAATGCCACTCGGTCAATCGGCGTACCCGCCTTTACAGGTGCCAATGAAATTATTACCTTTCTCATATGTTATCATTTCCTTTCCAATAATTTTCCGTAAATTTTTACTGATTTCCCCTATGCATTTCCTCTTGACCCGCCATGATTTTCTCACTGTCCATCTGTCAAAAGCTCCACAATTTTCCTAAGTGTATCTTCCTCTCCTACATTTCCCGGAAAGATAATATATGGCAGTCCCGGGAATCTACTCTCACTGCCTGTCATCCATACAGGAATACCCGGCTGCACCTGTCCCATTACACGCGCTTTTTTTACAGCCAACGCAATCGTTCCTACATCACTCGATGTTATTCCACCCTTTGCGATTAAAAAACGCGGACGTTTATTTAATCGGCTTACAACACTTGTTACGGCATCTGAAATCTGCACTGAAATGGCGAGAAGTTCTTCTGCAGATGCTCCACTAAAATCAACCACAGCACGGCTGGTATATACAACAGCGGTTTTTCCCTGTGCCATTGCCTCCTCAGCTGCCTTCGCTGCAAGAACAGCTTCTTTTTCAAGTCCTCCCTCATTTTTCCACTCACTCACATGAAATTCAATCCATTCAAGTGGCTTTTCTGACTGCTTTAGGCATTCAAGCTGCCTAGTCGTTTTCTTTACGTGAGAACCAACTAAAACCATGCCGCCTTCTAAGCACTGCTTTAAGGAATCCTCATTTTTTACGAGTTCTTTATTCGTAAATTCTCTTATAAGCTCATCTTTAGTCAACAGCGGTCTATCTGATATATTGCCAAATACCTTCGGAACAGCTGCAGCACTTCTTATCAGATAATGCTTTCCACGCTTCATAAGCCGCATCAAAATGATTGCAAATGCTTTTATATCCGCTTCTTCAATCGCATCTGCCACGATCCACGTGTAATCTTTCTTTTCATACAGCCTTGCCTCTATCGCATCGAACTGCAAACTACGAAGCTCCTTTAATGTGACAAGCTCCACTTCCGCCGCCTTTACGCTTTTGCCGCTCTTTTCTTCTATATATTCTGGAAGGAAGGAATGCTGATAGCCAAAGGTTTTATCTTTTGCAAATTCTGTCTGTGCTGCCGGAACCAGATTTTCCTTTTCTTTCACATAATGTATGCCATTTATGGTAAAGCGACCGCCCTCTCTAAAAAATGGGCACAGCACTTCCCCGTCAAATTTTACCTTAGTCTGTTCTTCAAGTTCCGTGCGAAGTGTCTGCGTTTCGAGCGGATAGTGACCGCGAAGCGTTGAATCACCACGGGAAATCATTAAGAACTCGCTTCCTGTTTCTTTTGCAGCATCTGCCGCATTTTTTGCAATTTCCTTGTGAACCTGCACTGTTTTTCGCACTGAAAAGCTTCGTGAATTAGTCAGCACAAAAAATAGCTTTTCAGGTGCGCTTAGTCCCCGTTTTAGGTTTTCCTTTGTCCAATCAGTATAAACGTCTACATCATGCACTGTCTGAATGCCTGTCGGATCATCATCTAACACAATCACTTTTCCCGTAAAAGTCTGATATTCCTTTTCAAACAATTCGTTGATCTGCTTTCTGGCATCCCCTGTTTGAAAAAGTGCTTCACACTCTCTCAAAAATGCTTCTGCGTTTTCCACTTTTATTTGTTCTTCCATATTTGAAACCACGTTCCTTTTCATTATCTTTATTTGAAACCATGTTCCTGTTCACCATCTTTGCTGTATACACCTACAGCGATTTTGCGAATATCCGCTTGACTAAGATAATGCAATCAAGATCAGTACATTAATCCGTTACACTTCGCCATGCAAGCGGCATCCAGATCATCATCTCACCGCGGCCTCTGTTGTCCCACGCATAATAAGGAATCATGCGCACAGATACTGACTTTAGCTTTTCTGGCTGCAGTTTTTGATAGAGTGCTTCACGTTCAAAGCTTTCCTTATCATGGCAAACCTGAAGCATCGTTCCTTCCAATGCTTTTATCTTTCTTCCCTCGATTTCATAATCAACTGCTTCAAAATTAGGATCAATCGGCATCAAAAGATCTTCTAAGTATTCAACATCTGTGTCAGACGACTCTATGCAATATACAAACGGTCCATACTCTACTGCCGCCTGATTGCGATCCTCCTCGATCAGTCCATGTCCTCTTGTGAGTCTTGGCTTCATATCGAGTCTAAGACAGATGCATGCTTTCTTCGGATCCGTTACTGTGATTGTCTGATAAGTCCCTGCCTGCGCTTTTCCAAGATCAATGACATCGTCTCCATTTATAAGTGTCCCCTGTGCTGCCCATGATGGAATACGAACATGAAGTATAAATGGAATACCATTGCTCTCCTCCACCTCGAATGTAATTGTGCCATCCCACGGATACTCAGTCTTTTGAACAAGTGTAAAGCTTGCGCCATTTTCCAACTCGAAGTGTGCTTTATTTGCACCATATAATCCAGTCCATACACCGTAATGATCAACTGCATAGGCATACTCTGCGGACTCTGCAATGGTTCTTGCAAGATTTGGAGGGCAGCAGTAGCTTAAAATATATTCGGTACGCTCCTGTCCCCATACAAGCTCATACGGAAGTTCTTTGGCTCTGCGAAGCATATTTTCATAGAAGAAACGCTTTCCATCCATGCTGATTCCTGCCAGATTCACATTCAGCATCATACGCTCTAACATGTCCATATATTCTGCCTTTGGTTCCATGCAAAACATACGCCATGCCCAGAATACACCACCGAGTGATGCACATGTTTCATTATATGCCGTCACGTTTGGCAGCTGATATTCGTAGCCATACGCCTGATGAACAAGCTGATGATGAAAGAAATTTCCATATGGAGATGCACCGTTATAAAGCGCACCACAGCCACCCGTCAAATATATTTTTTGTGTTACAAGATGATGCCATACTGATTCCAATACAGCTTTATATGCCTGATCTCCGTTTTCCATATACAGATCGGCTACACCTGCGTAAAGATAATTTGCACGCACAGCATGTCCCACAATTTTTCGCTGCTCCTTTAATGGAATGCGATCCTGATTGTCATCCAGACCTTCCTTTACGGAATCACGAAGCTCTACTGCTAATGCTGCCAGATCAAGATATTCCTTTTTTCCTGTCGTACGGTACAGTTCGATCAGTCCCATATAGTGAGATGGGCAAACTGCTGTCTTAACCTCTCCGGTACGTGCTGCCTCCTCATATAAATTTTTTAAATAACCGGCAGCTTTCTCGGCTACCTTCAAGAAACTGTCTTTTCCTGTAAGACGGTAATACAGACAGGCTGAGGTAAACATATGTCCCATGTTATAAACCTCAAAGTCGTTAATATCTCCCTGACGCGATACTCCATTGCCCTGACGTTCTCCGATGATCTGCTTTGTGGACAGATATCCGTCTGGCTGCTGCGCTCTGGAAAATAATGCAATGTAATCCTCTAACTGATCCAGAAGCTTTTGATTTTTTGTCTTTACTGCGGTATAGACAGCCGATTCCATCCATTTATAGAAATCACCATCACCAAATACTGTTCCGTCAAAGTCACCCTCTGCCTCTCCGGCTGCAATTTTAAAATTTTCCACCACATGGCTGATATCTTTACTCTCAAACATGTGCTGCAAATGCAAAACTGTCACATTTGCACATGTATCAAAACGTTCCTTTAAGACACCGCCTGTCCACTCAACATCCTGATATGGAATTGAAGAAACACTTGCATATGGTGATTTTTTTGTATCTGTAATCATTCTAGCATTCCTTTCTCCTGTAATGCGTTCTTAAG
Source organism: Anaerovoracaceae bacterium (assembly GCA_963604075.1). GTDB lineage: Bacteria > Bacillota > Clostridia > Lachnospirales > Lachnospiraceae > Anthropogastromicrobium. Next base: position 15,033 of record CAVCPW010000157.1, on the reverse strand, counting down.
TGCTACAGCGCCAAAACGCGGGCTTGAAAGTACAGGAACACCATATGCCTGATGAAGATCCTCTTCCACATAAGCCATGGAACCCTGCGCTAATACGATTACGTCTACATCATCCTTTATCTTTCCTGCTGCCTCTAAAAGAAGCTTGCGAAATTCTTCCTGATTTAAACCGAATGCACCGTCAATAAGACCGTCAATAAGCTCAACATGTGTTCCCATTGCTCTTGCAACACGTGAAATCGTATTTTTGGTCGGCTCCAGTGTAGTGGCCAGTGTCGCCAGCACACCTACGCGCTTTCCAAGACGAACCGCTTCCTTGCACATTTCCTCATCAATACGTACAATCGGAACTCCAATATAAGCTGCTGCGGTCTGTACGCTGTCTGCTACTTCTCCAACAGAGGAGCAGATATTTAAAATTGCATCTGCGCCCTGTGAAACGGCCTGCATATACATGCCAATCAGACGTGCTGCCGCTGTCGGTGTCACGTATCCAGCCTCTCTTACTTCTGCAAGGATGCTCGGGTCCTGTAAACTAATCAGTTCTGCTTCTGTTCCGATATTTTTTTCAACCTCCTTTTCAACTAACTCGATCAACTCCGGTGTCGTACTTGTGTAAACTAATGCTGCTTTCATTATAATATCCTCCGTTTTTGTAACTATTCAGAGTAATACTGTAACTGTTCAATACCTTTCACAGTTGCACAATATTATTCCGAATAGCCGCTATTTTTATTTTGTAGCTTCTTTTATTTTGTAGTTTTATTATAAATTTTTCACACCAAAAATAATATAGAATTGCTTTAGCGGTCTATGTAAAATTCTTTGTTTTTCTTCATTATTTCTCATATCCTTATTATTTCTTCTATTGACCGTATATATTTTCTCATGTTAAAATTATAACAGTAAATTTCTGAGGAGGGATTTTTAAATGTCAGAGAATAAAGTCACACAAGAACAGATGCAGCATGTATATGACACGATGAAAACACCTGTTAAACGCGGTCCTGTACTTTTTGAGGAAGGCGCCAATATCGACTGTCCAAATATTTTTCAGAAGGCTGATGGCACTTTTGCCATGGCATATGCAAAACACGTTCCCGGTGCTGAGCGTGAAGGATATGAGACATGGCTGGCTGAGTCTTCTGATCTTCTCCACTGGACTCCGGTTGGAAAACTTCTTGCCCATACAGAATCCGGCTGGGACTGTCTGCAGGTGGACGGCAGCATTTGCCTTCTTGATACAGACTGGAATGGCAATCATGGTGTCCATACCTGGGATGGCAAATATTGGATGACCTATATTGGCGGATGTCTGCCGGGCTATGAGCCTGACCCGTTAAAAATGGGCATTGCCTGGTCCGATAGCCTGACTCCGGGCAGCTTCACACGACTGCCAAAACCTATTTTGACAAATACAGATCCGGATGTGCGCCCATTTGAGACAACCACTCTTTATAAGAGCAATGTCATCGAAGATCCAGAAGAATCACTTGGCTGGCCGTTTATCATGTTTTACAATGCAAAGTCCGGCCGCTTTGGAATTGAGCGCATCGGAATGGCGGTCAGCCGTGATATGGTTCACTGGCAGCGATTTGGCGAAAACTGTGTTCTGGAAAACGAAATCGATGATCGCTGGAACATTGCCGGTGATCCACAAATCATCCGTTTTGAGGATCTCTGGGTAATGCATTATTTTGTTGCGCGCGACATGATGGCTTATGATACATTTGCTTGCTCAAAGGATCTCATCCACTGGACAAAATGGGATGGCGAACCTCTTGTAAAACCTACAGAAGATTATGATAAATTGTTTGCCCATAAGCCGTATGTCTTTCAGCACAATGGCACTGTCTATCACTTCTACTGTGCCGTTGGCGATAAGGGACGCGGCATCGCACTCGCAACATCACGCTAATTTTAGCTTTATATATTAATTGGGGTTTCATAAAACTCCCCATCACCTAATGGTCTTCTAAAGAGCTAACACTCCTATTTACAAAGAGTCCCACAGGCAAGTTGTTTTTATGCCTGTGGAACTCTTTTGCGAATGCAGTCCTGAATCATTACTTTTATTTTTACTTCTTATTACTTACTTTTCGCACAATTACGACCGCCTTGATACATTCGGATGCTCGGTCATATTTATTTCCTGCGTTTCGTACAATTACAGCTTTATTTTTTTCTTGTAGAAAGATAAAATCGGCATAAATGTAACTTCATCCACCGGTGGCTGCTTGATTGGATCTGCCTGCCATGCAAAAGAAAGCTCTGCCTCATCGGCCACTTCTCTTGCAAGTTCCAGATACAGATGATTTTTCTCTTCACGGTTTCCTCTGATATGAAGAATTTCAATCTCTCCATCTTTGTCTGTTAATGTAAAACCACTGTCTTTTCCGACTGCCGAATATACCAGAAAGCAATTTTTGACATGCTCAAAGGTAAGCTTCAGCCAAATCTTGCTTCCATCTAACTGGAATGCCTTCTGCTCTGCCTCATCTGTGCGCTCTACCAATGCTAATTTCGGAGGCTGATATTCCTCTGCACCATTTAAAACCTCTGCGCACTGCTTTGCTAACTTCTCACCAAGTGCTACATTTGCCTGTGCAGTATTATGTATTCCGTCGCACAGACTAAGATTTGTGGTGGTAATAATGGACACACCTGAAATTTCTTCTGCCGCTCTCGCCTGCGCATCGCGAACCATTCCCCAGCACTCGTCATTAATGCCGTTAATCTGACGGTTTAATTGCATGGTAAATACCGGAATTTCATAGCCAAGCTTTGCTCTTACAGCCTCTACATAGGCACAAAAATGCTCAAAATACTGTGCTGCTGGCTCTGGATTTGTGTCAGAACAGCCCTGATACCATAAAATTCCCGCATATTTTCCGCCTGTCTGATCAATCTTATCCATCATATTCTGATACAAATCACCATCAACAGGATTCCATCTCTCCATTGGTGAACCGCCAAGTGATGTCTGAATCAGTCCGACCGGCATTCCTGTCATCTTCGCATATGTCTTTCCAAAGGAAAGATACGGTGACACACCAGGTACCCCCATCTCCTCATTTGCGAGAGATCCAGCAAAGGTACTTTCATTCATCGGATGACTGGCAATATCCCACTTGCTTCTGTTTCTATACAGATGCACATCCATGCTCGGCGGATCAATACAAAAATCACGGCTATAACCGGCTGAGTTTGACTGTCCTGCGATAATAAACAAATTTCCGACTCCTAAATGGAGTACACAGTCACCTCGATACAGCCATGTAAGATCCGGTATAGTACTCTTTGTCTCAAGACTCGTGTCGATTCGATACTGTCCTCCTGCAGGAATCTCTAATGTAATATCAAATTCCCCGCGAAACTGCTCATCACACGTGAAATGATCAGCATTTGTCCAGGGAATCACAGTCATATTGTCATCCTCGCGCATAACACGCACTATCGGTGTGACACGCTCTACTCCTACCTGTATTGCTGCCGGATGTACTTGAAAATTTCCCCTTAATGTTACTGTTGCTTTATTATCCGTCTGCTGCAGAATTTCCCAGTCAGACGGAGCTGATGTTAATGTTATTCCATGCATTTTTAAATTTCCTCCTGCCTTTTTCAATGACTGAGTACCGATTTTACTGCCTTTTTCCAACCGTCATACTTTTTATCTCTCACTGCCTCTTCCATTTTAGATGTATAAGCGGTTCGCTGCAGCTTTTCAAAAATTTCTTCGCCCCACATTCCAAGACGCAAACCTGCTGCATAAGCAGGTCCAATTGCCGAAAGTTCCTCGGCATCTGGAACAAGCACATTTGAACCCAGTAAATCACTTTGAAACTGCATCAGATACGCATTTCTTGTAGGACCGCCATCAACGCACAACTGCTTTACACATATTTTGGCATCCTCAGACATCGCATCTACAATATCGGTGATCTGATAGGCAATACACTCTAGTGCTGCCCGCACGATCTCCGCTTTTCTGGTGGTTCTGCTCATCCCCACAATCGATGCTCTCGCATCACTGTCCCAGTATGGCGCACCAAGTCCGCTAAATGCCGGTACCAGATAGAGCCCATCCTCTTGTATTGCCGCTTTGGCAAGTGCTTCCGTCTCAGACGCAGATGAAATCAATTTTAAATCATCCTTCAGCCACGTAATGACAGCACCTGTATAATTTAAATTTCCTTCTAACACATAATTGACCTTACCGCCAATCTTCCAGGCAAGCGATGTCACAACGCCATGTGTGCTAAGAATCGCATCTTCCCCGATATTCATCATAATAGAAGATCCCGTGCCGTAAGTTGCCTTAATGCTTCCCGGCTGGCGACAGCCCTGTCCGAAAAGTGCACCATGAGAATCTCCCATTACACTATGAATCGGAATCTTATTTGGCAATATACCGTCAAAATCAGTTTCACCAAAATATCCGTCAGAATCTGTCAGCTGTGCCATATTTTCAGGATCTACTCCGAAAAGTTCACAGATTTCCTCGTCCCATTTCAGCTCAAAAATATTAAATAGCTGTGTACGTGACGCGTTAGAATAATCAGTTCTATATTCTGCACCCCCGGTCAGTTTATATACAAGCCAGCTATCCATTGTGCCATGGCAGATTTCATGATTATCTGCTGCCTGTTTGGCTCCTTCTTCATTCTCGAGCAGCCATGCAAGCTTCGCCGCCGGAAAATAAGGTGAAAGATTCATTCCTGTTTTTTGACGCACCGTTTCTGCCATAAGCTTTACTGGCTCGCGCTCACATATCTTTGATGCGCGCGCACACTGCCACACAACTGCATTTCCATATGGCTTTCCGGTAATTTTATTCCACGCAAGTGATGTTTCACGCTGGTTGCTGATTCCAACTCCGACCACACACGTCTTATCAATTCCATGAAGAAGTTCCTCTACCACTTCGAGTACATTTTGATAGATTTCCTCCGGATCATGGGATACCCAGCCCTTTTCATTAATAATCTGTCTGTGCGCACGGTCTGTACGGTGCACAATCTGTCCAGTTTTATCAAACAGCAGCGCCTTTGTTCCCTGCGTACTCTGATCAACACTGATAATATATTCCGCCATTAGCCTTGTCCTTTCAGTGCATTTACTGCTCTGTCGGCAATGCCAATTGCATTCAGTCCGTAGTAATCAAAGACCTCCTTTGAAGTTCCTGTGATAACCGGTGCATCCGGGAGTGCCATATTAATCACCATCTTCGGACAATTTTCACCTACTGTCTGTGCAACCATTGAACCTAATCCGCCAAATGGTGCATGTTCTTCTACAGTAATTACGACCTTTGCATTCTCTGCTGCTTTTACGACACTTGCCTTGTCAAGCGGCTTTACACAGTACATATCCAGTACGCTTGCCGAAATTCCCTGTTCTTTTAACAATGCTGCCGCATCAAGTGCCGGACGAACCATCTCACCGCATGCAATAATTGCCACATCACATCCTTCTGTAAGTACAGTTGCATTATCCATCTCAAATGGGCAATCATCCTCTGTATAAATGTCCTCAACCGGATTTCTTCCGACACGGATATAAGCTGGTTTTTCATCCTGAAGAAGCGATTCAATCAATTTTTTCGTCTGATGACGGTCACTTGGCAGATAAACACGCATATTTGGAATTGCTGCCATTGCTGCAATATCCTGTGCCGAGTGATGACTCATGCCAAGTGCTCCATAACTGACACCGCCACTAATTCCAATCAGTGTCACATTTGTATTGGAATACGCCACATCAATCTTTGCCTGCTCATAACTTCTTGTAGAAAGAAAGCATGCAGGAGAACAAGCAAAGGTTTTTTTACCACACTTTGCAAGGCCTGCTGAGATACTCACAAGATTTTGCTCTGCAATACCTGTTTCAACAAATTGCTCTGGAAATGCATTTGCAAACGGCGTCATTGATGCAGAACCTCTCGAATCGCTGCAAAGCACAACAATGTTCTTGTCCTCCCTTGCCCTTTCCATCAATACTTCGCAGATTGCCTGTCTGTTTGGAATCTTATTCATGAAGAAGTGCCTCCTTTCGCGCTGCAAAATCTGCCATAATCTGATCATATTCTTCCTGTGTCGGAACCTTGTGATGCCAGTTTGCCTTATTCTCCATTACAGATGAACCAAAGCCCTTTATTGTATTTGCGATTACTGCAGTCGGCTGTCCCTTTACTGTCTTTGCTTCGTCAAATGCCGCATTTAACTGATCCAGATCATTTCCGTTTTCTACTTCAATAACATGCCATCCAAAAGCACGAATACGCGCTGCCAGATCCTCATGTCCCATTACATCCTCTGTATTTCCTGAAATCTGAAGATGATTTCTATCAATTACTGCACACAAATTGTCCAACTTATACTGATGACCTGCCATAAAGCCTTCCCATACAGAGCCTTCTGCTAACTCGCCATCTCCCATCACTGTATAAACGCGATACGGTCTTTTATCCATTTTGCCGGCAAGTGCCATGCCTACACATACAGGAAGTCCATGTCCGAGTGAACCAGAATTCATCTCTATACCTGGGAGCTTATTGTTCGGATGTCCGATATATTTTGAACCAAATTTGGAAAAGTTTGCTTTCACATCCTCAAGATTCAGAAAGCCTTTTGCAGCAAGCACTGCATAGTAAGCTTCCACAGAATGACCTTTACTGAGCACAAAACGGTCGCGATTCGGATCATCTAAGCGATCTGGTGAAACATTCATTTGACAAAAATAAAGACTGATCAGAATATCCATCACACTCATATCACCGCCAATATGTCCGCCTTTTCCGGCAACGATAATGTCAACAGCATCTTTTCGTAAATCAAATGCCTTTGCTTTTAAATTTTCCATTCTCATTCACCTCTTAAATATGCTTTTACATCCTCTTCAATCGGATCATACAAATCTGGAGCAATACCCATATATTTGCATGCCTCATATAGTACCGGGACAACATCCTTGTGAATTCCGACACAATGGTGAATATATGGTCCTTCTACAATCTTTGCCTCCAGACGTTTGATATTTTCTACTTCCACCCACAGGTAAGTTCCCATTCCCTTTGGTCCATCAACACCTTTTGCTTTTCCAAGCAGCATTGAATATTCTCCATTATCTCCGTCAAAGCGCGCCAGTGTCACCTCGCCATGCTTTGCCTCTGCCGTAATACTTCCCGGATGAGAAAACGCAAGCGGATATGTTAACTTTGGCGTTTCTCTTGCAACCGAGATTGGCCATGGTCCGCAGTGCTGTAAAAGCTCTCCATTTGCTATGTCAGGATGACGGATTGTCCAGTCTGCGAAGAAGCTTCTCGTACCATCAAGCGCTGCTGCTTCCACCAAAAGTGCTGTAATGGCACCATGAATATCCGTCTCACATACTACTGGAATTCCTTCTTCATTCAAAAGTGCATTTGCAGCACATGGCATAATTCCAATTTCACTTTGCAGCTGATTCCAGCACTGAATAGCAGCAGCCTGACAACCATATTTTTTGATCAGGTTCTTCATTGCGACCTTTAATGCGGCTACATTTTCAAGTTCATTGTCCTTGATGCAGATTTCCATGTTTTCGCGACAATACTGCACCACCTTTGCTACCTCACTGCCTTCTTCCTTTGCCTTCTTCATCTCGTCAGTAAGCTCTGGCATTGGAATCGGCGTCAGCTGAATGTTAAATTTCTCAAGCAATTCACCTTCATTGCACATGGTAGACCAAAACTCATATGGTCTTGTTGAAATTTGAAGAATACGCATATTGCGAAATGTCTTTACTACATTACAGACTGCCAAAAAGTCGCGCAGACCACGCTCAAACACTGGATCATTTAATCTGCAGTTTGTCAGGTAGGTAAATGGAACACGGAATCTTCTCAATACCTTTCCCGTTGCAAACAATCCACACTGCGTATCGCGAAGGCGAACGCCATTCTCATCAGGTCTTTCATCAAGCGGTCCCCATAAAAGGACAGGTACATTCATTTCCTTTGCCAGTCTTGCACACTCAAACTCAGTTCCGAAGTTGCAATGCGCAAGAAGAAGGCCATCGATCTTTTCCTTTTTAAATTTTTCTGCGATTTTTTTGCGCCCTTCCTCATCATACAGAAGCCCTTCGTCGTTCACATCAGTTATGTCAACAAAATCAATTCCAAGTTCACGCAGTCTGTCTGCTGTCAGTCCACGATACTTTACCGCATCCGGTGCACTAAATATACTTCTTCTTGTCGGTGCATATCCAAGTTTTATATTTGCCATTTCGTTCCTCCCTGAATTTTCTCTTTCTCAAGCAACTTCAAATCGTTGAGAATGTTTTTGTTACTTATTGGTTTCTGACTGTAGTATATTTCCATTTCAACTTTATTCCAACAGATAATAAAGTTTTTTTCACTTTATTTTCACTTTATTCTTTTAAAATCTATTGTGTATTTTTCTGACAAGTCGTACAATATTACACATAAAACCAACGTTAGCCATTACCATTTATTCACATTTATCAAAAAGGAGGAGCGTTATGTCCATCACTGCTAAAGAATTAGCTCAAAAGCTCGGTCTGTCTCAGACCGCCATATCAATGGCACTTAACAATAAGCCCGGCGTCAGTACAGAAACACGCCGCATGGTAGTCGAAGCTGCCGAAAAGTATGGCTATGACTTTACGAAACTTTCCGTTAAAAAAAATAAAGCCGGCAGCATTTATGCTGTCAGCTATCGTTCTCACAATGCGATCTTATCCTACGCGCCTATTTTTGATACAATGGTGGAGGGTATGGAATCTGTGATTCAAAAAGAAAATTATAAATTAAAGGTCGTAAACTTTTATGAAAAGCGGGATAATTTGGAACGTTATCTTGAAGATCTGCGCACAACTGACTGCGCCGGTCTTATCTTATTCGGTACAGAAATGCGTGAAGAAATGGCACGGCCTTTTTTAAAGCTGCCCTTTCCTGTCATCATTCTTGACGCCTATTTCGAAGGACTCGACTGTACATATGTGCTGCCAAATAATCGTCAGGGAGCCTATCTTGCCACGGATTATCTTATAAGCAGACGATTGCAGCAGCCCGGATATCTTCAATCCTCATATCCCCTTCGCAATTTCTCCGAGCGAAAAGAAGGCTTTTATCGTGCTGTCAGCGACAATGGCATGTCACGCTCACGCTGTGTCGTTCATCAACTTTCCCCTACAATTGACGGTGCCATGGCAGATATGCTCACGATCATTGATCGCTCTGATGCACTTGCCAATTGCTATTTTGCAGATAATGATCTGATTGCAATCGGTACCATAAAGGCTTTGAAGCTCAGAAATTACAAAGTGCCTGAGGATATTGCCGTGGTCGGCTTTGACAACATATCCGAAGGACGGATTATTGACCCTGCCTTAACCACGATATCTATCCCCAGACACTATATGGGACAGGTAGCTGCACGCGAACTTTTATCTTTAATCGAACAGCCGCAGCAGCATACATGCAAAATCGAAGTATCTGCAAAGCTTGTTAAACGTTTTTCAGTCTGACAGCTCAAAAGAATTTACTCATCTTTTTTCTTTCCTAACTGCTTTTGAGCTTCCTCAATGCATTGGCTGACTGCCTTTGCCAGCTCTTTCGGGCATGAGTTGCTACCATGGCAAGTAATATTTCTGGTACGTTTAATAACATCCTCTGCTTTCATTCCTTCCACCAGACTCATGACAGCATGAGAATTGCCATCGCAGCCTCCAACAATCTCTACATTAAAAATATATCCATCTACATAATCAAAACTAATTTCATCAGCGCAGACTTCCTTAGCTGTCTTAAAAACAAAATGTGTATCCATACATAAATCCTTTCCGGCTATACAGCCTTAAAATTTTCGTCATAAATCGTTACATTTTTCCTGCAAATCACAGAATGTTGTATAAACCTCATCATGTCCGTAAAGCTGCTCATGCGTTCCTGATGATGATACCTTACCTTTATTTATTACAACAATGTGATCTGCATTTTTTATTTCTTTCATATTGTGGGAAACAATAACTGCCGTCTTTCCTTTAATAACACTATTAAGTGATTCCCAAACCTCAGCTCTATTCTTCACATCCAGTTTGCTGGTAGTTTCATCTAGCAAAAGGTAATCCGGTTTTTTGAGCAATGTACGCGCAATTGCAATTCTCTGACGCTCGCCTCCTGACAGCTTTCCTCCCAGCTCGCCTACCAATGTATCAAAACCCTGAGGAAGCTTCATGATAAAATCATATGCGTTTGCCTGCTTTGCAGCCTTTATAAGTTCTTCTTCTGATACATTTTTTTCAAGTCCATAGCAGATATTCTCACGAATGCTGCATGACAATAGTGGGTTGCTTTGCTGAATATGTCCAAAAGCATCTCTCCATTCGTTTAGATGAATGTCTGTAATCAAAGTATCGCCAAACAGAATTTCACCGCTCGAAGGCTCATAGAAACGTTCAAGCATATTTAATATCGTTGTCTTTCCGGCACCGCTTGCGCCCACAAGTGCCGTGACTTTGCCCTTAGGAATTGTAAAGCTTACATGATCCAGTATCATATGATCCTGATATCCAAAAGACACATCCCGAAATGTAATATCCTCATCAGCAAGTGCAAATGATACCTTTGATTTCATCTTTTCATCCGGCAGCTTCATAATACTGCTGACTTCCATTGTCATTCCCTGCACTTCTTTTATCGTCTCATAACACATTATCGGCTGTATAATGTATGTTGGAACCACCTCAAGGTACATAACAAGCGTGACCAAATTTCCGCTGCTGATTTCTCCTCTTGCCACTAATATTCCGCCATATACCAGCATCAATGCTTTGCATAAAGCAGATGCAGAATATGTAAGCGGCTCAACGATCATTTGAACAATTCCCAGCCTTTTATCTGCTTTATACAAATCTTCTGTCACTTTGCGATTCGTCATGACTTCTTTATTTTCTGCTCCGTAGCTTTTAACCAGCTTAATGTTGAACAATCTGTCAGCAGCATAAGATGTCAGCTTCGCGTAAGCATTTTGTCTATTGTCATTCGCCTTGCTTACTAAACGGCCTGATATAAAACAGACTCCCACAGACCACGGAATGACTAATAACAAAGAGCAAGTCATTTTCGCAGATATTGCAAATACAGAAACTAATGTAATAATCAGCGTATATATCATAGTAAACATACTGATCAGATAAAAGACCAGGTAGCTTACATTTGCAGTATCCATCGTCACACGTGAGATAAGTGATGACGGATTCATTTTTAAATACCACTTCATAGGTATATGGATAAGCTTTTTGCTGACAGCCTGCTGCAGATTTCTATCGCACACATTTGAAAGCCACCCCTGGAACACAGCTATTAAAATACTTGCTATTCCAGAAACAATCGTCACCCATACATAAGTTGCAATAAGCTTACTGTCAAAAATGTTGCCTTCCATAATTTCTCCGGCAACTTCGGGAAGTATAACCGAAATGGTAGACACTCCCATGGAAGCCAATATAAATAATGCACATCGTCCCCACGGCAGCTTTGCAATCTTAAGCAAATGAAAAAAGCTTCTCATGCTGTCTCTTTTTTCAGATTCTTTTTTCATGCTTCATCACCTCCCGCTTCATTTTGTTTTTTGCGCATAGAGCAATATAAGCCGTCTTTCTTCATCAATTCTTCGTGTGTTCCGCATTCCTTTATCTGTCCGTCATTCAGGACAATTATACTGTCTGCTTTTTGTACCGAATTTATCTTATGAGTGACCATAATAACAGTGCGGTCTTTTAAAAGCGTGCGTAGCGCTCTCTCTACACTCTGCTCTGTGCATGCATCCAGATTAGATGTAATCTCATCAAGCAAAATAATATCAGGTGGATTCATCAACATTCTTGCTATGCATATACGCTGACGCTGACCTCCCGAAAGATTATTTCCGCCTTCTCCAACCTCTGTATCCAGTCCATTTTCCAACTCTTCTAATAAACCTGACATACCTGCTTTTTGCATTTTATCAAGCAATTCTTCATCAGAAAGTTTTAAATTTGTCTGATACAAAAGATTTTCTCTCACAGTTGCATCTATCATCCATGCATCCTGTGTAACATACCCTACGGCATTTCTCCATGAACGCAAACTATACTCTGCGATATTTTTCTCTCCGTAAGTTATCATTCCTCCTGTTGGCTCATAAAAGCGTTCAAGCAAATTCATGACTGTACTTTTTCCGGCACCGCTTGCGCCAACTACTGCTGTTATTTTTCCATGCGGTATTGTAAAACTTATATTTTTTAGAACCGGATCTTCATCATATCCAAATGAAACATTATTAAAGCAAATATCTTTGTTTTCATTTTTAAAGACACTGCCCTCATCATAGGACTCTTCTTCCTCACAAGCCAGCTCAGCAATACGATACATAGCCCCCTGTGCAGTCTTTAAATCATTCCAGATGGTCATCACTGAGTCAACACTTCCTGACAGGTTTGTGGAATAAAGATAAAACGCCACCCACACACTGACTGTAATAATATTCTTCCTGATCAGAAAAATACCAAACAAAATTACAATCAGCGATTCTGCAACGGTAAGAACCGTAGAAACTGTAGAAAATGCATTCGCAATCCACGTCATTTTCATTTTTGTTTTGAAAAGTTCTTCACACTTTTCTTCACTTTGCTTTGTAGCCTTTTCCTCCTGCACAAATGTTTTCACAAGTGGGATATTGGCAAGGATTTCTGAAATGCCGCCTGTCAGCTCTGCCACGCGCCATTGTAATGCATCATTCCACTTAAAATCCACGCGGCCTTTGACAATGCCCATCGCAATAATAAGCGGTATGATGATTAGCTCTGCAAGCACCAGATGCCAGTCATATGAAAAAAGTATGATAATCGTACCTGCCAACGTGTAGATATTTGAAACAAGACCTGCCACATCGTCTGTCAGAAAATCACTTAGCTTCGTAGTATCTTCTGTTACACGGCTGATCATTTCCGAAGTTCCATTCTCGTCATAAAAACGCATTGGAAGACGAATCACCTTATCCCATACAGTACTACGAAAACGCTTAGAAATCATCCCCTTTACAATCATACAGACTGACTGGTATAAAGTATCAGCAAATGCGCCTCCCATCAAGACAGCAATCGTTGCAATTACAATTCCAGCACTAATATTTCCATCTGTGATCTTTTCCGTATAAGAGGGCAAAAGCAGATTAAGTTCTGCCACTAGAAGCGATGAAGCTATGCACAGAAGTATCCATCCATATGGCAGCTTTGTCTTTTTTATTAACATCCGAAACTGCTTCCAGTTCTGATGCTTTCGTATTTTACTCTTTTCTTTCATGCCGCTGCTCCTTATTTAACCAGAGTCATTGTAAATCGCTCATCAAAATATTCAAGTACTTTACTGCGAAGATATTCTTCCATCTGTTGCTTTACATAATCTTCATATGACATGCTTTCTTTAAGTTCTTCCTCTGTATATTCATCATTAACCATGTCAGCAATCACTGCCTCATAATCATCCCTGGACCATTCGACGCCATCTTCTATGGCCATTGGCGCAGCAATTGCACACAGCTTTATTGTTTTCTCAATTTCTTTCTTATATGCCTGCTTGCAGTCTTCAAGTGTCTTTCGATGATACTTTGCTTTCATAAATTCCTCAAAGTCTTCGCCAAACTCTTCCTCAAGATATGCCATATCTTTTGCAAACTGATTCTCGACTTCAGCAGCTTCCATTTCAAATTCACTATTCTCTGCCAGCCTCTTACTTACCAGATTCCAGATTGCTTTTTGTTTCTTTTCCTTGCTCTCATTCTCAAGCTCAGAAATCACATACGTGATATACTCCTCTTTGTTTGACACATCCTCAATCCCAAGCTTTGCAGCCATCTCATCTGTCAGCTGCGGCACAATGCGTCGTCTACTCCACAAAACAGTAATCTCTGCCTTTTTTCCATCTACTTCTGTTGTAAAAATATCGCCTTTTTTCTTCCCGATCAATGCCTGCTCTATTTCTTCTGAGAAAAAGCCTTTTCCCACTGAAAATCTCTCACAATCACTGGTGAGAAGTTTGTCCTCGCTCTTAATACAGACTGCAACAATATCACCTTTTTGTATCTCGCCCATCTGCTCCTCTATTGTCAGAAAATGTTCCTCTGCCTTAAAAAGCATCTGATCAACATCTTTTTGATATACTTTAATCTGAAATAGTGCATCCGGCAGATCATACTGTTTAAAATCATACATTTTTACAAGTCTTGCCATAAACAATACCTCCTGTGTTTTCTCTTATTTTTGGGCTTTTGCAAATTTTCGCCTGCGTCAATGATATTCGCAATCCGTTTCGCTACTTGCTCTTGCACTTTTATAAATTTCACTGTTAAGCCGAAAAGCTGCCGCCTACATTTATTATAAAGCTCTATATGCATACAAGTAAATGCACTTTGCGCATTTCGTAATCAATCGTGTATATTCCGTTATTATCCATTCAAATTATGGTAACAATCGCACCTAGATTCCGCACGGCACCGAATAGCCGCAACAAAAAAAGCCAGGCTTATCGCCTGACCCTTTTAAGACTTCATTGGCAGTCTCGCAATAAAATGAACCGTCCGATCCTCAAATTCAGGATATACTGTTCCGTCATATTTTTCTGCAATACGCAGTGCATTCGCTAGCCCCAATCCCTCATGAGATTTTTTTGTGGTAAATCCCGGCATAAATATCCGGCTCATTTCTTCGGGTGTCAAATGACATTGGTTTGACACTTTTATAATATTATATCTACCGCGTTTAATGATTAGGAGGTTTATCTCTCTCGATTCATTTTCAGGATGCAATTCAAGTTCATCTATCGCATTTTGCAAAAGATTTCCCAAAATAGTATTCGTTTCATAAACTGATGAAGCTATAAATTGAAGGTTGTCATGAATTTCAATTTTCAGCTGCACCCCCTTCTGCAATGCCATTTCACTGAAAGTATTAAGAAGTGCACTTACAGCCGGATGATACAATGGCAGCATATCA
>CAVCPW010000156.1:0-14463 GCA_963604075.1 Anaerovoracaceae bacterium | reverse complement strand
GTGTATCCGACCGTATCGAGGTTATTTTTGATGGTCAGATCACCGGAAGCATGCCGGCAGCAGGTGCAGATGAGAAGACCCTTGGAATTATGATGGCAGGAGGAAAGCATCATGAAGCATAAGAAAAGCATATTAGAAGGAAATATTGTCTACACGCTTTTAGCAATCCTGATTGGATTTCTGACAGGTGCAATTATTCTTGCCATTGCAGGACTGAATCCTGGTACTATTTACGCAAAACTTATTACTGGTATTTTCAGTAAGCCAAAGTTCATAGCCTGGTCCGTTGTATATGCAACGCCTCTTATTTTTACCGGTCTTAGTGTTGCTTTCTCATTTCGTACAGGTGTGTTTAACATCGGAGCAGAAGGACAGTTTGTAGTAGGAAGTCTCGCAGCAACATTAGTTGGTTTGTGGTGTCCGCTTCCATCGATCATTACTGTTCCGTTGTGCCTGATTGCTGCTGCAGCAGCAGGTGCGCTATGGTCTGCATTTTGTGGTCTGTTAAAGGTGAAGAAAGGAATTAATGAGGTCCTTTCGTTTATTATGATGAACTGGATTGCATATTATCTGTCAAATTATGTGGTAAATCTTCCGGGTATCAAGGCAAATGCAAAGGAAACAACAATTGATATCTTGGATAACGCGAAGATGTTGATGCCACTGTCAGTGCGTCAGATGACCGGATGCAGTTCTACAAACTACGGTATTATCCTTGCACTGATTGCTGCGATAATTATCTGGTACATTATTAATAAGACAACGCTTGGTTATGAGCTTCGAAGTGTTGGTTTCAATAACCATGCAGCGGAATATGGCGGTATTAATGCGGGCGCATCAGTTATGAAGGCACTTGCAATTTCAGGTGCGTTAGCAGGTATCGGAGGCGCAATTCAGATTCTTGGAAATGCAATGCATATCGCACAGTTTTCCGGACAGGAAAGCTTTGGATTCCAGGGAATTACAGTTGCGTTGATTGCAAGCTCCAACCCAATCGGATGTATCTTTGCAGGCTTGTTCTATGGTGCAATGAAGTATGGCGGTTCCAAGTTAAACCTTGTCGGAGCACCGAAGGAGGTTCTTGATATTATAATGGGTGCGATTGTTTTAATTATCGCAATCTCACATATATTCAAGGCATTTGCCCAGAAGAAGTTACATAAGGGAGGAAAAGTAAGATGAGTGAATTTATAAAAGATCTTGGACTTTTGATCAATGCGATGCTGATCGCAACGCCTCCGCTTCTGTATGCGGCGCTTGGTTCCTGTATTTCTGAACGAAGCGGTGTTGTTAATATCGGTATTGAGGGAATGATGACAGTAGGTGCATTTACCGGAGCAGCTCTTTGTTATTTTATCCCGGGTGCGCCATGGCTTGCCTTTGTTCTTGCAGGTGTGGCAGGTGCACTTGTTGCTGTGATTCATGCATTTGCATGCATTACCTGTAATGCAGACCAGACCATTTCAGGTACTGCAATTAACTTCCTGGCACCTGGTATTGCAATTTTTATCTGCCGTGTGCTGTTTGAAGATAGTACCGATACACCGGCGATTACTGATTCTGCCAGTCGTCTTCCTAAATTGCTTGATGGTGTATTCCCGGCAGGTTCTTTTTGGAATAATGTCTTAAATATCCATGTGGCAGGTTATCTGTGCTTTATTTGTGTTGCAGTTGTCTGGTTTGTATTTTATAAGACAAGATTCGGCCTTCGTCTTCGTGCAGTCGGTGAGCATCCAAAGGCTTGTGATACCCTTGGTATTAATGTAACAAGAACACGTTACATTGCGGTTATTGTATCTGGATTTTTCTCAGGTCTTGGCGGCGCATATATCACGATGGCAACTACAAATCAGTTCCGTCCTGCCGTTATCGTAGGACAGGGTTTTATGGCTATTTCTGCTGTTATCTTTGGTAAATTTACACCTCACGGTGCGATGCTTGCATGTATGTTATTTGGCCTTTGTAGCGGCGTAAAAGTTCTTGTAGGAACCAGCAACATTATTTCTCCAAACCTGATTTCTATGATTCCATATATTGTAACCATTCTTGCACTGGTGTTATTTGTCGGCAAGGCAAGAGTTCCGGCCGCAAATGGAAAGCCGTATATCAAGTCCAAGTAATTGGAATAATTGAAAATATCCAATAGAATAAGGTAAGAAAGGCTGCCGGGTGAATGCTTGCCCGGCAGAACGGAACTATATATGAATATCGACGCAGAAAGTTTAATGAAAGAAGCAATTGAGGCCAGAAAGATGGCATATACACCGTATTCACATTTTCAGGTAGGCGCAGCGCTTCTTACAGCCGGTGGAAAGGTTTATCGTGGCTGTAACATTGAAAATGCAGGTTATACGCCGAGCAATTGTGCAGAGCGTACTGCATTCTTCAAGGCAATTAGTGAGGGAGAGCGTTCCTTTGCGGCGATTGCTATTGTGGCAGGACCAGAGGGGGGTGACCTTGAATTGACCGCTCCGTGTGGTGTGTGCCGCCAGGTAATGATGGAATTTTGCGATTACGAGACTTTTCCAATCATTTTGGGAACATCACCGAGCAATTACAAAATCATGACCTTAAAGGAAATTCTTCCACTTGGATTTGGACCAAAGAACCTTAAAATAAAATTATAATCAAATAAACTAGAAAAATTGAGCTATAGTAATGAACTATATTAAATAGTGAATAAAAGAGTGCCAATCTGATGAGAAAATCTTCAGGTTGGCATTCTTTGTTAGTGGGTGTCTTGTGAACAGTAACATGCTTTTTCGCATCTATTAGATGAAATTGGTAAAATTGAATTGAATTGTTTGAAATTTTGTGATATGATAGGTGCAGAAATCACATAAAAAAGCTGCATGGCAGCGAAAGAGAGGTAACAAATGGCAGAGGAAAAAATGCAGGCAGCAAAAATGCTGCTTAAAAATCCATATAGACAGGTGATCCTTCAGGATTATAATAAGACGCTGGAGAACCACAAATTCCGTAAAAAGATGGAAGGCATTGAGAATGAAATTTCCTGGTTTACCGGTAAGAGCAGCCAGTACAGAGTAGAGGATCGTCAAGGCTTTTTCAAGCATTTTCAGCAGAATTATGCAGGCAAAAAGCATGCACCGTTAACACCAATGTATCGTCCGCTCAGTTCCTACAAATTTGGTGAGGAGCCGGAGCTTGTATATTTTATGATGCTCTTTGTAAAGAAGGACGAGGAGTTAAAGGAGTTCCAGAATGATCATCCAAATCGCCAGGAGGTTTTTTCCAGCGATGTGCTGCGCGTGCGTTATCTGAAGCTTCGCAATGAATACCGTTTGCTTAGCGCACTGCTAGACAGCTTAGATAAAGGTGTTGGAGCCATTGAAGTGACTATTGCAGAGCACTTTGTGACTGATTATACCCAGAATATGGACAAGTTAGGTATTCCTCAGTTAAACAGCCGTTTCTTCCGTTCACTTCGTGCACAGAAGGCTGATCAGAGTTTTGCTCTGTTAGCACTGTTGAAGGAGAAGAACGCACCGGATACCGATTACATGGAATTACTTGCAAATTACAACGCAAGAGATTTTGAGAAGATCATTGAACTTGCGGATAAGTTCCCAAAAGATAATCGAAACTATCAGCCGGTTGTGGTTCTTCGCACTGAGGCACAGGCAAGACTTGGAAATGTTCAGGGCTTTATTGATAGCTTCAAAGCGATTGATGAGAATGTGATTGATACTGTTCATTTCCTTTTCTTGTTACAGGAACTGATCACACATGCCAATTACAAAGAGCTTGACAATGACGAGTTCGATCTGTCTATTCAGGAACTGTTAAAGAGTAAGTTTAAGCAAGTTGAGTCCTCCACATTTGCAGGATCAGTCAGCAGAAACTTTATTAATTTCCTGATTGAGGGTCTGCCGATTGCAGAGGAGCTGGCTGCAATTAAGAAGGAAAAGGGCGAGGAAGCAATTCCACAGGATCGTCTGGATCGTCTGTATCAGCTGCAGATGGCACTTGATCTGTATCCGAACGAAGATGTCAGCAACCTGATTGACATCGAGAATATCGAAGAGAATGGTTCTGCAAAGAGTAGAGAGAGAATTGGCCGTTTGGCTCTGAGCCTGTTGCTTGAAAAGAGCCAGGATAAGAGCTTCGATAATATCTATCTTGCATTCCAGGCGCTGGCGCGTATGGGACTTCAGAAAGCATTCGTAAGCAACGTTGAGAATAATTTGCAGGCATTGATTCAGTTTGGAAGAAGCGGACAGAAGAGAGCCTTTGATCTGATTAAGGCAGCATATATTGCAAAGAAGGGTGCAGGCCTTGATACTACAGAGCTTGAGAAGATTCTAAATGAGTACGGCATCAGCCTTGAGGTTGAGACAAAGTAATAGTGTTGGGGGCGAAAGATATTTTGCCCTAGTACCAAGTAAGTATAGTAAATATATGAACAAAAGATAAAAGTTCGCAGCTATGCTGTCAGGACGTGAAAAGGGCAGCTGCTTTTGGGCAGCTACCTTTTTTTGCAGCATAATATATGTATGAATGTCGTCTGTTTCGCTTGCGGGTATGGCAAATGGCGATACAGACAGTATAAGCAAAAAGGGAGGTAATTATGGAAGAACGATATCTGCAGCTACTAGCCAGAGAGTATCCAAACCGCCAGTCAGCACTATGTGAGATTGCAAATCTGACGGCAATGAGTGGCCTGCCAAAAGGCACCGAATATTTTTTTAGTGATCTGCATGGTGAGTATAAGGGCTTTTCAGAGCTGATGAACGGCGCATCAGGTGTAATCCGTGAGAAAATTCGCCTTCAATTTGATGGTGTCTTGACAAATCCACAGCAAAACCAGCTAGCCAATCTGATTTACGCTCCGGTTAAGGTACTGAGCCTTATGCATGAGTATGGTTACGATACTGATGAGTGGACGAAAAAAACGATTTTTTATTTGACGCAGCTGTGCCGCGGTGTCAGCGCGAAATATTCCCGAGTGCATGTGCGCAGCAAGATTCCACATGAGTATGAATATCTAATGGAAGAATTGCTTTATCCGGGGAAAGATGAAGGTCGCCTCGAGTATTGCAGTCAAATCATTGATGCAGTTGTGACAAGCGGTCTTGCGGGTACGTTTATTCCACAGTTTTGTAAGTTGATTCGCAGTCTTACGATGGACTGGATTCATGTGATAGGTGATATTTTTGATAGAGGGCCGCGACCGGACCGCATTATGGAGAAATTGATTGAGCGTGGTGATGTTGATATTCAGTGGGGCAATCACGACATTTCCTGGATGGGAGCTGCAAGTGGCAATCGCATTCTGATTGCAAATGTCGTGCGTATGGGTATTAGCTACAATAATTTTGACTGTCTTGAGGATGGTTACGGAATCAATCTTCGTCCGCTGTCCGATTTTGCATCAGTTGCGTATCGTGATGATCCATGTGAGCGTTTCCAACCACAGATTCTTGATGAAAATGTGTACGACAAGGTGGCGACAAGTTTATCTGCAAAAATGCATAAGGCGATGGCAATCATTCAACTCAAACTGATTGGGCAAATGGTGCATCGTCATCCGGAATATCATATGGAGGATAGAAATTTACTTGAGCATATTGATTATGAGAAGGGAATTTACCAATACAATGGTATTACCTGTCCGCTAACTGATACAAATTTCCCAACGGTAGATCCCCAAAATCCGCTCGTACTCACATCACAGGAGACACAGTTAATGGATGTACTTGCGGCCTCCTTTGCTCACAGTGAGGCTTTGCAGCGCCATGTGCGTTTCCTTTACAGCAACGGAAGTATGTATTTGTGCATGAATGGAAATTTATTGTTCCATGGCTGTATTCCTATGAACGAGGATGGAAGCTTTGAACAGGTCGAGGTAGATGGTGTGGCATATTCAGGAAAGGCATTGCTTGACCGTCTTGAAAAGGCAGCGAGGGAAGCTTATTTTCTGCCGAAGGGTCACCCTGATAAGCAAAATAATGTTGACAAAATGTGGCTTCTGTGGTGCAGCGCGAAATCGCCTTTGTTTGGCAAGAGTCGTATGTCTGCATTTGAGCGCTATTTTACGAAAGAAAAGGCATTACACGAGGAAATTTATAATAGCTATTATCAGCTGAGTGTTGATCCTCGCGTGTGTGAGCGTATATTAATAGAGTTTGGTGTGGATGAGGTACACGGTCATATCATAAACGGTCATGTACCAGTGCGTCAGAAAGATGGTGAAAAGCCGGTTAAGGCGAATGGAAAGCTCTACGTTATTGATGGAGGATTGTCAAAGGCCTATCAGACAAAAACAGGAATTGCAGGTTATACTCTGATTTTCAATTCACATTATCTGGCACTGGCGCAGCACCACGATTATATCACACACCCAATGTTGCAGCCTGATGAGGATGAAATGCCAACTCTTCAGATTACGGAGGAAATGGAGCAACGCATCCTTGTCGCTGATACGGATGATGGCAAAAAGTTAGCCGAGAGAATCAGCGAACTGCGTCAGTTAGTAAAGGCGTATGAGAGTGGCAGCATTATTGAAAAGACACTCAATATATATTCCAAAATGCTCCCAAGTTTGCACATGGAAACTATGGAAATTGTACGATGATGTCAAAAAAAACACGAATATTCATAGAGATATTGACGAAAAACTGAAAAAGGTGTATTATATATCTGTCTATTCGTAATTTCAGAAAAGGTTTTGTGGGAACCGGAAAGGTAAGGAAAGTTATGAAGTACAAGATTATGGAATACGATGATGTGCTGAAGCTTTATGAAGCTGATCTGGATCTGCGCGTCAATAGCTATCACAAGAAAAGAGAGGAACTGGTTGGCGCAAAGGGATCTATTGTGGATTTTGCCAATGGACATGAGTACTTTGGTATACACAGAACACCGGAAGGCTGGGTTTACCGTGAGTGGGCACCTGGTGCTTCAAAGATGTATCTGGCAGGCGAGTTTAATGGCTGGAATCACAGAAAGCATCCTATGGAGAAGATGGAAAATGGCGTTTTCGAGTTGAAACTGTCAAAGGATACCCTGTGGAACGGTTGTAAAGTTTTAGCAATCGTTGAGCATGAGGGACAGGAGCTTGAGCGTATCCCGCTGTATGCGAGAAGAGTTGTACAGGATCCGAAAACATACCAGTGGAGTGCAGAGGTATATGATCCTGAAACACCTTTTGAGTGGACGGATCAGGATTTTTGCAGCGAACTGCCGCCGTATATTTATGAGTGTCATGTAGGCATGGCTCAAGAAGAGGGAAAGGTTGGCTCTTATCTTGAGTTTGCAGATAATATACTTCCGCGCATCCAGGATCTTGGATATAACACAATCCAGATTATGGCCATTATGGAGCATCCTTACTACGGTTCATTTGGTTACCAGATTGGAAGCTTTTTCGCACCGGCATCCAGAAGCGGCATGCCGGAGGACCTGAAATATCTGGTAAATAAAGCGCATAATATGGGAATTCGTGTGTTGCTTGATGTGGTACATTCACATGCGGCAAAGAATACACGCGAAGGCATCAATGAATTTGATGGAACAGATTATCAGTTTTTCCACAGTGGAGCAAGAGGTTATCATCAGGCATGGGATACCAAATTATTTAATTATGGAAAAAATGAGGTCCTGCATTTTCTACTCTCAAACTTAAAGTATTGGATGCAGGAGTTTCACTTTGATGGATTCCGTTTCGATGGTGTCACCAGTATGCTGTATCTCGATCACGGCCTTGGAACATGCTTTGACCATTATGATAAGTATTTCTCAATGAATACTGATATCGAGGCAATCACATATCTGACATTGGCAAATGAACTCATCCATACATATAAAAAGGGTGCACTTTCAATCGCAGAGGATATGTCTGGTATGCCGGGTATGTGCATTCCGATCGACGAGGGTGGCGTTGGATTTGATTATCGTCTTGCAATGGGTCTTCCTGATATGTGGATTAGGTTCTTAAAGGAATATAAGGATGAGGACTGGGATATGTGGAAGCTTTGGCATGAGCTGACCAGTCACAGACCACACGAGAAGGTTATCGCATATGCAGAGTCACATGATCAGGCACTCGTAGGAGACAAGACCATCATGTTCCGCTTGTGCGACAAGGAAATGTATTGGTCTATGGAGAAGAACACTCAGAACTACATAATTGACAGAGGCATTGCACTTCACAAGATGATTCGCTTTATTACGATGACACTTGGAGGTGAGGGCTATCTGAACTTCATGGGCAACGAGTTTGGTCATCCTGAATGGATCGATTTCCCAAGAGAAGGAAATGGATGGAGTTATCATTATTGCAGACGTCAGTGGAGTTTAGTTGATAACAAGGATCTTAAGTATTGCTGGTTAAATGATTTCGATAAGGCGATGATTGCATTCACCAAGGAGCATCATATCTTAGAGGATGAGAATCCATATAATATGTGGGTACATCAACAGGATAATATGATGATTTATGAGAAGGGCAATGTAGTATTTACATTCAACTTCCATCCGAACCGTTCTTTCGAGGGTTATTTCGTTCCAGTATCCGAGGCTGGAAAGTATCATGCTGTTCTGACTTCTGATGAAGGCAGATTTGGAGGACAGGATCGTATTGCAGAGGATGTTATTTATAACACTATTGAGCTTCCAGACGAAAGAACCGGATTTTTTGCTTATCTGCCAAGCCGTACAGCGGCAGCATTCTGCAGAATTGAGGACGAAGAATCCCCGAAAGAGGTTGCCCCTGCAAAGAAGAGAAGAGGTCGTCCGAGAAAGGTAAAGCCAGAGGAGAGTGCAGCAGAGGCAACGCCAGCTAAAGTAACAGAGTCCACAGAAGCACCGGCAGAAAAGCCGAAGAGAGTCCGCCGCAAGAAGGCAGAGATTGAGGCAGAGAAGAAAGCAGAATCTGCAAAGGAAATACCAGCTGAGCCAGCACCATCAGCGGAAGCATCTGCAAAGAAAAAGAGAGGTCGTCCGAGAAAGGTAAAGCCTGCAGAGGAACAGTAAGTATTTATAAAAGTGCAAGTAGCGAAGCAGATTGCGAATATCATTGACATCAGCAATGATTATTATATTATAGAAGAAAGAGGAACATCCAGAAGTGGGAAGTTCCTCTTTTTTTATTATGTGTTATTTTTATAGGATTTCTTATTCTTGCTTTGCGGCTTTATTTTTCAGCCTCCATCCAGCCATTAAATTTCATGATTTTTGCTTTTTGCAGGCGCTCATCCTGGCTGTCACAGCAACGGTATTCTCTTGGTGACATACCAATCATGCGATTGAAATAGCGGTTAAAACTTGAGATTGAGTGAAAACCGACATCCTCTGAGATATTCAAGATGGAATCCTCTGTAGAACGAAGCAAATAGCATGCCTTATTGATGCGTACGGTATTTAAGTATTCGAGTGGGCTGCGGCCCATTGCCAGATTAAATATACGGCGAAAATGTGTTGGACTTAAGCCACACAGTTCTGCCAGGTAATCCATCGAAAAGCTCGTCATATAATTCTGCTTAATATACTCAAGTGCTGGTACAATCGAGAGCGTAGAAGTGGTACCACCCCACGGATTTGGATCTTCTGGAGTTGAAACCTGCGCAGGAAGCGTATCAGTAAGATCAATCAGCATTGAAAGAAAATCAGAGCGCACTTTTAAGTGATGGTTTGTTGGCTTCTCCTGAATGGCACGGCAAATCTGACCAAAATAGAATGAGACAGACGGATTGTGACCTGCCGGAAGCAGAAGTGCCGTGTTAATTTTTCGAAGAAGCTCCGATGCTTGCTTTGCATAGCTGCCCATCAGTGGGTCAAGGAGTTCTTGTGCATCGACAAATAGGTAGGTCCAGCGGCTTTGTGTGCCAGGTGCACTATAGGTTGTGTGAGGAATATTTCGTGCAATAAAAGTGAGATCGCCTGCTGAAAAATGGCTGGATTTCTTCTGAATAATAAGAGTGCCTTCTCCCTCGTGACACAGACCAATCTCAAGACAATTATGAAAATGAAGATTTTCGCTTGGAATATCTGAAATCCACCACTGATTTCCGGTCAACAGCAGGATCGGAAATTCAACACGAAGTGGATAATTACGAAATTCGGTAATAATATTTTTTTGTTTTGCCATAATTCACTCCATTAGTAATGTTGATTTTATGCAAAATCATCTGCTTTTTATAATTATATTTTACATGAATAGTGTATCTTTGTCAAATTGAAACTCGTTATAGCATTGCAATTGTATAAAAAATATATGAAAATGGTTGAAACTGCATAGTATCTGCAAAGCTTTGACTAGAAAAAATGATAGAGTATGCTACAATAAAAACAATTAAGTGTGACACATTGCACTATAAAAAAAGGAAGGAGGAGATAAACTATGGCAAAAGCGACAGTTAGCAAGGGCGTAAAGACAAAGACGACTTGGGCAAATGCTTTGAAACGGGATTGGCAGTTGTATCTGCTTTTGATGATTCCTGTTGCTTTAGTTGTGATCTTCAATTATGCATCATATGGCGGCATTCGTATGGTCTTCATGGACTATAAGCCTGCCAAAGGTTATGCCGGAAGTAAGTGGGTAGGATGGGATACGTTCCGCAAGGTATTCAAGGATAAGGACTTCATTCGTGCATTAAAGAGTTCTATCGCATTCAACCTCTTAGACCTGGTAGTTGGTTTCCCAATGCCGATTATTCTGGCATTGATCTTAAACGAGCTTCGTTTTCCTCGTTTTAAGAAAGTTACGCAGACGATTTTGTATCTGCCGCATTTCCTTTCCTGGGTTATCGTAGGAAGTGTTGCTTATCAGATGTTCCGTCCGTCTACTGGTATGGTAAACGTATTTCTTATGAATGCGGGTATTATTAAGGAAGGTATTCCGTTCCTGACAGAGAAATGGCACTGGGCAGTAACTTATTTGCTGATTGGTGTATGGCAGGGAATGGGCTGGGGTACCATTATTTATCTGGCAGCGATTACAGGTATCAGTGGTGAGCTTTATGAAGCAGCCATGATCGATGGTGCAAACCGTTGGCAGCGAATGTGGAACATTACTCTTCCTGGTATCAAGGGAACAGTTGTTACCCTGCTTATCATGAACCTTGGTAAGGTCATGGGAAGTAACTACGAGCGTTTGGATCAGTTTGGAAATACGCAGGTTAAGGATTTCTCTTATCAGCTTGCGATTTACATTTACGACAAGGGTCTTGCGAGCGCAAAGTTCAGTATGGCAACCGCAGTTGGTATCTTCCAGTCTCTGGTAGGACTTGTACTTGTTTTGTTGTCTGACCGTATCGCAAAGATGCTTGGTGAGGAAGGATTATTATAAGGAGGGTGAGTTGTCATGGCAAAGAAAAACAAAGAAAATGACATTGTTACCGATGGTAGCAGAGCCATAACGAAATTTCATGTCAGCGACGTCGTGATGGTGGTCATCCTTGTGATCCTCTGTGCGACTTGCGTTGTCCCGTTCATTCATTTGCTGGCGAAATCAGTTTCCAGCAATACAGCTGTACTTGCAAAGAAAGTTAGTTTCTGGCCAATCGGATTTAATGTAGATGCGTATGCTTCTATTTTTGAAGATGGTTCCATGGTTCGTTCTTTCGTTTATAGTGTAATAGTAACATTATTGTTTACTCTTATGGGTATGATTGCTTGTACTTGTGCAGCATATCCGCTGTCAAGAAAGAGATTAAAAGGAAGAACATTCTTTACATTCATTTTGATGTTCCCTATGTACTTCAGTGCAGGTTTGATTCCTACCTACCTGCTCTACTCTGACTTACATATGCTAGATACTGTATGGGTTTTGATTCTTCCACTTATTTACGCACCGTACAACATGCTGATTATGAAGACATACTTCCAGTCTAACATCCCGGACAGCTTGGAGGAGGCAGCATTCCTTGATGGAGCAACTAATTTCCAGATTATATGGAAGATCGTGCTTCCGCTGTCAAAGCCGATTCTGGCTACGTTGTCTTTGTTCTACGCAGTAGGTCGTTGGAATGCATATGCGGATAATAAGTACTATATTCGTTCTGAGTCTTTGAAGATGGTTCAGTATAAGTTATCACAGCTTGTATCTTCAGCATCTGAGGCGCAGACAGCACAGCTGTCAGGTGATATTGTTGTTACGAGTACACCTGAGGTACTTCAGGCAGCATGTATCATGTTTGTTACCATTCCGATCATTTGCGTATATCCGTTCTTGCAGAAGTACTTTGTTAAGGGCGTTATGATCGGAGCTGTAAAGGGCTGATCGGTTATAAAAAGGGTTTTCATTAAAAAGAGTGACATCAAAGTTTTGACAACAAAGGGAAAAATAAGTAAGTCAAGATATGTAATCGCAGCGTTGAAAACTGTGATGCAATATAAACGAATCTTTAATAAAAGGAGGAAATTTACTATGAAAAAGAATCTTCGTAAGGTCTTCGCCGTATCTATGGCAGGCGCCATGGTTGCAGGATGCATTCCGGCAATGGCAGAAGAGACAAGTACCGAGGAAGCTAGTTCTGCAGCAGAGGCTACTTCTTCCACAACTGATTGGGAGCCATTTGCAGAGACCGTGACTCTGAGAATTCCAGTTTATGACAGAGGTGCTGAGGGCGTTCCGGATGTTTCCGACAACTACTGGACCAACTGGATTCAGGAGAACTTTGGTGATAAGTACAACATTACGGTTGAATATGTTCCGATTACCAGAAGTGACGTTATGACATCTTACGCACTGCTTGCGGCTGATCAGAACCTGCCAACCATCCTGATGGAGTATGATTATCCGAAGGTAGCTCAGTGGGCAGATGACGGATATCTGACAACATTTGATATGGAAGATTTCAAAGAGATCGCACCTACCTATTATGCATCCATGGAGGAGGGCGGAAGACTTCAGTATAGCACACTTGGAGGTGAAACTTACTTCGCGCTGGCTGAGAGACCATATTATGATACCGTTTATTCCTATCAGACATTCGTTCGTATGGACTGGTTAGAGGAAGTTGGATATGATCATGTACCGACAACTCGTGCTGAGTATCTTGATGCTATGCAGAAGATTATGGACGCTGGTATCTGTGAGCATCCGGGCGGAGGCACAATGATTACAGGTGTTGGTTCTGACCAGAATCAGGCATACAGAACCTATCCATGCAACGAAGAAGAGTGGGCTATGTACGGTGACTACAACATTCCGTCACTTGGATGGGAACCGAACTACAACCTGTTAAAGAGAGCAAATGAGGATTATAACTCTGGTGTTACTGATCCAGAGTATTATATCATCGACTCTGAGACTGCAAAGGCAAACTTCGTAAATGGCAAGAGCTATAGCTACAGTGGTTATGTAAGTGCAAGTACTGATTTCCTGACTGCATTCTATGAGCAGAATCCAGATGGAAAGTTAGCAATTACTCCAATCAACGCAGAGGTTGATGAGTCTGGAGAAGATGGTATCGTAACGGTTCCAGCATGGAGAGCAGAGAACCCATTCGGTATGATCGTTGGTTTCTCAAGCACCGCAACTGACGATGAGATTAAGGCTGCATGGATGTACATGGAGTGGTTAAGCCAGCCAGATAACCTGTACACTTTCCAGTGGGGTATTGAAGGCGAGAACTACAACTTAGATGAAGATGGCAACCCGGTTACCGTAAGTGATTACAGTGGCGACTACAAGCAGGGCTATAACAATAGTAAGGACTATTGGTGTATCATAAAGGAAAAGAGAACATTCGATACTGTTGAAGAGAATATCAAGGCTGATACTCCGCAGGATCTGCCGCAGAACTTCACCGATGATATCATTCAGTACTATTATGATCGTCTTGCAATTGCTGATCAGTATGGTTTAAGTGACTGCCAGTTCTCTGTAGTAATTTCTGCACAGTCTGAGTATCAGACAACACTTGGCGAACTTTACAAGGAGTACAGAGACAAGTTGACCATGTGCTCACCGGATGAGTTTGATGCACTGTATGAGCAGTATACACAGGAATACTTAGATCAGGGTTATCAGGAAGTTATCGATGAAAGACTTGAAGCATTCCAGGCTGGAAACAGCACAACACTTCCAGAAAGCAAGAAGGCTGCTGAATAATTCTGAAGGGTTCAAAAAGATTTTAATAGTTCGTTTAAGAATGAATTAGAAGAAAACGTGAAATAAAAAGAATCCCCCGTTACTGATTTTGTGATTGATCAGTAGCGGGGGATTTTTTGTCTTGGCAAGAAATACTTGCTATGCAAATGAATTCATTTTTAACCAAATCAAGCAAGTAGCGAAGCGGATTACGAATATCCACTTGACATGTAATAGAATAGTTTTGCCGGGAGGCTCACTTAGAGAAGAACCTCCCAGCAAAAAATCATATCATTATCAGTTACTGTGAAATAATCGGAACAAACTTTGCACGGTTGCGAAGCGGATGATTTAAACTGATTGCACCCGGTCGTGGACAAGCCATTACACAGGCACCACAATAGTAA
>CAVCPW010000155.1:0-8832 GCA_963604075.1 Anaerovoracaceae bacterium | reverse complement strand
GGTATAAAAAATGGACATTAAAAGAAATATCATTGATGAACTCCAACTTCTTAGATTGGATGAGCTACTATCGATTTGGGAGCTTGTAAAGGAGTTACGAAAACATGAGTGAGAAAGAAATCAAAGAATTTGTTGCAAGCCTTAATGAAGATAACAAACAAAAGCTGTCTGTCACGGTTGATACCTTGATGGAGCTTATAGAAAAAAAGCGGTTACGAATCAGCATAGGCGGAGAAGATGGACAAGAAATTATTGAGAAAATCAACGATCTGCTTAATGTTCACACGAAAAAAACAGAGGTTGTTGAATATCCAGTTGACAAAATCAACCGTATAGTATGGGACATAGACAGTTCCATAGATGCAGAAGTTAACGTATCACATACCAAAGACAAAGAGATTAACATCGGCTGTACTATCAATTTTGCAGGACTTGAACAAGCAGGTTTGAAGCTAGGGAGAAACTTGACGGCTTACGACAAACGTGTATATTATGCAGTTTCCGCGTTATACAATGCAGGTAATAAAACTTTCTCGATTCCAATGATCTGGCGAACAATGGGAATGTCTGGAAGCAACCCGAAAGCGGACGAATCAAAAAAAATCTATGATAGCATCGTTAAAATGCGATTCACGGCACTGACTATAAATAACACAGAAGAAGTAAAAAACTACAAATATCCACTTGTTACTGACACAATTTATAATTCGACGTTACTATCTTCAGAAGATGCACAGTGCAAAATCAATGGAAATTGGACGGACAAAGTAATTAGAATCACACGCAAGCCAATATTATTAGATTTTGCAGAGGGACGAAAGCAACTAACAACATTTCCGCTTGAAGTTTGGAAAACACCACTCAAAAAGACAGATACCAACTTGAAGCTTGAAGATTATTTGCTTGAAAGAATTGCAGGAGCAAGACCACGAACACAGGCGACCGCAAAAACTACAAAAAAGAAGCAGTCTGCATTGTCAAACGTTATATTATACGAGACAATACTTGAAGAGATTGCACCCAAAGATACGACAACGAGGGACGCAAGGAACAGCTTAAAAAGGAGATTGCCAAAGACCGTTGGAACTTTATTAAGCTACTATGTAAGTTGTGGTCATATTGCAAATTACAAGGCGGACAAGGACAGCGTGACAGTGTGTTTTAATGTTGACAATAGCAAACAATGTTAAAATATATCAGTAACTTATTTGACTCTTGAACACATGTTTGCCCACGACAAATGACACAAATGCCCACGACAAATGACACAAATGCCCACGACAAATGACACACCCACTTTCTAGAAACCGCATAAATAAAGGGTTTGCGAGGGGTCATTTTCCTATAAGTATATATAAGTATATATAACAGCTTAGCCGTTTTCGCCTTACGGCTAACGGCACGCTTAATTAATATCAATCAAATGCAGAGGGCTTGAAGCCCCTCTGCTAGTTTCAAAAATTGGAGGATAGAACATTGAACGTAAAAATATTAGACGATGTGCTAACAAATGCTAACATGAAAATCGAATACATATTCTTGACAGACATGAATGCGCTAGCAGAGAGAATCGACAACGCAGAAAAATATATGTGCTTTGTTCCGACAGATGGAACGGACGAACTAATCAAATATTTACAAAGTTGCCCATACCGCCTTAACCGCGTTACCTGGGTTCTATGCTATACGAACAAGAACTCTAGAGATGAAATAAGCCAGATTCTAAACACGCAAGGCGCGATCTACAAGAATGGTTGGGAGCTTATCCGAGATGTAAAAGATTCCAAAAAGATAGCAGAACACGTTGCACGGCTGACAGGGACGCGATCTGCTATAGATATCACAGCAGGAAATACCCTTGAGTACATCGACAGCCAACTATTTGCGGATATTGAACGGCTACAGAGCTTTGGAAAAGTAAAAACGGGATTCCCAAAGTTGGATGAAATCAGCGGAGGAATTGAGCCAGACCTTTACACAGTTGCCGCGGCTACATCGTTGGGAAAAACTACTTTCTGTTTACAGATTGCGGATAATATTGCATCATCTGGAAAAGATGTGCTGTATTTCAGTTTGGAGCAATCACGGCTTGAAATTGTAACAAAGAGCTTTTCGAGACTGTTGAGACAGGAGCAACCAACACGGCACATTACCGCGTTAGACATGAGACATGGACTGCATCCAGAAGAATTAAAACATGCAATAGAACTGTATAAAGCCACGATCAGCGACCGCATGAACGTCATTGAGGGCAATTTCAGCAGTACGATTGATAACATCAGCGAGTTTCTTGACACGTATATTAAACAGACTGGAAGAACTCCAATTGTCATTATCGACTATCTGCAAGTGATTCAGCCAACAGCGGAACAGGCACGACTTACAACAAAAGAGCTTATGAAGTCCATTATGACCGCGCTAAAACAGTTATGTATACATTACACAACCGCGATCTTTGTTATATCGAGCTTGAACCGCGCCAGCTATCTACAGTCTGTGAGCTTTGAGAGCTTGAAAGAAAGCGGAGACATTGAATACACAGCCGCGGTTGTTTGGGGCTTGCAATTTGATATTAAAGGAATTGAAGCCATGAAGAAAGATGATGAAAAACGTGAAGCCATCAACAGGGCGCGATCTGGAGATTCAGAGGACGGACACAGAGAAATAAAGCTTGTGTGTCTAAAAAATCGTTCTGGAAAGGGAACATATGAAACAGAGTTCAAATACTATCCAGATTCCGACCTATACGTGCAGGAGGTTGACGGACTCAATGTAGCTTATGGGAAAGTGCCACATGACACGGAAAAGGTAAAAAAATTGAAATTGTAATCAAGAAAAGTTTAGAATTGTTAAGGTTCTGAAAACGTAACTTGTGCAAGAAATATTTCTCTTGTATAAAGACGTGATAAATGTTGATATTACAAGGCTTTTGAGGTATAAAGCTGTATGGTTTCGGTAAAAAACAGTATCAACAAGAGAGGAGTGAGTGAGTGACTTCAGAAGCAAACAAAGCTAAAGCCGCTTATATGAGAGAGTGGAGAAAGCGCAATCCAGAACGTTGGCGAGAGATACAAGAACGTTATTGGCAAAAGAAATTTCAAATCATGGAGGAGTCAGAAATTGAACGGAAGCAGAATTGAGACATACAGAGAGATTTACAGTGATGTATGGAGACTTTTTAAAGCATCATTGCCAGTAAAAAACACGGATGAATAGGATTTGAAGAAAATACAGATTATGTAGGGTGTAAAGAATTTAACACCCTAGCAAGACAGGAATTGCAGGACTACGAAATTTCCATTGACATGGCGAAACAGATCTGCATGGACGGATATCGAAAAAAAACTAAAAAATCAAATTGTCAGACAATGACTAATTAACAAAAGTATCACTATATTGACATATTTTAGCTTTCTTTATAGGGATACTCGGTGAACTGTGCGCAAAACAAGAGTTTACCGAATAGTTTGAGCCATTTCAGACACGAAAAGCCACTAGGAAAAAAGTTTTTAAGAAATGTCTGTATGAATTGTACAAACAAAAGAGAAAATTCCATTCCTACTTTCTCACAGAGAAAACCATGTTATAATATTGCCACACTGAAAAATGGAGCATCTGCAAAAAAGTGCTTGCAACAACTAGAAAGACAAGCAACACAGTAACCAATAGCAGAGGAGAACAACACACAGACACGGCTGTGACCGTCTACAATGCCCCTAGAATTGATTGTAACCATGCAGACGATACTTTTATCAGTGAAACCATGAAACCACGTAAACGGCAAAATACACGGTCACACGGCACATAAGGCTATACAGGGGTCTGGAATGTATAAGGTGAAGTTCCTACTTAGTCGAAAAAATATTTCTGGAAAACAAAAAGTGCTTGACTTTATAGCGGCTAAAAAATAAGATGATGCCATAACACAAAAGGAGGTGAGAAGCATTAGCAGGATGGGCAGACCGCCCAAAGGTGAAAACGCGGCAACAGAACGACACTACTACAGGCTGACAAAGGCACAGAGTGACCGTTTAAAGCGATTCTGTGCCAACCATGGTACAAATACAGGAGCAGTGACACGAAAAGCCGTAGAAGCCTTTTTGGACGATCAAGAGAGCAAATAAAAAGGTCTGTATACCTACCACAGCCACAGACCTTTAAGAAAATACTTATCCCGCTCAAACTATGCCCAAAAAACGTACAACAAGCAGCACGCAAGAAGCGGTTAAATTCCATAGTGTGCCTCCAATATAACTACATTAGTAATATCCATATCTCTACAAGTGCTTAGATTTTGACAGGAATTTTAGGGGAAAATCTGACGTACAAAAAAACTAGTAACTATGCGGTTTTCGGATATGTTAGAACTTTCAAGATAACCCCTCAAATCTGCCAAAATCGAAAATGCTTGTGTCCGAAACCCTTGTAATTACGTCATTTAAGGAATGTTGATTTTTCAATTCCTTATAAAAGATATATATAAACCTGCCAAAATTCAAATTAGCCTATAAAGCTAAACTACTTCTCCAATCAAATCTTATTTGTGAGCGATAGCGAACTCCTACTGCGACAGCAGCTTGTAACCTATAGGAAGAACTGACATACATTCTCATTCATCCTCTAAAGGTCGAGATATCTTAACCTACATTCATTCAACAACCTACACTCTTGCCTCTACAGGAGCGAAAGCGACTTTGTGAGCGATAGCGAACTCCTACGCGAAGCGCAACGTAACATAGTGGTAGAAGTTGTGTAGACTGTCTGAAATGACTTTCCGCAAGAGAATGACTCCGAAACGAGTGCCTTGCGGCATAAGAAAAATATTATTTTGATAGCCTATAAAGAGAAAATCTAGGGAAAGGGGAAATTTCCTTCGGGACTTTGTCAGATCTCATACAATTTTTTTCTATAGGCTATCCTATATATACTTCTCCTTTTCAAAAATTATTTGACCGTAAATTAAGAAAGAATATTGAATCAACCTTTCGACCCGTTAAGTAATTCTCTGCCTAAAGGATATAATCGCCTTGCGGCGAGGATTAAATATTGATTTGTCCTTTAAAGGAAAATTACATTGTAATTATGAGCTACAATGGCTTAAAATGCATTCTATGCCCTTGTAGGGGTACTGTAGCGTCACGGCTTAAAAGGCGCTACAGCGCGGATCTGTGCAATACAGTCTCAACCCTCTGCTATAGGTCTAAAGAGCGCAAGCGATTAACGAGCGAGAGCGAGTCCCTACCGCGACAGCGGCTCATACATAGCGCCAGAAGCTAACCTATCGGGCAATGGTAGAACGGTCTTATGCGTGCTATATGGTCGAGGATTCGACTCTGAGACAGTCTAAGCGCACTTATGCGCCTCTGCATCTCATATCCTCTTTACTGGGGAACTGTGATACAAAGAAAACGGAATTTCAAGTTCAAAATCCTCATATATCCTTGTTTTTTCCAAAACCCTGTACGATGGCACAACTTTTTTTGACGTGTCGGAAACCCAACAAAAATGCGGGGGTGACGACAACCCGAACAACAACCAAACTTTACAACGGTGCCGTGTGAATTTGATGTATTGTGACATAAATATCACATTCTTGCGTGTAAAGAGGGCATACCTCAAATTTACAACATAGAGCAAATAAAAAGATGTAAAATATACATTGTATTTTGAATTATTTTACCAAATGTAAAGGAAGTCTTTAAAATGCTTTACAAGCGAAAGAAAATGTGCTACTATAAACAAGCAAAGATGCTATACAAAAATAAAGGAGTGAAAGAGAATGAACATAGCATATGTAAGAGTATCAACGGTAGAGCAGAACGAGGAACGACAGATCGAGGGACTGACACCATACAATATTGATAAGTGGTACACTGAGAAAGTATCTGGAAAAGATACGAACAGACCAAAGTTACAGGAAATGCTAGATTTTGTGAGAGAGGGAGACACAATATATATACACGACTTCTCACGACTTGCCAGAAGTACCGCCGACTTACTCCAGATAACAGACCGCCTCAACAACAAAGGTGTACAACTTGTATCCAAGAAAGAAAATATTGATACTAGTACACCAACTGGTAAGTTGATGCTTACGGTAATAGCAGCCATTGCAGAATTTGAGCGTGAGAACTTATTAGAACGTCAACGCGAGGGAATAGCCATTGCTAAGAAAGAGGGCAAATATAAGGGACGCACAGTCAAAAAGATTACAGATAGCGTCTGGGATGAATACTACAGCCAGTATAAAGAGCGAAAGTTGAACAAAGTGCAGCTTGCTGAGGCTTTGGGAGTCAGTAGACCAACACTAGATAAACTTTTAAGGGAAAGACAGGTAGAGGGCTGAAAAGCCCCCTGTCGGAACTTGTAAAAAGAAATTTTATCAAAAGGTTTGACAAACAACACTATATGTATTACAATGTAATACAAAGAAAGAGAGGTGGCAAATATGGCAAATAGTGGTGTATTTTCTATGAGACTCACACCAGAGGAGAGAAATCTGGTTGAGAGTTACGCAAAGCTTCACGCGGTAACAGTTGCGGACGCTTTTAAAAGATCGTTGTTTGAGAAAATCGAAGATGAATATGACGTTACGGTTGCTGAACAGGCATACAACGAATATCGAGATTCAGGCAAGAAAAGCCGTCCAATCAGCGAATTATGGAAGGAGCTTGACTTGTGAAATATTCTGTTGAAACAACCTTGAGATTTGACAAGGAATTTAAAAAGCTGGATAAGTATACACAGAAAATGCTTAAAAACTGGATTGTAAAGCATTTGGTTGATTGTGAAGATCCTAGAGCATTTGGAAAAGGCTTGACGGCTAACCGAGTTGGACAATGGCGCTACAGAATTGGAGATTATCGGCTGATTTGTGATATTCAAGATGAGGAGTTAATCATTTTGGCATTGACGGTTGGACATCGACGCGAAGTATACGATAACTGAAAAAGAGGGCGGTTGATCCGTCCTTTTTTGATATGGTAGGGGCGTGTTAAAACTTTTGGTAGCCTCTTTTTTATTGGCATACTATATAGCTAGTCTCTTGTTGGACTGGTTTCAAAACTGACTATGAAACAATAAAAGTACCATATCTGGTACAAAATAGAGTCTGGACAAGTCGCCAAGACCGTTTTATAATTAAGCAGGTGGAAAAACTTATTGATAAGATAGGAGCGGTACGCGAAGCAGTCAGTATATATATCTAATATACTATATATAAGGGGGACATGGTATGAATGGGACGGTAGACTGGAAAGCTGAGTATAGGGCGAAAGAGACACTGTTGAGGGGGAGAGGTTTCCAAGAGGTTGACCCGTATGAGTTCTATCGGGAGATGTTTCCAAAGGGGAGCCTACAGAGTGAGCAGGGTGATGGCAAAGGGAATGTGATAGCAACCCAGATTCGTCCGTCTGGCAGAGGGAGAACGAAGCAATGGATTGTGGATGATAGTTTGAAGATGCTTGAGAAAGTGGTTGGCGATGAGTTCGGGTTAGTACCGCCAATAGCTTTCTATGGGAAAACGCATAAGAAGCAGAACGCACACGAGCTTTACGCGGTGGCGATAGATATTGATTTTGTCGGAAAACAGCAGTTAAAAAATCTGTTGAAGCAGTTCGGAAACGGAGTGCAGTTAAGACCAACGTATTTAGTGAGTTCTGGCAAAGGTGTTCATGTGTATTATTTCCTACAGGAGTCGGTGCAGTTGTATCACAATTTGGAAAGTACATTGTCGGAGCTGAAAGAGGCATTTATAAGACGGCTGTGGAACGATACAAGCAGCCTAAAGCCGGATGCGCCTGATATTACTGGAATCTATCAAGGCTTTCGGTGCGTAGGATCACAGAGCAAGCTAGGGAATGAATATCCTGTTAGAGCGTTTAAAATATCGGAGAATCGCTATACACTGGAAGATATAAAGGCAAGCATCCCAGATTGCAAGATAGATTTATCAGTGCTGTATAAGAAGCCGTTGCCAGAGAATAAAAAGACGATCCCTATTGAGAAAGCCAAAGAGCTTTATCCGCAATGGTATCAAGAGCGAATTGTTGAGGGAAAGCCAAAAAAGAAAGGGTCATGGACTTGTAATGTGGCGCTTTATGAATGGTGGAAGTCAAAGATTATGAATAACGTGAAGGTTGGCGGACGTTATTTTTCAATCATGGCATTATGCGCTTATGGGTTAAAGTGTGGCATCCCAGACGCTCAAATCAAAAAAGATGCCTATTCATTTTTGGAGCATCTGGAGAGCCTTACAGATGATGAGGACAACCATTTCACAAGGGAAGATGTAAAGGACGCACTGAAAGCCCTCAAAGCCGATAACAAGCTACTTTCGACTATGGCAAGCCGAGAATGGATTGAGAAACAGACAAAGGTACCAATTCCACCTCAAAAACGGAATTGGAGAAAACAAGAACAACATTTACAACTTGCTAGAGGTATAAAACAGTTAAAGATAGCAATCGGTGAAGATGTAAAAGGTGGCAGACCAGATAAAGCGGATATCGTAAAGCAATGGAGATTGGAACATCCAGAGGGCAGGAAAGTTGATTGCATCCGAGATACTGGGTTTGACAAAAAGACTGTATATAAGTGGTGGGACTAAATCTAATATGCAAAAATGACCTTTTTACATGCCATTGTACGGATAGCGAGGTCTTTCATCTCAGGATGAATGCTGCCACAACAATGACATATCTGTGATGATGGAAACCACTTATCTACTTTGACAAGATACAGGAAAATGGCAGGTGTATTTGACAACCGTAAAAGCCGCTGTGACCGTCTACAATGCCCCTAGAATTGATTGTAACCATGCAGACGATACTT
>CAVCPW010000154.1:0-16318 GCA_963604075.1 Anaerovoracaceae bacterium | reverse complement strand
TCTTGATGTAAAGCGTATCATCAACGAGCCTACCGCAGCAGCTTTGGCATATGGTCTTGACAATGAGCATGAGCAGAAGATCATGGTATACGACCTTGGTGGTGGTACATTCGATGTTTCTATTATCGAGATTGGTGATGGCGTTATCGAAGTATTAGCAACTGCAGGTGACAACCACTTAGGTGGAGATGATTTCGATAATAAGATTACTCAGTGGATGTTAGACGAGTTCAAGAAGGCTGAGGGTGTTGACCTGTCCAACGATAAGATGGCACTCCAGAGATTAAAGGAAGCAGCAGAGAAGGCTAAGAAGGAGCTGTCCACTGCTACTACCACAAATATCAACCTTCCGTTCATTACCGCTACAGCTGAGGGACCGAAGCACTTAGATATGACTCTGACAAGAGCAAAGTTTGATGAGCTGACAGCAGATCTGATTGCTCGTACTGAGAGACCTGTAAGAGAGGCTCTTGAAGGTGCTGGACTGACAGCATCTGAGCTGGATAAGGTTCTTCTGGTAGGTGGTTCCACACGTATGATTTCTGCACAGGATAAGGTTCGCAGCCTGACTGGCAAAGAGCCGTCTAAGTCACTGAACCCGGATGAGTGCGTTGCAATCGGTGCTTCTATTCAGGGTGGTAAGTTAGCAGGTGATGCTGGTGCTGGAGATATCCTTCTGTTGGATGTTACCCCATTGACCCTTTCCATCGAGACTATGGGAGGTGTTGCTACCCACCTGATCGAGAGAAATACCACCATCCCGACAAAGAAGAGCCAGATCTTCTCTACAGCTGCTGATAATCAGACTGCAGTAGACATCAATGTTGTACAGGGTGAGAGACAGTTCGCACGTGACAACAAGTCTCTTGGACAGTTCCGTCTGGACGGTATTGCACCGGCAAGAAGAGGTGTTCCGCAGATCGAGGTTACTTTCGATATCGATGCAAATGGTATTGTAAATGTATCCGCTAAGGATCTTGGAACTGGTAAAGAGCAGCATATCACTATCACTGCAGGTTCTAACATGTCAGATTCTGATATCGAGAAGGCTGTTAAGGAAGCAGCTGAGTTCGAGGCACAGGATAAGGCTCGTAAGGAAGGCGTAGATGCTCGTAACGAGGCAGACTCCTTTGTATTCCAGACTGAGAATGCAATGAAGGAAGTTGGCGATAAGCTGGATCCGACCTTAAAGGGTCAGGTAGAGACCGATCTTCAGGCATTGAAGGATCTGATCGCATCCACCGATATCAACAACGTAACACCGGATCAGACTGAGCAGTTAAAGGCTAAGACTGAGACTCTGAAGAATAGCGCACAGCAGCTGTTTGCTAAGATGTATGAGCAGGCACAGGCAGCTCAGGGCGGTGCACAGGCAGGTCCAGATATGAACGCTGGTGCAGGTTCTTCATCTGATGATGTTGTAGATGGAGATTATAAGGAAGTTTAATTGAAATCCAAAATCAGAGTTAAAATGAATCAGAGTTAAAATAGATCCGTTGATCCAAAAGCACAAAAAGCATGATCTGCAAGTTATAAAGACAGGTCAAAGCGAAAATCAGTAAGATAAACATGGCATTGCTCTTGG
The DNA here is from genome assembly GCA_963604075.1 of Anaerovoracaceae bacterium. Classification (GTDB taxonomy): domain Bacteria; phylum Bacillota; class Clostridia; order Lachnospirales; family Lachnospiraceae; genus Anthropogastromicrobium. Next base: position 14,733 of record CAVCPW010000154.1, on the reverse strand, counting down.
AGAAATTCTCCAGGAGTTTTGCCATGTTAAAGAGTATGAATATTGGTAGCCCTTTTGGCCGAAGCGGCTTTGAGCGGTTGCCCAGATGGGAGTATTTATGGCAGAGAAGAGAGATTACTACGAAGTCCTTGGTGTAGCGAAGGACGCTGATGATGCCGCCATAAAAAAGGCATACAGAGATATTGCCAAGAAGTATCATCCGGATATTAACCCGAGCGCAGAAGCTGCAGATATTTTTAAAGAGGCCTCAGAGGCGTATAGTGTATTGAGCGATAAGGAAAAGCGTGCAAAGTATGATCAGTTTGGTCATGCGGCATTTGACGGCAGCGGTGGAGGATACAGTGGTGGCTTCAGCGGCGATATGGGAGATATCTTTGGAGATATTTTCGGTGAATTTTTTGGCGGCGGAAGAAGCAGAAGAAACGATGGACCGATGAAGGGCGCAAACCTTCGTACCGCAGTTCGCATTACTTTTGATGAGTCTGTAAAGGGCTGTGAGAAAGAACTGAAATTAAACCTCAAAGATCCATGCCCAACCTGCCATGGCTCCGGAGCAAAGCCGGGAACCTCTCCGATTACCTGTCCGAAGTGTCAGGGACGCGGACAGGTCACCATCACACAGCAGTCTATGTTCGGCATGGTTCGTAATGTTCAGGTTTGCCCGGACTGTCACGGAAGTGGAAAGATCATCAAGGATAAATGTACAGACTGTCGCGGTACAGGATATCAGACTAAGTTAAAGACCATTCAGGTATCTATTCCGGCTGGTATTGACAATGGACAGAGCATTCGTATCCGCGGAAAGGGAGAGCCGGGTGTAAACGGCGGCGAGTGGGGAGATCTGCTTGTTGAGGTTACCGTATCGCAGCATCCGATTTTCAGACGTCAGGACTACGACATATTCTCTACTGTTCCGGTATCTTTCGTGCAGGCAGCACTTGGCGCAACACTTAAGATCGATACAATCGACGGACAGGTTGAGTACGAGTTAAAGGCCGGTACCCAGACTGACACACAGGTGCGTTTACGCGGTAAGGGTGTTCCGAGTTTGCGTAACAAGAATGTGCGCGGTGATCACTATGTTACATTTGTCGTACAGGTTCCAACCAGCATGACAAAGGAACAGAAGGAAGCATTACAGGCATTCGATGAGGCAATGAACGGAAAATCGACTGCTAATGCAGCGACAACTAAGAAAAAGCATCCGATCAAGGACTTCTTTGAAAAAGAGCGAGAGAAAGATAACTAAATAAGTTTAAGCAGGGAGAGCTGCCGCAAAATAGGTGTCATTGCCTGTGGAGCGGCAGCTTTTCTTTGCAGCTGTATTTATTGAACGTGCTGTGAGCAAGAAATCCCTCAGCTCTATAGGTGGTGGGATGAATTTATGAAAGGTTGATGCTTGTGAACTATATCGCAGCAGAAGGGAGAAACATGAATACGATAATAATACGACAGGCACAAATGGCAGATCTTGATCAGATGATGGAAATTTATGCTGAGGCAAAGCGCTTCATGGACAGCACTGGAAATACAACACAGTGGAAAAAAGGCCATCCAACGCGCAAAATGATTCAGACAGATATTGAAAATGAATGTATATTTGTTTGCACAGGGGAAGATGATATTCCTCATGCATCATTTAAGTTCCTGGTTGGAGAAGATCCGACTTATCGTGTGATCGAGCAGGGCAGATGGAAAAACAATAATACGTATGGAACTATTCATCGCGTTGCAAGCGATGGCACATTAAAGGGTGTATTTTCAAAGATGGTAACCTTTTGTGAAGCCATTTGCCCAGAGTTGCGCGCCGACACTCACGAAAATAATCATGTTATGCAGCATTTGTTAGAAAAAAATGGATTCGAACGCTGCGGCATTATCTACATAGATGATGGTTCACCGCGTTTTGCCTACCAGCGCTGCGCACGGTAAAATTATGCTATCAACTGGAAGGCGGTGAAATGGAGATTATTATGAAATATGATTTACCAGAAGGACTTGTTAATGATATTTCCATATTTGCCAGGAAATCTGAAATCAGGAAAATTATTTTATATGAGTAAGTAGCGAAGCGGATTGCGAATATTATTGACTCGGATCGCGTGCAAAGGGAACAAATACAAAAAGAAGCGATATTGACATTGCTGTATATGGATGGAACTTTGACTCTTTTATGTATTCGTAAATTGCAATACATGGTTGCAAAACGAATCTGACGTTTGTTTTGTAATTGACCGAAACGTTCATATGCGTTATACTGAAATCATGACGAATCCAACAGGCGGTCAAATGAAATTATATAATATATGTGACGCATATAATGCTGTATAATATATGAAACACATGCAATATATGCCATGCATGAACTGCCGCTTGGAATCATCAGCAACGACATCGAGTAAGCGAGGGAGAAAATGAGAGTTTTTGATTTCAGCAACCAAACAGAAGAGAAGGTTAATCCGGAATGCACATATACGACATTTCGTTCCAATGAGGAGGTCTCTACACCGGAGCATCCTATTTTGATTTTGAATAATAAAGAGAAAGAACATGCGCATCATTCAGCAGGCTTTTTTACAAATCCGACAAAGAAAACCGCATTTGAGTTCAAGGAAGAAGATTCGAAGGAATCCTATACTGCCGACATTTTAAAAGTGGATTCCCGTTTTGTAGGATTGGTACGTTGGCTTGGCGACAATCATATCAATGTGCGCCTGTCAGGAAAGAATACGTCAGAAGGATATGCAGTTTATAAGATTCGTGAGATTGCATTTGGCGGCGGTACAAAGCTTTCCGCAGAGGACGGCTTCTTACAGTTTATGATTGACCGTCTGCTTGCAAGTGATGCACCGGCAGATGAGGTTGAAGATGAGGAGAAGGAAGAACTTGGCGATGACATGAAAATCACCAGCCTCCAGAGCATTACCGACTTTTTGACCTGTGCAGGAAAGACACTTCCAGACAATATCCGTCTTTGGGCGAGACGAAATCTGGCAGTAGCGCGTTCACACGAGGTTTCTCCAGAGGAGAAGCGTCATGCGCAGCGTGCACTGTCCATTATGATGAATATTCAGTGGAAGAGCAATTATTTTGAGGCAATTGATCCGGCTTATGCCCGCCAGGTACTTGATGAAGAGCTGTATGGTATGGAGCGCGTAAAGCAAAGAATCATTGAGACGATTATTCAGATTAACCGTACCCATACTCTCCCGGCATATGGTCTGCTGCTTGTCGGTCCGGCTGGTACTGGAAAATCTCAGATTGCCTATGCGGTTGCCAGAATCTTAAAGTTGCCGTGGACTACACTCGATATGAGTTCTATCAACGATCCGGAGCAGTTAACCGGAAGCTCACGTATCTACGCAAATGCAAAGCCGGGTATCATAATGGAGGCATTTTCTGCAGCGCGTGAGTCTAATCTTGTCTTCATTATCAACGAGCTTGATAAGGCAGCATCCAGCAAGGGGAGCGGAAACCCGGCCGATGTACTTCTGACGCTTCTTGATAACCTTGGATTTACCGATAATTACATGGAATGTATGGTTCCGACTGGCGGTGTATACCCGATCGCAACTGCCAACAACAAAGATCAGATCAGTGCGCCGCTTATGTCACGTTTTGCCGTAATCGACATTCCAGACTACACAAAGGAAGAAAAGGAGATCATCTTTACACGTTTCGCGTTGCCGAAGGTATTGCGTCGCATGGGACTTCGCGAGGGCGAGTGCATCGTTACGCCAGAGGCTGTTGAGGCTGTCGTTGATCTTTATGCACATACCACAGGTATCCGTGATCTGGAGCAGGCAGCAGAGCATATTGCTGCAAATGCACTGTATCGCATCGAGGTCAATAAGGTAAATAATGTTACCTTTGATGTAGCGATGGTAAAAGAGTTGTTTGCATAAATCGTACTTCTTATAGCCAATTGCCTATAGATTTGATAAGGAATCCTCGATTTGCAGTTTCAGGCAGATATACTTGATGCACAGGTAGACCGTCCAGGCTACATTGAGACTACTGCACTTGGGGCAGCATATCTGGCAGGATTTGCGACCGGTTACTGGAAGGACAAGGATGAAATTCGTGCCAACTGGCAGCTACAACGCGCATTTTACTCCTCAATTGGTAAGAAATAAAGCAATAAAACAAGAAAGAGACAGACTCAAATGCCTGCCTCTTTCTTGTTTTGTTTTTTTAAGAATATGTTTCAACTTGCAATCGTCAAATTAGACTCAAATGAAATAACTTAGTTTTCGCTAGTGTTTTCGTCCTTCTCCTGATACTCCAGTGCAGCACCGATAAAGCCCTTAAATAACGGATGTGGGCGGTTCGGTCTGGACTTTAACTCTGGATGAGCCTGAGTACCGATAAACCACGGATGATCTGGAAGTTCAATCATCTCCACGATGCGGCCGTCTGGTGACATACCGGAGAGAGTCATACCGTGAGAGGTAAGAGCTGCGCGATAATCGTTGTTTACCTCGTAGCGATGACGATGACGCTCTGCAATCTTCTCTGTACCGTAAAGCTGATAAGCCTTTGTGTCCTTTCCTAAGATACATGGATAGGAACCAAGACGTAAGGTACCGCCGATGTCAGTGACGCCATTCTGGTCTGGCATCAGATGGATAACCGGATGAGCAGTCTGCGGATCCAGCTCGATGCTGTGTGCATCGCGAATATCCAGTACGTGGCGGGCAAACTCAACGATTGCCATTTGCATACCAAGGCACAGGCCAAGGAATGGAATCTTGTGCTCACGTGCATAGCGGATGGAGGTAATCATACCCTCGATACCACGGTCGCCAAAACCACCAGGAACGATTACACCAGATACATCCTTTAAGATTTCATCTACATTTTCGGGAGTTACCTTTTCAGAATCTACCCACTTGATGTTGACACTTGCATGGTGTGCAACGCCACCATGTTTGAGAGCTTCAACAACACTGATATAAGCATCGTGAAGAGCGGTATATTTTCCAACAAGTGCAACTGTTACAGAACTTGTCGGATTCTTCCATGCATTTACCATGGAACGCCACTCTTCAAGATCCGGTTCCGGATTTGGAAGATTTAAACATTCACAGGCAACGTCAGCCAGATGCTCATCCTCAAGCATCAGCGGAACTTCATACAGAACATCGCAATTTAAATTCTCCAAAACGTGGCTGACAGGAACATTACAGAACAGACCAATCTTTGCCTTCATTTGATCACCCATCGGATAATCGCTTCGGCACATGATAACGTCCGGCTGAAGTCCCATTCCCTGAAGTTCTTTGACACTGGCCTGAGTTGGCTTTGTCTTTAACTCCTGAGAAGCAGACAGATATGGAATCAGTGTAACGTGAATCAACATAGAGTTGCCACGTCCAATTTCATGCTGGAACTGACGGATGGACTCCAAAAATGGCTGGCTTTCGATATCACCTACGGTACCGCCGACCTCGATAATTGCGATTTCTGTCTTATCTGTTGTGAAATTGCGGTAGAAGCGATCCTTGATTTCATTTGTGATATGAGGAATTACCTGTACGGTTCCACCGCCGTAATCGCCGCGGCGCTCACGCTGCAGTACGCTCCAGTAAACCTTTCCGGTAGTAACATTGGAATTACGGGTGAGGCTTTCATCGATAAAACGCTCATAGTGACCAAGATCCAGATCGGTCTCTGCACCATCATCGGTGACGAAAACCTCTCCGTGCTGAACCGGGTTCATCGTTCCCGGGTCGATGTTGATATAAGGGTCAAATTTCTGCATGGTCACTGTGTAGCCACGGGCTTTTAACAGACGACCCAATGATGCGGCAGTGATTCCTTTTCCAAGTCCGGATACGACGCCTCCGGTGACAAATACGTACTTAACAGGCATAAATACCTCCTCTGAAGAAAAAATAAATGTGTCAATAGTAAACAATGCATGGATAAACTATAACAAAAACGTACTTATTATACAACCATTTTTTTTTTCGCGCCACTATTATTTCACAGAAATTTTCTTGCAATATTTGAGGTTCGATTATATAATAGTTACAGTTTACTTGCCATGCATTACCGTGCATATTCGTGTTGCGCTGCGAAAGAATGCTTTATAGACGCTTGCCATACGATTATACTTAAAAAAACTTGCAGATGTGCATGAGAAGGACTGAAAATTAGGAAAGGTGAGGAATGAATGGACGACAGGCAAAAGAAACCTGATAACAGGAATAACAGAAACAGCAAGAAACCAAACTTTCAACTGTACGTGATTCTAGCCATTGTGGCGTTTGTCACGATTGCACTGGTAACCGGATTGAATTCTCTAGTCAAGAGCAGTACGACAAAAAAAGTAACGTACGATGAGTTTGTAGCAGCAGTGGAAGAAGGAAATGTGGATGCTGTAAGGATCTCAAGCTCGAGAGTCACTTTTACGCTGAAGAGCGATCTTCGTATGACATATTATACGCCATATCTTCCAGATTCAAATCTGCTTCCGATGTTAGAGGCAGCAGGTGTGGAGTATATAGGTACTGAGGCAAGTTCCAGCTCGACTATTATTGAATTTATATTGATGTATATTGTACCAATCGTTCTGGTATGGATTTTGTTGAGTGTGCTCATGAGGCGTATGGGAGGAGGCTCCAGCGGCATGATGGGCATTGGAAAAGCAAACACAGCGACAAACATGAGTCGTGCAACTGGTGTAACATTTGCTGATGTAGCAGGTGAGGATGAGGCAAAGGAATCGTTGACTGAGATTGTCGATTTTTTGCACAACCCGCAAAAATATGTGCAGATCGGTGCTAAGCTGCCAAAGGGTGCGCTTCTCGTAGGCCCGCCAGGAACAGGTAAGACACTTCTTGCAAGAGCCGTTGCAGGCGAGGCGAAGGTCCCGTTCTTCTCATTGTCCGGTTCTGATTTCGTGGAGATGTTTGTCGGTGTCGGTGCATCGAGAGTGCGTGATCTGTTTAAGACTGCTCAGCAGAATGCGCCGTGTATTATTTTTATCGACGAGATTGATGCGATCGGTAAGACAAGAGATACCCGCTATGGTGGAAATGATGAGCGTGAGCAGACTTTAAACCAGCTGCTTTCCGAGATGGATGGATTTGATGCTTCCAAGGGTGTGCTTGTCATGGCAGCGACAAACCGTCCGGAGATTTTGGACAAAGCGCTACTTCGCCCAGGCCGTTTTGACCGCCGCGTCATTGTGGACAAGCCGGATCTGAAAGGCCGTATCGCAATTCTGAAGGTTCATGCAAAGGATGTACGCATGGATGAGTCGGTTGATTTAGAGGCAATCGCACTTGCGACAAGCGGTGCTGTTGGTTCTGACTTAGCCAATATGATCAATGAGGCGGCGATTACCGCAGTCAAGAGAGGAAGCCAGGTTGTTTCACAGAAGGATCTTCTTGAGGCAGTTGAGGTCGTTCTTGTCGGTAAGGAGAAGAAGGATCGCGTCATGAATCAAAAGGAAAGACGTATTGTATCATATCATGAGGTTGGTCATGCACTGATTGGTGCGCTTCAGAAGGATTCAGAACCGGTTCAGAAGATTACGATTGTTCCGAGAACCATGGGTGCGTTAGGTTACGTTATGCAGACACCAGCCGAGGAGAAGTTCTTAAATTCCAAGGAAGAGATCATGAATATGGTTGTCATGGCACTCGGTGGACGTGCCGCAGAGGAGCTTGTGTTTGATAGCGTGACAACGGGTGCAGCAAATGATATCGAACAGGCAACTGCTTACGTCAGAAATATGATCACTATGTATGGTATGTCTGATGAGTTTGGTCTGATGGCACTTGAAACAGTCGAGAATCAGTACTTAGACGGACGAAAGGTCTTAAATTGTGCAGATGCCACCGCGGCTCAGATTGATCAGGTTGTAAAGGAAACGCTCAAGAAATGTTATGAGCAGGCAAAGCAGATGCTTTCAGAGAATCGAGAGGTCATGGATCGCCTTGCAGAGTTTCTGATTAAGGAAGAGACGATTACCGGAAAGGAATTTATGGAAATCTTCCATAAATATCGTCTTGAACAGATGGAGCGTCAGGTAGGGATGGATACTGTTTCAGCAGCAGATTCACAGGAGGAGAAAGATTCTTCTTCACTTGTGAGCTTAAAGAAAACAGAAGCTGCATCGGAAATCGCATCAGAGATCGTACCGGGAACAACAGCTGGTGATAACTCAGTTGCGGATACATCTAACAATACAAACAAATAAAAAATTATATAACTAGTATAAAATCAATAGAGAACAATTCTGTTTTTGTCTAGGAAACGTCCATTTATAAAGAAGCACAATTTGATGTTAATTATGCTTTACTTATGAATGGGCGTTTTTTAGGAGTACATATGAGTCAAGACAATATGAATGAAATTGATAGAAATGAAACAAACATGAATGAAATCAATCAAAATGAAGCTGATAGAAACGCAGAAAATATGGATCAAGAAGATTTTCTTGTCCGAAAAGAGCAGATTTTAAACCACAACTCTGCGAAAAATTTCAAAGAATTTAATATTGAAAATGAATTGAAAAAGCTTCCTGCAAAGCCGGGTGTCTACCTTATGCATGATTCGTCAGATGAGATCATCTATGTGGGAAAGGCAATTAAGCTTTGCAACCGGGTGCGCCAGTATTTTCAGCGAAGCAAGAAACCGTCAGCAAAAATTGAGCAGATGGTTTCGCACGTTGCTTATTTTGAATATATTGTGACAGACTCCGAGATGGAGGCACTGATTCTTGAGTGCAACTTAATCAAAAAACACCGCCCGCGTTACAATACGATGCTGATGGACGACAAAGCGTATCCGTATATTCGCATCACGGTGGATGAGGATTTCCCAAGGGTCATGCTGGCTCACAAGCAGGTGCGCGACAAGAGCCGTTATTTTGGTCCATATCCGAGCGGATTGGCTGTAAAGGATACACTTGAGCTGGTGCATAAGCTCTTTGGCATTCGCACCTGCAGTCGTATATTGCCGCGTGATCAGGGAAAGGAGCGTCCTTGTTTAAATTATCACATTGGTCAGTGCAAGGGACCGTGTCAGGGTTATATCACAAAGGAAGAATATGGAAAACAAATTGATCATGTGATTTCGTTGCTGAATGGAAATTATATGCAGCTGCGAAAAGAGCTTGAGGAAAAAATGAAGGCAGCAGCAGCCGAGTTAGAATTTGAGGCTGCTGCAAAATATCGCGATCTTGCAGAGGGCATTACAAAGATTGCTCAGCAGCAAAAGATTACGGACAGCAGTTCTTTGAACGATCGCGATGTGATTGCTAGTGCGATTGAGGGAAACGATGCTGTGGTACAGGTATTTTTTGTCCGTGAGGGCAAGCTGATTGGACGCGATCACTATCACGTCAGCGTGGCAGGCGGTGATACTGAGGCAGATGTCCTGAGCAGTTTTATCAAACAATATTATGCCGGAACACCATTTCTTCCGGGTGAAATCTATATTCCATGCGAACTTGAGGATATGGAAATCATAAGCGACTGGCTTAGCAAGAAACGCGGTAAAAAAGTAGAGCTTCTTGTACCAAAGCGCGGCCGCAAGGGAAAAATGCTCGAGCTGGCTGCGCAGAATGCAAAGATTGTGCTGCGGCAGGACAAAGATCGGATTAAGCGCGAGGAGGAGCGTACAACAGGCGCACTTAGGGAAATCGAAGGATGGCTGAATCTGCCGCATATTTATCGCATGGAGGCGTATGATATTTCAAACACAAGTGGAATGGAGTCTGTCGGTTCGATGGTGGTTTTCGAGGGAGGAAAGCCCAAGCGAAACGATTATCGCAAATTTAAGATTCGCACAGTGCAGGGACCAAACGATTATGCGTCCATGTACGAGGTGCTGACAAGGCGATTTGAACGCGCAATTAAAAATAGCGAAAATTCACACAATACGAATAGCCTGGAGCAGAAAGTTACATCATCACAGCTACAGTCTCAGGAAAATATCATCACAGCTGACAGCTTCTCACGTTTGCCAGACGTTATTATGATGGATGGCGGCCGAGGTCAGGTTAATATGGCACTCGAAGTGCTCGATAAGCTGGGACTTTCCATTCCAGTCTGTGGTATGGTAAAGGATGATCACCATCGCACAAGAGGCCTGTATTACAATAATGTAGAACTGCCGATTGACACGCACTCTGAGGGTTTTCATCTGATTACGCGCGTGCAGGACGAGGCGCATCGCTTTGCCATTGAGTATCACAAGAGCCTTCGCGGCAAGAAAGAGATTCATTCTATCCTAGATGACATTCCAGGCATCGGTCCAAAGCGCCGCCTTGCATTGATGCGTCAGTTCGGTGATATCTATGCGATTCGTGAGGCCACTGTCGCACAGTTGTCAGATGTTGAAGGTATGAACGAGCGTGCCGCCGAGGCAGTATATGAGTTTTTTCACAATTCACGTGAGTAAACCCACAACAATTTTTTTCTGGGAGTTTACAAAACTTGCATCAGTTGATACAATAATGGTAAAAGAGTAATCACAAAAATGAAATCCAAAAAAAGGAGAAAAATCTATGAGCGGAGTTACGATTTCAGCACTGATTAAAAAAATGAATCTGGAGCTTTTGACAAGAGAGATCAACACCGATAAAATCAAGCTGTACCACCCGGATGTCAATCGTCCGGCTTTGCAGCTTGCGGGCTACTATGAGCACTTTGACCGCGAGCGTGTACAGCTAATTGGTGTGGTTGAGTATACCTACATGCAGCGCATGACAGAGGAGCAGCGTCTTGAGACATATGAAAAGCTGCTTTCAAGTGAGATTCCGTGCATCATCTTTTCCACCAATAACCGTCCAGGTGAGACTTTCTTAAAGATTGCAAGCAAGTATAAGGTTCCGGTTATGTTGTCCGAGAAGAAAACCTCTCCTCTGATGGCAGAGATCATTCGTTGGCTGAATGTTGAGCTGGCACCGACAATCTCCATCCATGGTGTACTTGTCGATGTATATGGTGAAGGTGTGCTGATCACAGGTGAGAGCGGTATCGGAAAGAGTGAGGCTGCACTTGAGTTGATCAAGAGAGGTCATCGTCTTGTATCGGATGACGTTGTAGAGATCCGCAAGGTAAGTGATGAGACGCTGGTAGGAAGCGCACCGGATATCACAAGACATTTTATCGAGCTTCGAGGTATCGGAATCATCGATGTCAAGACACTGTTTGGTGTTGAGGCAGTTAAGAATACACAGTCAATCGACATGGTAATTAATCTGGAGGATTGGGATAAAGATAAGGAATATGACCGTCTGGGTCTGGAGGATCATTATACAGAGTTTCTCGGAAATAAGATTGTCTGCCATAACATTCCGATTCGTCCGGGCAGAAATCTTGCGATTATCGTAGAGTCAGCGGCTGTCAATTACCGTCAGAAGAAGATGGGATATAATGCAGCCAGAGAGCTGTACAATCGTGTGCAGCAAAATCTTGCTAGGAGAGATGACGATTGATGGAAATGGGAAGACAATTGCAGGGGGAATTATTGGAAAAACAATCACAAAAAGATGGTGTAAACAATCAATTTGATGAAGTAACGAAGCAGCTGCAGGTCATTTTAAAGCCAGAAAATCTGCTTTTTGATGAGCCGATGAAAGGATATACGACATTTCGTGTGGGCGGTCCGGCAAAATGGATGGCATCACCGGAGGATGATAAACAGCTTCGCACAATTTTAAAAATCTGCAAGGAGACGAACACGTCATACTTTGTCCTCGGACGCGGCAGTAATTTGCTTGTCAGCGACTGCGGCTTTGACGGTGTAGTGATCAATCTGCGAAAGAATTTTACGAAGATTACAACCGACAGGGATGCAAAAACGATTACAGCAGAAGCTGGAGCATCACTGCCAGCAGTATCCCAGGCTGCACTTGCCGCTGGCCTTAGAGGATTGGAATTTGCCGCAGGTATTCCCGGTACAGCGGGCGGAGGTCTGTTTATGAATGCCGGTGCATATGGTGGTGAGTTAAAGCAAATCGTAACTGAGGCAACTGTTATGACGCCCGATGGTGTGATACGTCATGTGCCAAATGAAAAGATGGAACTTGGTCATCGCCTGAGCAGTTTTATGAAGACGGGCGAGATAATCCTTTGTGTTACGATGCAGCTTGCAGACGGCGACCCGCAAGATATAAAAGCAATGATGGATGATTTTAACGGGAGGCGAAGAGATAAACAGCCACTCGAATATCCGAGCGCAGGAAGCACTTTCAAGCGTCCGACCGGTTATTTTGCAGGTAAGCTGATTGAGGATGCAGGATTAAAGGGCTTTGGTGTCGGTGGTGCGAAAGTTTCTGAAAAGCATGCCGGATTTGTGATAAATACTGGAACTGCTACAGCATCAGATATCTGGAACCTCTGTCAGGAGGTGCGAAAGAGGGTATTTGCACAGTTTGGCGTAGAGCTTGAACCGGAGATTCAAATGGTAGGTTCGTTTGGCAGGTAATGATCATATTATAAATGGCAGTTTGAAGAGTAAGATAAGGATTAACAATACTATGAGAATTGTAATTGTAACAGGAATGAGTGGCGCGGGAAAGTCAACCGCGTTAAAGATGCTTGAAGATATGGGCTTTTATTGCGTTGACAACCTTCCAATTCGCCTGATTGAAAAATTTGTCGAGTTGATTCAGGGCGGTGGTACGGAGGCGAAGGACATCGCGCTTGGCATCGATATCCGTAATCCGGAGTTTATCGGTCTTCTGAGTGAGGTAATCGAGCACCTTAAGCAGGAGGACATTGAATGCAAGGTACTGTTTTTGCAGGCATCTGATGAGTGTTTGATTAAGCGTTACAAGGAAACACGCCGCAGTCATCCGTTGTCACAGGGACAGAGGGTCGAGGCTGGAATTGAGAAAGAGCGTAAGCTAATGGCAGATTTACTGGCACAGGCCGATTATGTCATCAACACGTCACAGCTTCTGACAAGAGAGCTTAAGGCACAGCTAGAGGATATTTTACTTAAGGGCTTTGATTATAAGAGTCTCTTTGTGACAGTACTTTCCTTTGGATTTAAATATGGAATTCCGGCAGATGCCGATCTTGTTTTTGATGTGCGTTTTCTGCCAAATCCGTATTATTTTGAATCAATGCGGCCATTAACAGGAAATGATGCGCCAGTGCGCGATTATGTCATGAGTTCGGATACGGCAAAAGTATTTTTGGAAAAGCTCACCGATATGGTGACATTTCTGATTCCTCATTATATTGATGAGGGAAAATCCCAGCTAGTCATTGCAATTGGTTGTACGGGCGGCAAACACCGTTCTGTCACGATTGCAAATGCTCTTTATGAAAATTTAAAGGGCAAAGAAGGCTATGGACTGAGACTTGACCACAAGGATATTGAGAAAGATGGAAGAAGAAAATAGAAAAGAAAAAGAAGGGACCTCCTTTTCCATGCAGGTAAAGGAGGAACTTTCTGATGTAATGGGTTCTGCGCGTCATTGTCAGTTAGCAGAGCTATCTGCACTAATTATTTGTTGCGGAAAGTTGATTGATGGCGATGTATTGAACAGCCTGGATGAAAAAATAGACAAAAATGTGAATTTAAATTTGAGCAAAAGCAATGAAAGTTTTAAAAACAAAACATTATTATTTGAGTCAGAAAATGAATTAGTTTTAAGAAAATACTTTACTTTTGTACAAAAAACATTTAATATAGAGTCGATGCGAATACATAAGGGAAACGGATATGCTTTAGTGCTGAATGAATCGGACACAGAAATCATTCTAAAAGCAATAAAACTTTCAGAAGAATCCTCTCTGGAAGGCATTGCAGACAACAGATTGCTCCTTCGCGGCTGCTGTCGCAGAGCTTTTATCAGGGGGTGTTTTTTGGCATCTGGTTCAATAAGTGCACCGCAGAAAGGGTATCATTTTGAGATTGTTACTGTTTCAGAGGCGAGAGCACAGCAACTGCAGCAGTTGATTCATTCCTGTGGAATTGAAGCAAAGGTTGTGATTCGTAAGAAGTATCATGTGGTATATGCTAAGGAGGGAGAGCAGATTGCAGATTTGTTAAGCCTGATGGAAGCACCAAGAGCTAGAATGGAGTTCGAAAACATTCGTATTCTGAAGGATGTCCGAAACAGTGTGAATCGCAAAGTAAATTGTGAGGCTGCAAATCTGAACAAGATAGCAAATGCTTCATATGAGCAGGTTAGGGATATTGAGTATATTAGCGAAAATTACGGCTTGGAAAGTCTACCTGAAAATCTAAAACAGGCCGCGCGTCTGCGCCTCGAAAAGCCAGACGCCTCTCTGACAGAATTGGGAAAAATGATGGATCCGCCAGTGAGCAAATCTGGTGTCAACCATCGTTTAAAGAAACTCAAGGCATTAGCAGATCAGATGAGAGAACAAGGAGGAAGATTATGATAACAAAGGAAATTACAGTTGAGATTCCGGCAGGATTAGAGGTACGTCCGGTGGCAGTACTCGTTCAGGTTGCGAACCAGTACAGCAGCAGTATTTACGTAGAGAGCGGAAATAAGAAAGTAAATGCAAAAAGTATCATGGGACTGATGACACTTGGACTTCGTGCCGGTGAGTCGGTTACAGTATATATAGATGGCGCTGATGAGGCAGATGCCATGGATAAGATTGAAGCATATCTGACTGGAAAAGCAGCCATTAATGCAAGAGTATAACATATGATTTATTCGTGATAATAAAAAGGGGCTGTCGCACTAACGTGCGGCAGCTCGTTTTATATTTTCAACGCAAA
>CAVCPW010000153.1:0-10602 GCA_963604075.1 Anaerovoracaceae bacterium | reverse complement strand
CCTGGTTGAGTTGTTCATCAGAATAATATCTGTAACCACTCGCTGTAGTATGATGTGGATGAAGTTTGCCGTTGGAATCCCAATTTCGTAACGTTTGCGAAGACACTCCTATAATTTTCGAAAATTCATGTATAGAATAATATTTACTCAAAATATCACTTCCTTTCAATATTTATTCCATACTAATAGCTCATAAAATTCAACATCTATTTATATACTTTTAAAAGTTTCACTTAACTGTTTAATACCTCCATTCTATATTTTGTTGTAATAGTGCAAATTATAGCAATTCTTAATTGCATCATTTTACCGACTTGCTATCGTCAAAATTTGCATTATTACCTTTTCTTAATTTATTTTAAGTATAGAATGCTTTAATATTTCTGTCAAGTGAATTTAATATTTAGAATTTTCTGCTTCTTTTATCTTTAATATAAAAAAAGATCAGGGCAATTTTCTAGTCGAAGCTCGCCTTGATCTTTCTTTTGTTATTCATGTGCAATTTTTACATTCTCGATTTGCATGCTGTCGGTATCAAGTACAGTCATTCCTTTTTTTGCTGTTAACTCTATGTCCTTTAGCACAATATTCTTCAGTGGTTTTTCTGGAAGGCCTTTTATCTGAATTGCCAAGTCAGCACCACAGCCGTGTACACGCTCAATCGTAATGCCATCCAACTCGGATGGTGTGTCGGTAAGCGGCACTACCGTACTGGATTCATAAAATGAATTGATTTGTATTGCCTGATTTGACACATCATTGATCTCAATATCTGAAAATGACGCATTCTTGATAAAGCCTCCTCTGCCGCGCATCGTCTTGATTCGGATGCCCTGCATCGTATTTTTCATGTTGCAATTCGATACATGGATATTTTCAACACCTCCCGACACTGCACTTCCAATTACAACTCCACCATGACCGCCGCTCATCGTGCAATTTCTAATTGTAATATCTCGACACACGCGTCCTACTCGCCAGCCATCCTCGTTCATACCGGCATTGATTGCAATGCAGTCGTCACCTGTCTCAAAATGACAGCCTTCAATCAGAACGTCATTGCACGAATCCGGATTTAATCCGTCAGTGTTTGGACCTTTCGTGATAACATTTACATTGCGCACTGTTACATGCTCACAATATACAGGATGAAGTGTCCACTGCGGACCGTCCTGTATCGTAAAGTCTGATAAGAGCACATTATGGCATCCGATAAATTGGATGAATGACGGACGAAGTGCTGCCTTTTCGGTTGCATAGACTCGCTTTTCAACAGGCACTCCATTTGCCTGAGCATAGCACAGCTCATTCGCTGCCGCTTGCTGAAGCTTTTTCCATGGCCACCACTTTTCTCCGCTTCCATACAGTACACCGTTACCTGTCACGCTGATATCTTCACACTGATAAGCATAGATAAGAGGCGAATAATTATAGCACTCAAGCCCCTCCCAGCGTGTAAACACCGCCGGAAGATAATCCTCAAACGTATCACTGAAAATAAGCTTTGCTCCTGTTTCTAATTTGATATGAACATGGCTTTTTAAGTGGATTGGTCCGGTATGCCATTCGCCGGTTGGAATGAAAACCGTTCCCCCTCCAACTGCTGCGCATGCATCAACTGCATCCTGTATTGTATCAAAATCTGTTATTCTATAATCGTTATTCATGAAAACCTCCCTGACTAAATCGCTTTTTGTTCAGTATTACTGTTTTTGACTCATTAAACAAAAAAAGCACCGACCCCAGAGCTCCTATGTCTCCAAAACCGGTACTTAATGCGCCTCCAGGGGCTCGAACCCTGGACACCCTGATTAAGAGTCAGGTGCTCTACCAACTGAGCTAGAAGCGCGTGTCTTAATTGTTATGTTGTTCTCATCAACATGTGCTTAGTATAATACAACTCTCGATAAAAGTCAAGCGAAAATGGTTATTTATTACATTTTCTTTACATATTCATTAACTTTTACAAAACTTTCAAAAAAGAAATTAGGTACAGTTGCCATATTATACAACAAACTGTGCCTATATTCTTTCTTTATTGACATTTCTTATGCATCAGGTTGTGGACTTTACTGAATGTAGTGGTAACTATTCAAAGTTGCAATTCAAGTTCACACCATTCTGAATCCTTCAGATTGTAATTATATCATGCGTGCGGAAGTAATCCATAATAATCTCTACCATCTCGGTGTTGATTTCCTTTACAACAGGGCATGTCGGATACATTGGATATCCGCCTGCACCGCTGTAGCGATAGTTATTCATACACAGTGTAAACTCATCGTCTGGCTGCACTGGCTTTCCCTGATAGCATACATCCTGTATACGGCTGCCCATAGATGCCTCCGGGTTGATTTTCCATGTAACGCCTGCAAAATAATCATAATTATAATGCTCAACCTTAGGGTACAGGAAGCTCTTTGCTACAGCTACATTGCCATTTTCGTCAATCTCGAAATACTCTGCGGTTCGCTCCATGGCGGCCTTGAGTTTTTCACCAGTGATACGGCACACAACAAGAGTATTAGGGAATGGATAGGTGGCGATGATGTCTCTTGTCGTGACACACTCATTGAAGCCCGCAATCTCGTTTGCAAGGCCAACAATAGAAAGCTGTGCGCCAGAAATATCGAGCTGAATGCGGTTGATCAGGTCTGCGATACCGCTTCCCTCAAGTGCCATCTTAACTTTATCCTCTGGATAGATCGGTCTGCTTAAGTGACCCATTGGCTCGTCAAGCCATTTCTGAACCGGATCTTCAACAAAGCGATACTTCTCACACAATGCTTTTGCTTTCTCATTCTCTGGGTTTGGCTGAACCTTCTTCGAAGTGATGGATGTGATTGCTGCCGGGTAAACAGCTTTTCCATTATCTCCCTCCTTCGCAGAATTAAATGCTTCCTTTTCCAGATCAATCTCAACGTAGGCATATTCTCTGCCGTTTGCAATCGGCTGAAGGGTGTATGTTCCATGAATCATTCTTCCTGCCACCGGCATATGCTGATGACCAGTTAGAAGTATGTCAAAGCCAAGCTCATTGCAGATCTTGTAGCCGACATTCTCGGTTGTATCAGACAGACGTTTTCCTGTCTCAACATCGCTCTCGAAACCGCCATGGTAAATACAAATTGTCAGATCAACCTTGCCCTGTAAATCCTCTAGTGCCTTCTTTGCGGCCTCAAACGGGTCAACGACCTGAATGCCGACCAGATTTTCTTTCTTCTCCCAAACATTAATATAATCGGTTACGATACCTACCAATCCGACTCGCACACCATTTTTCATCGTATGAATCACATGCGGGTAAAGCATATTTCCATCGCTGTCAAGAACATTCTCACAAACGCATGTACCCTTGTGATTCTTGCGGTAAATAGCCTGATATGCCTGACCATAGTTGAAATCGTGATTTCCAAGCGTGTAGAAGTCGTATCCACAGTCGTTTACCATCTGTGCAATATACTCGCAGGTGCCTAAAATATTTTTGCTGTAGTAGGCATATGCAGAACCCTGAAGCATATCACCGCCATCTAACACAAGTGTGTCATCATCTTTTTTGTATTCAGATGCACACGCAAATAAACCCATCGGCTTTACCTTGCAGTCGCCGTATGTCGTCGGATAGAAATATCCGTGTACGTCCGATGTGTAATAAATTTTTACTTTTTTCTTTTCCATTGTTTGCTCCTTATTTCGCAAATCAAATTCTACTTAAACTTACGCCAAGCGGATATTCGCAATCCGCTTCGCTACTTGCTTGATTTTGTTAAACTGATATCGAAGAATAGCCGAGTGCCGCACAACGCACAGTACCCACGGAAATATAGTTATCTAGTAGCGCTCTAATATCCGTGCCCGGCTCTGCCTTATTTACCAGAATACCATTTGAACGAAGCGTAAAGCTTCCATCTGAATGATCTGTTCGCACATAGGCATCCTGATAAAATTGATGATTTGCCGGAATACGGTCACGCAAAATACCCTTGCACTCTGAAAGTGTACATCCTGGGAAATTCACATTCCAGATGTGATCCATTGAAAGCTTCTCATTTAAAAGTTCTTTTACGAGTGAAATAAAATATTCATCCACTGTTTCCCAGTTGCCGTTGCTTCGATTAGAAAAGGCAATTGCACGAATGCCATTTGCAAGTGCCTCCATTGCAGCACCTACTGTACCCGAATACAAAATGTCTACCCCTGCATTATATCCACGATTTATTCCCGAAAATACAACGTCTGGCTTTTCTGGCATCAAAAACTCAAGTGCTACCTTTACGCAGTCTGCCGGGGTGCCACCCACACTGTAGGCACGCACATTCTCTACATCATAGTGTTCTGGTGTCACCTCAATGTCCTCAAATAGAGTTATACGCTGGGACATGGCGCTGCACTGCTTCTTCGGTGCTACAACCCACACCTCGCCGAGCTGCACAGACAGCTCCGCCAGCTTGCGGATCCCGGGGGCTTTGATTCCATCATCATTTACAATTAAAATTCTCATCTGTACTCCAATCCTCTTCTATTCTTTTTTATGCTTTATTGCTTCGTGCTTATCTTTATATTTCTTTGAGCATTTTTGATGGAATTTAATTCTTCTTGGAGATCATTTCTCCATTTTCAAATAGGAAGCTTTCACCATACTCTGGCAGGATGCGCTTGTCTGCATGTGCAGTATTAACCTGTTCCGGGCGGAAGCTATGCAGCGGAACAAGAATATGCGGTGCGATAGTGTCTAGCATAGTGCGCAAATAGTACGGTCTGGAGTGCCCGCCAATTCCCATATACACATACGGAATGTTCATATGCTCTAAAATGCGATGCATTTTTCCAAAGGATGGATCATAATCACCTAGAGGTGCACCGTCCATATGGACATATAATGTAATCACAGAGTTCAAATCCATCAATTCGTAGAAATTTGCATAGTCCTGCTGTAAGATATACTTGGACGGGTTTGCAAGAAGTTCTGCTCTGGTGATGACAGTCCATCCACGCTCGGCAGCCTTCTTATTATCGGCGCCAACGCTGTTTTCATACATCAAAATTTCATCCTCTGGATAGAAAGTCTGCACATAGTCGGCCTGCACACCGTCCACGACAAGCTTTCTTCCTGTCTTTTGTGCAGTCAAAATCAAATGATGAATACGTTCTACATTTCGGTTATATGGATTAACAATTATCAGTCCCTTCTGTTCTTTGGACTCTCTGTTCATCTCCTCCTGTAACCACTCTTCGCTTCTTCCCTGCTCATCTGGCTCAGTAAGTGAAAGCATATCCACATCATCAAAGCTTACGGTAACTCCTTCAGTGATCAGCACATCTGCGCCCTTCATCTTCTGGCCAAATGCTTTTGTTACCTCTGGATGGAAGCCGTGGAAACGATAATCGCCTGTGTAACAGATAATTCCACCCGGTGTTGTGATGCGATAACCGCACGCACCAATGACATCATGGTCAATTGCCTCGACCTCAACCTTTATATCGCCTACAGTAAAGCTCTCGCCATATGGAATGCCAATACAGTTTTTGTGTCCTTTTACCTGAATGTCACCGCAAGCCTCGAGTCTACGGTACAGCTTTAAGGAATCTTCGCTCATATAAACCGGAAGATTCTGATCAAGCATACCAAGACCGCCCATATGATCAATGTGCATATGAGAAATCACAAAGAAATTTTTCTTAGCATCATTCTCATAGCTGACAAGGCCAAGCTTATTTGCGGTCTCATTGTCATATAAACCGTCGTGTGATGCCAACACACCCAGACGCGCATAATCCGCTGCGCACTCGTCATATCGCACTGCAATCTTGTCATCCATGCGATCCATTACTGCAAAGCCGAAATCGAACATGCATCTTGCCTCTTCGGTTTCTACTACAACAAATGTGCCGCCGATTTCTTTTAATCCATTATAAAATGTTATTGTTGTCATAAGCTATCCTTTCCTACAATATCTCTTTTTACAATATCCGTTTCTGCAATAGGCGGAATTACTAAAAAAAGATCAATTACTCAAAAGCTGAAAAAGGAGCTGCCAAAACTGACAGCCCCTGTACGTTCGTCTGTTACTGCAGACTACTTGTAACTATTCAGAGCCATGTAAATTACTTGCTGTGAATGGGGTCTGAATAGTTAAGTTTTTACTTATTCAGCTACAGAAGAAGACTCCTCTTCAGTTGCAACAACACCGTCAACGCCTAACTTGTCGTTAATCTCAGTTACAAGGTTCTCAAGAGCTTCTTCTGGCTCAAGCTCATCCAGAATAGCATCTTCCAGAACTGTACTTACAGTGTTCATTACATCATAGCTGCCATCGAATACAGGCTGAGCGAAGAAGTATGGAGACTGCTCGTATGCAGACTTGTAGTTGTTGGTCTCATCCTCTTCCATAAACTTCTGGAATTCCTCGGTCTCGTATGCAGACTTTCTTACCGGCAGATATCCGGTCTTCTCAGACCACTCTACAGTAGAATCAACAGAAGTTAAGAACTTCATATATTCCCAAGTTGCATTCTGCTTGTTCTCATCAGTGCTGAACATATAAAGGTTTGTACCAGCCTGATTTGCCGCATTTGACTTATTGCCCGGAAGCGGTGCTACACCCAGTTCCCAATCATCATGAGTGATGTAGGAAATACCTGTACAGGAACCGATATAACCACCGATCATCTGATTGGAAAGAACGTTGGAGAAGTAGCTGTCCTCACCTACAAGACGTGCATATCCGTTATTGTACATATCCATGATATAAGTAACAGCCTCAAGACCAGCCTCATTGTCAAATAAAGCTCCGTCCTCGCTTACATAATCGCAGTCATTCTGATGCAGAGTAGCCTCTAACAGACCTGACATATCATCAGCACCAAGGATCTCGATATCCTTAGCTTCCTTTAACTTCTTTCCTGCCTCAAGCATCTCGTCCCATGTAGTCGGAACTTCAATGCCAACCTCCTCAAACAGAGTCTTGTTGTAGAAGTAAACATAGGTACTCTTGTTGAAAGGTATGCAGGCAACAAATCCATACTCTTCGCACTCATCTCTGTAGCTGTCGATCAGATCATCATAATCAAAATCCTCATCAGTAACGAAGTCATCCAGCTTAACTACCTTATCTGTGTAAGCAGTAATCCAGTTATTGTAACCCTGAGACAGATCCGGTAATGTATCTGCAGCTGCATTTGCAGTCAGCTTTGTACTCAAATCACTGTAATTACCCTGATTTACAAGTGTAACAGTGATGCCGTACTCATTTTCTTCATTAAACTTATCAGTAAGAGCTGTCAGTGCTTCCTCCTGCTGACCGTTCATTGCATGCCAGAATGTAATCTCGCATGGCTCGATAGACTTTGTCTCGTCTGCAAATGTTGGTACAGCCATTGCTGCTGCCATAGACATTGACATTAAAACTGCACTTACTTTTCTTAATTTCATAATGTTTCTCCTCTCTTTTTCCCACCATATGCGGATACCCGCTGAAGATGGGACACCCACTAATAGTGGGTACAAATTGTACTCTCTATAGAATCCGTTTTACCGGTTTCTAACACAAAATTGATAATTAACCCTTGATACCACTCTGGGTAACACCTTCGATAACATACTTGCGAAGGAGCAAATAAACAATAACAATTGGAAGTACCAAAATACATGATGCCGCCATGATAAGCTCATATGACGAGCCGTTCTCTGTCTGGAATTGCATAAGTCCATATGAAAGGACACGCATCTCCTTGCTGTTTGTAACAAGAAGCGGCCACATAAAGGAATTCCAGCAACTGATTGCATTTAAGATACAAACAGTAGTGATAGGACTCTTATTAATCGGAATCATAATCTTGATCAAATACTTAAAGTCGTTACACTTATCGACCTTTGCCGCCAGATACAATGCATCCGGTACCTGTGAGAAAAACTGAGTCAGCAGGTAAATGTAGAATACACTTGCCAGATATGGAACGATCATTGCCTGATAGGTATTAATCCACTTTAACTTGGTAATAGTGATGAAGTTTGTGATGATTAACATCTCGCCCGGAATCATCAAAGTTGCAAGCATTAAGGAAAGCATGATCTTCTTTCCCGGGAAATTCAGTCGTGCAAATGCATATGCAGCCAATACAGTAGTCACCAACACACCTGCAGTAGAAATAACGGTAACAATCAATGTATTTAAGATATATCGTGGGAACGGAGCTGCCTTCCATGCCTCAACAAAGTTGGAAAACTGCGGCACTTTCGGAAAAAAGCTCGGTGGGATAGCCGTGATCTCACTTGATGTCTTCAATGCGGAAAGAATCATCCATAAGAACGGCATCAGCGTAAATATCGCTCCGGCGATCAGTATCGCATATTTGACTACCTCTGCAACAACATTTATTACTTTTCTTTTATTCATATTTTCTCTTATCCATCCTTTCTTCCTGTCAGCTTCCTCTGAACGAAGGTAAGGACGAGGATAATTCCGAACAAAACAACTGCGGAAGCAGATGCTTCGCCATACTCGTACTGATTGTAGAACTTATCATACAAATAGTAAACAACGGTGATCGCACTGTTTGCCGGACCTGCCTTTGATGCAAATAACGAATATACTTCATTATAAACCTTAAATGCATTAATCATACCCATGATAAGCGCATAAGACACCATTGGCATAATTCCCGGAAGTGTAATCTTTGTGAATACTCTCCATCTCGGTGTGGAATCTACCTTTGCTGCATTGTACAGATCAGGTGAAATGGTCTGCAAACCTGCAAGAAAGATCAAAATATCAAATGCCATGCTCTTCCATACACTGAAAATAATAAGTGCCGGCAGCGCATATTGCTTTTTATTCAGCCACGGAATGGCTTTGATACCAAACCAGGAAAGAATCTGATTTAACAGACCGTAGTTCTCATTAAAGATCCATCTCCAGACGATACCGATTGCAATAACGCTGGTAACGTATGGCAAAAAGTACAGAGTCTGGAAAAATCCCTGAAACTTGATCTTACTGTTTAATAAAACAGCGATCAGAAGGGAGAGGACAATTGAACATGGAACTACAAATACAACATAGATTCCGGTGTTCGTCAGCGCCTTAATAAAGTACTTATCTTTGAAAATACTTATATAGTTGCTGAAGCCGATTGATGTGTACGTACCGTTTATCATGTTATAATCTTCCATGAAGCTCATGACAAACGCACGAAACAGCGGATAAATCGTAAATACAAGAATGACAATTAATGCGGGCATCAGATAAAGATAGCCCTTCATGCTTTTCTTTTCCATCGGGTTCTCCTTATCAATATTTTCCTATGGTCTTTCCTGCCTGGTCAAACAGAAGAATCTGGTTGTCACGAATGTTTACATTAAATTCAGTGCCAACGCCGATCTGCATATCGGAGTGAACCAGTACACGAAGCTCCTCGCCTGCAAGTGCGACACGAAGCTGTAACTCTCTTCCTGTCATGCGCACGTGAGTGGCCTTAACCGGAATGCCATTTGCAGATACATTGAAGGACTCCGGACGAACACCAGCCTTATAGCTGCCGTCAGCTGCCTTGCAACCCTCACGAAGAACGACATCACCGCACATGATCTTTCCGCCCTTAACATTTACATCAAAGACATTGATCTGCGGAGTACCAAGAAACTGTGCAACGAACATATT
Organism: Anaerovoracaceae bacterium; assembly: GCA_963604075.1. Classification (GTDB taxonomy): domain Bacteria; phylum Bacillota; class Clostridia; order Lachnospirales; family Lachnospiraceae; genus Anthropogastromicrobium. Next base: position 943 of record CAVCPW010000153.1, on the reverse strand, counting down.
GCCCGGATTTAAGTACATCTTCTGTGGAATCTCAAACTGCTGTACAACACCCTTCTCCATAACTGCAATACGGTCTGAGATGCTCATTGCCTCTTCCTGATCATGTGTTACGAAAATCGTGGTAATACCAACTTCCTGCTGGATACGACGGATCTCTTCACGTGTCTCAACACGAAGCTTTGCATCAAGGTTTGACAGCGGCTCATCTAAAAGCAATACCTCCGGCTTCTTTACAAGTGCTCTGGCAATTGCAACACGCTGCTGCTGACCACCGGAAAGAGCCTTTGGCTTTCTATCCATCAGATGGTCAAGCTGTACGAGCTTTGCCATCTCCTGGGCGCGTTCTCTTGCCTCTGCCTTCGGAACCTTACGGTTAATTAACGGGAACATAATGTTGTCCGCAACGGTCATATGCGGGTACAATGCATAGTTCTGGAACACCAGACCGATCTCGCGATCCTCCGGTGCAACCTTTGTCACATCTTTGTTTCCGAAGTAGATGTGTCCGGAAGTAGGTTCATTCAAACCTGCCAGCATAAACAGTGTAGTAGATTTTCCACAGCCGGATGGTCCGAGCAGACCAACAAGCTCGCCGTCTGCGATATTCAGGTTCATGTTGTCAACAGCCTTAAAATCTCCATACGCCTTCGTCAGCTTCTCAATTCTAATATCCATTTTTACCTCAATCTGCTGCCCCGCGGCAGCTTTTTATCTACGGTTTTGCGTGCTAAATGCACACTTTCTTCATTATTATAATATATCTTTTACAGAAAATCCAGTAGTATTCAAGCGTTTTTAATCGCAAAACCAGTAAATTTTATTTTACAGATTTACCCCAATATGTTTACAAATGGCGATAGTGTGATTCCCAGTTAGTGTAGTTTTCCGTTAGACAATATGTAATGACCTCCACTTTGTAACTTCGTGGATTTACCTGTATAAT
>CAVCPW010000152.1:0-7828 GCA_963604075.1 Anaerovoracaceae bacterium | reverse complement strand
AATCGCTGTTTAACGAAGCGACAGCTGATCTGTCATATAAATCAATAATTGAACAGTTATATCTGAATTTTCCATTTGGCTGGCGCATATATGTAAAATCAGTACACCATACCTTGTTTTTGCAGTCGACAGTAAAATTCTGGTTTAAGAGATTATCAAAGATCTTGTTCTTTTTGCCAGCCTTGTAACCTGGCTTGGAGTGCATAATTACAGCGCATAAATTCAATTCCTTATTCATGTATTTATGCATAGTGGTATTGCTCACTTCATATCCATAACGCTTAATAAAAATGCGCATAGCCCTATAGCCTATAACACGATTATTGTTGTAATAAACGTACTTTATAAGCTCAAAAATACGTGCTAAGCGTTCATGATATTTCCGCTTTGCTTCCTTTTTGTAGTTATAGTAACAATTAGGGCTGATTCCAAATTTATTGCATAGCCATCTTAAACCAAATATTTTTTTATTATCGTCGATAAATCGATATACCACTAATCGATTTCCTTCGCGAAAAATGCCGCCGTTTTTTTTAAAAAAGCAATTTCCTTGTCTTTTTCGTTCAAAAGCTGATTTAATCTTCTTATTTCCTTTGCTTCATTAGATTCTGTGGTTGTGCTGGTGGTATAAAGGCATTCTTCCTTGTATTCGTTAACCCATTTGCTAACGGAACTTTTGGCAACATTAAATTCAGCAGCAATCTGTGGTGTTGATTTGTCGCCTGCCATAAAGGCTTTAACAACTTCTTTTTTGAAGTCTTCGCTGTAATGTACTGACATAGTGACGTCCTCCTTGTTTAAGTAACATTATAATATATTATTCGAACAAGTTGTTACAAATTTACTATACCACTACACTCCCGTTTTTGAAATTGTTCCATAATTTTTCCCTTGAAGTAGTATTTCTTGATAAAATGCTTCCTCTATTTGACTAAACAAAGTTGGTGAATTCACAACCGTACCCGCCCATTCATCGTTATTGTGTGTAATATCAGCTGGCTTATAATTTTCGTCGCTTATTGATTCCCACGGTACAATTGCATGTTCCAAATATGCCGCAGTATGAGGGCACTCGCGTTTCTTAATAATTTCTATTAACAAGTTATATTCCTAATCAGAAATTCCTTTAATTGAATTACAAAATGGGATAATACTTCGGATATATTCACCAGCTTCTGGATATTCTAATTGTAAAGTGTTAATTGTCTCTTCTAAATCAGAATCTAAGCAATGTCCGTTCAATTCTCCTCCATATGTATTTAAGTTTACAGAAGTTACCAGTATTCCTAATAATGCACTGACTTTCATTAATTTTTTCATAATAATAACTTACATCCCCTTTTACGCTCTATTTTATAAAACCCCCCGATGTGTACTAGATTGAAAAAGACTTTTGCCTTCACATCTAGTACGCCACCAGAAGGTTTGTTTATGCTTGACATTTCCTCACGTTTTTATGTCATATTTTTCTATCACATTTTTATTTGTTTGATGAAGTTTTCACAAAATAATACACAGCTACAACCGCCAGCACAACAACCGCTGGCTTGAATAAGATTTTCGCAACCCAGCCGATAATTCTTAATATCAGAAAAGCAACCACAATTACCGCCAAAATTGCAATAATTCTTGTCACCCAGTTCTTAGATGCAGTCTCCTTCATCCAACTAAAGCTCCATCCCTCGCCGCTATTTGAACTATTGCCCGAGGTGCTCGTACTGCTGTAGCTTCCGGCACGATTGCCCCCCTGCGTGCCTGCCTCACCGGATGTATCAATGATAGTCTTTGCAATCAAACGCGGACTTCCAAGAGAAGCAAAAATTTCCGCATCGGATTTTCCTGCTGCTCTCTGCTCGCTGATATAAGAATTATAGTATCTTACATTCTCCTGAACCACGCGCTCGTCCACATTTCCACGAAGCGCCTGCTCTAACTCTGTGATGAATTCAATTTGTGTCATAAAGCACCTACGCCTTTCTACTTATTGATAGACGATCATCTCCAGCTGATAATCCTGTTCCTTGCCGTCAGCCTCTGCGATCTCTTTTTTGTCACCTGTTACATTGTCCTCTGAGCAATAGATGGATACGGCATAATCACCATTTGCCTGTGTGACCTCAAACACTGCGGTATAATACTCACCCGGCGTGGTCGGCACACCATTTAAGTTTGCAGTAACAATACGATCTTCAAGCCATCCTGATGTCTGCCAATCCTCCTCATACAGAATCGTACCTTCACTGTCCTTTACCGTCAGCTTCACGTATCCATTGTTAACACGGTCGTTGACGCCTACAACAAAGCGAATCTTGCTAATTGAATTGCCTGTCGCGCAGAATGTCTGGCTGACCTCATCGCCTAACTCACAAAGCTGCACCTGACTATGTACATCTTCTACCTTATATCCAGCATATGGTGCTTTGAAGTATGCAAACAAACACACAAATGCCGGAATGACAAAGAATGCGACACCACCGATAAATCGGGTACGCATCCAGCCCATGCAATTTACTTCCTGTGCCGGATTTTCGGCGCAATACTTAGGATGCTTGAATACCGCATAGACAAGCATCATCATCGTCAGAATGGATAAGCAAAGGCTTCGATCCAATTTTCCAATCAGATCCTCCATCATCAGCTCGGTACCGATGTTTCCGTTTACAAGCGATCCAAGAATGCCATTATTAAACATCGCCTGATCGACATTGTTTGGAATCATCTCTACATTAAATATGGTATAAACCACCATAAAAATCAAGTCCAAAATCATAAAAATTTTCGTATCTTTATGAAGAAATGCACTGATGACCCAGAATGGTACAGCAAACAACAGCCATTGCGGATGCCATTTTGATAGTCCAAACAAGACGAAGAACGCTAAACAACAAATATAAAATACTGTGTTGATGAAATTTTGTCTGTCGGAAGGCTTATTGAAATAACACCATGCGCACAGCGCGCCAAATGCCAAAACAGCAAAACTAACTTCATAGTGGAAGGTGGACAATTCAAATCCAGTATAATAACCTGCATTCATGATATATCCGGTTGGACTGCTGACGGCATTTCCTCCAAAGCCAAACACATAGGCCTGGAATACCGGGCTATTTCGATAAACAAGAAACTCCAAAGCAAATGGAACCATTAATAATATGCAAGAAACAAGAATCTTCCATACATTCTTCTCACGGTACAGAAGAAGCGGTGCGAAAATTAACAGTGCAGAATATTTAAAGGTCATTGCGATTGCAAACCAGAAAATAAACCAGATATCTTTCTTATTTAAATAATAATAAATGCCAAGAAGCACACAGAAGGTCATGATGATATCGTACTGGCCGAAAATAAACTGTGCATAAAAAGCGACCGGCATTGTAAGGCATGCATACGCGCACAGCTTTGACTTTTTGCTTCCCATTCCGGTAAGAATGGCAATATTATAAATCAGCACACCGCTAGCCACATATATCAGGCACGGCAAGAGCTTTGCCCACATAACTGCAAGAAGCGGCAAATCCTCTGTTGGGAATGTCACGACACCAAACAGACGCATCGGGATATTCCAGATTGCAAAAAGCAGATAATAGCTTGGCATGTAGGCCGGATGAATATCGAACGTACCGCAGTAATCGTAAAAATCGCGAAAATGTCCATTTAAATAGCCATAGCTGCAGCCTGCCGTATGCAGCAGATCAGACTGTTGAAAAACCAGGAAGCAGAAAATTGCGATGATAGCAAAGATCACATAATCCCAGATCAAAAGTGGTTTTTCTGCAATCGAATTAACAGATAATGTATGGGCCTGCCTTTTGTTCTGTTTATTTGGATGTTTTATTTGTTGTATATTTATCTGTTCATTTTCCTGCTGCACAGCCGATGCCAGATTTTTTTGATGTTTTTGACTCATTTTCTTTTCATGCCCTTTCTATGATCCTATTTATTTACAGGATCACTTGCTTTTTCATTCTTTGACAGTGCCAGAAAGCCAAGCATCGTGATCAATAAAAACTTAACGATATTGACAGCCAAAAGACCCCATACAGCGCCCCAGATTTTGTAAAAACACATTGCTGGAACGACTGCTGCAAAAAACAATACCGCATAGATGACACCCATGATCAACTGATAGCGCTCTGGGGCGAAACGAAGCACAACTGTCATCATCGTATTGCTCATAAAGAAAAATACCTGTCCGGCATTCGCCAGCAAAAACAGATTTTTGACAACCTCATAATCTTCCCTGTAGAAGAGATAAACATAGATATGAGAACCAACTGTTGTTCCGGCAATCAATACGACTGCGAGTGCTGACAGCGCACCAAACACAATTGCTAACATTTTCTTTGTGATTTTGCCCTGGTAGCGCGCCAAATGGCCTGTAATTACACCATTAAGCGGTGTGGAAATCAGCGAACTCATCTTTCCGACTGTGCTTGCGATAAAAAAGTAATATGAAGCAGAATCTCCGGCTGCCATCGGAAGCACAACGCGGTCTGTATATGTGACAAAATCAGACAGCAAATATGCTGAGGAAAGTGAAACGCAAGTCCTTGCATCCTCCTTAAAGAAATGACTTTTTTCAAAAAATGGTCTCTTGAAGATGGTTCCAGTGATTGTGACAAACAAAAGGCCGAACACCTCTCCTAAAATAAAGATGCTGACCCATGAATGACTGATCGGATACAATGCCATACCGATTACATAACCAATTGCAATGAGCAGATAGTAAAAGAAAAAGCCTCTATAATTTAAGCTCAGACGATACTCCACATCTGCATAGTAGCGAACTGTTGTCACAAAAATCAATACACCGATAGAAACAGGAAATGCACCAGCAGTATCCTTTTTCACACAAATCGCCACTATAGTGACGATCGCACATAAAAATGCTGTGAATACCATGAAATGATTGTAATCGCCATTTGATGTTTCATGACGTGTAGATGACTTCATTCGTCCATAGTTGATACCTGAACCGACAGCCGATGCCATCAGTCCCATTATTGCCGTAAAAAACAGCATTTTTCCGCTTCCGTCTGCCCCCATGCGACTTCTCAGAAACGGATATACCCCAAAAGAAAGCGTCATATTCAAAATCATCAGCCCGGCAAGACTGTAAATCATATCCCCCGCAAATCGGCGTAAGCCCGATTTTGCCTTTGGCTGTTTTTGCGTCATTACTTCTTCTCTCCCTTTACTTCACCGGATGCATCGCGATTTGCTTTTGCATTCTTTTGATCTGCATTCTTGCGAGCAACATCCTTTGCGCTTGTTTTCTTTCCCTTATTCTCCTTATTTTCATTTTTAATGTCTTCTTTATAGGATAAGGTGACAAACTTTGGATCGCAATGAGCAAGTTCGCGCTCTCCTGCCGGTGTCGGTGTCATATAATCTCCATAAAGCATTGTGAGCGCCTCATGGTAGCCACATGGACCTGGGAATTTTTCCCCATCCACATCTAAGTCAACCGCATGGTCAAACCACTCTGCCTTATAAATCTTTCCCAAATCCGGAAACATACAGTTACTGTAATAACAGCGCTTATGTTTTTTATTCTGACCGCGCTCCATCTTGCTGATTGCATCATACCAATGAACAAGTGTCTTCACAGGGAAGATACGTCCGATCACAGAAAGAATCGCAACCACAATTTTAGATGCGCCCTTGTACTCAGATAGATCCAATTTATAGCGGCGTCCCATACACATGCCATACACAAGAATCAGCAATGCGTGGCAAAACTTATGCTTGAGCATGTTGTCAGAAACATCGTCAACGATAAATATATCAGTACGCATGTGATTATGAATGCCATTTCCATAATATTTCTGTTCAGCATTGTTCTCACGCATCGTTGAATCCAGCATGACAACGCGCGGCACAAAATCAAAAAAAGCACCATTTAACTCATCCGGCTCCACATATGCAAAACCGTCTCCAAGCTCAGTGCGTGCAACCTTGCGGAATACTTCGAAATCCTTTCTTGTCATCGCGATATCCGCATCGTCATCCCACGGGATATCAGATTTTTCGCGCACTGCACCGATTAAATTTCCGCTGTCTAAAAAATAATTCAAGTGATACTTCTCACAGACGCGCCCCACCTCACGAAAGATAATATGATTTCCCTCGTGAATGAGCTTTAGCGCATCTTGTGTTGTCTTGTCAAATTCCACTCTTAGTTCCTCTCATTCGGCTGTCTAAAATTTGTCTTTCCAGCATTCAGCCTTCTTCACTTTTCTGCATTCTTGTCATCTGTTACTTCATTTTCTGTATTGCAAGCAACAAATTTCTCTGCATTTTCAGATGGCTCTTCAAAATTCAAACGCTCATCCTCTACGACAAGCGGACGCTTCTTGACGCGGTCGTTAATACTCATAATATACTCACCAATCAAGCCGATAAAGAACAGCTGCATGGAGCCGAGCAGACATGTGACAATCAAAAGCGGTGCCATCCCTGCTGGGAAATTGTTCCAGAACATCAATTTTAAAATTAGATAAACAACAGCTACTACTAAACTGATACAGCCGACTGTCATACCGATAAAGGTTGCAAGGCGAAGTCCTACCTTCGTGTAGGAGGTGATGCTTAACATGGCAGCATCGTACAGGCGATAGAAATTGTTGCTTGTCTTTCCCGCACGTCTCTTTGGCTGCTCGTACGGAATTTCCTTTCGCTTAAAGCCAAGCTCCGCCACGATTCCTCTCAAGAACGGCGTCGGATCGTCGAGCTCTCTCATGACATTGATAAATTTCTTATCATAAAGACCAAAGCCAGTAAACTGCTCGATCTGCTCTACATCTGAGAGTTTTTTGATTAATTTATAATAACAGCCGCGAAGCCAGTACATAATTTTATTTTCCTGGCTGGACTTCTTGATTCCAATTACAATTCTATACCCGTTTTCCCACTCTTTTACATACTTCGGGATCATCTCGACCGGATCCTGAAAATCGGCTGCCATCAATACCGTTGCATCTCCTGTTGTCTGGAGCATGGCATAATAAGGTGAGTTGAACTGTCCAAAATTTTTCGCATTAAAAATTCCCTTGATTCCCTTATCCTCTGCACAGAGTTTTCGGATAATCTCTCTTGTCCTGTCTTTTGAATCGTTATCTATAAAAAGGATTTCGTAGCGATAGGCTGGAAGCTCCTTTTTGAATGTTTCGCGAAGCGCATCGGCCATCGCTTGAACATTCTCCTCTTCATTATAACAGGGCACTACAATACTGATTGTTTTCATGAATGTGCCTTTTAACTTTCTTTTGCTTTTCGTTTTCTTTTAATTTTAACTTTCTTTTTTCTGTTCACAGAAATCTATTTTCACTAAGCGCACACTCAGCAAAGTGACTTTGTCGACGTACTCGCTCCAACTTCCCGTCTCGTAACGCACATTTGCCTCGGGGCTTTCCTATGTTTTCAGCGCCCTGTGAACAATTTTTACTCCATAGTAACCATCACCTTGATGAGGTCGGCAGGCTTGTCACGCATCAAATACAGCGCATCCTCAACCTGATCGAGTCCATGAAGGTGATGTGTGACTAGCTTCTCTGGATGAATTCTGCCATACTGTACCATGGCAAGCATACGCTCAATGCGGGCACGTCCACCCTCTGCCAGCTCGGTGCGGATGGTTTTTCCTGCCATGCCGCGTCCACCGGAAAATTTTGGAAACGGCAGATTTCCAGCTCCGCCGAAATAATTGACGTTCGAGACGGTTCCGATGCCATAGCGTACCATATCGATTGCCTGCGCGAATACTTCATCGTTTCCGCCACAGATGATTACACTGTCAGCACCAATACCTTCTGTGCGCTCCATCACC
>CAVCPW010000151.1:0-37261 GCA_963604075.1 Anaerovoracaceae bacterium | reverse complement strand
GATTCCATCAACAACCTGGTACTTCAGGTGTTTGCAGCGATGGCGGCGGGTGCAGCGATTATCTGCTCACAATATTTGGGACGAAAAGACGAGAAGGGTTGTAATGAGGCAGCCCGACAGATCGTACTTACTGTAATTGTTATTTCGTCTGTCATTATGATTATTGGTGTTAGTTTCCGAAAGCCTCTGCTGCGGCTGATTTTCGGAAGCGTGGAAGAAGCAGTTATGGACAATGCGCAAGTTTATTTTCTGATCACGGCACTTTCATATCCGTTTATTGCATTGTTCCAGGCAGGAGCCGCATTTTATCGCGCCTGTGGCAATTCAAAATTTACAATGAGGACTGCACTGATTGCGAATGTGGCAAATATTGTCGGCAATACGCTGTTTATCTTTGTTTTTCAGATGGGTGCAGCGGGAGCCGCTGTTTCTACACTGATTTCAAGAGCATTGTGTGCATTCGTTGTCTTTTACGGACTGCGAAAGCCGGGCTATGCGATTCAACTGCGAAATTATTTCTCTATTCGCCCGGATTTTAATTTGATCGTGAAGATTCTTGCGATAGGTGTTCCATCTGGCATCGAAAATGGAATGTTCCAGTTTGGTAAGCTTGCAATTCAGTCAACTGTATCCTCACTTGGAACAGCAGCGATTGCAGCGCAGGCGATGACAATAATATTCGAGAATGTAAATGGAATGGCGGCAGTCGGCATCGGTATTGGTTTGATGACAGTCGTTGGCCAGAGCATTGGTGCCGGGCGCAAAGAGGAAGCAAAATATTATATCGTAAAGCTTTCTATGTATGCAGAGATAGCAATGATCATTAGTTGTATTCTCGTTTATCTGGCTGCAAGGCCGGTTACGATCATAGCGGGCATGACCGCAGAGAGTACCGCTATGTGTATGCAGATGATTCTTGCCATTACAATTGTAAAGCCAATCCTTTGGGTGCCATCATTTACCCCGCCGAACGGACTTCGTGCGGCAGGCGATGTGCGTTTCTCTATGATTACAGCAACGCTTACGATGTGGCTGTGCCGTGTTGCACTTTCCATCTTCTTAATGCGTGTGGTAAAGACCGGACCGATTGGTGTCTGGTATGGAATGTTCGCGGACTGGGGTGTAAGAGGCGTAATCTTTACGATTCGTTTTGTGAGAGGAAAGTGGCTGCGATTTAAGGTTATCTAAATTGCAAATTCGTGAGGATGCTTGCGGCTGCTATATTTTCAGAAATAATGAATAGTGATACTTGTAGCTTGGGGCAATAATTCGCTCAAAGATAAGCCCAGTGACAAAACGGAGCAAAGTCACAGATGGTAAATATCAAAATAGAGGAATGGCCAGTCGTGCTGTATTCGGGCGCAAACGAGAACCTATTCCCGTGAATAAGAAAGGACAGAGTAGATGATGCAGATTGATATCAATGAACTCATTGAGTTGGTAAAAAGCGTAAAGCCTATGTTTTTAAATCACACAGAGGCGGAGCATGTCACTGTGAAAGGCCGTGCTGATTTCGTGACGCAGGTGGATATTTGCGTGCAGGAATATATGCAAAAAGAGTTGTCAAAGCGTTGGCCCAAGGTGCAATTTATGGGTGAGGAAAAGGACAATAGTGACATTGATTTTGACGGCGCAGTCTGGATTCTTGATCCGGTAGATGGCACGACGAACCTGATTCATGATTTTAAGGACAGCGCATTGTCCTTAGGCTTATGCGAGCAGGGACAGGTGACGCTTGGCGTGATCTATCAGCCATTTTTGGAGGAGGTTTTCTGGGCACAGAAGGGGCAAGGTGCATTTTGCAATGGAAAGCCGATTCATGTAAGTGATACACAGAAACTGGAAGACAGCCTGATTACCGTAGGAACCAGCCCATATCATCGTGATCTCACAGAGGAAAATTTTGCGGCGATTCGACGCATTTATGACCGTTGCGTGGATATTCGCCGTATGGGTGCTGCATCCGTTGATCTGGCATATGTTGCCTGTGGACGTGTCGAGGCGTATTTCGAGCGAAATTTAAAGCCGTGGGACTTTGCAGCAGGAAAAATTATTGTTGAGGAAGCTGGCGGCCGAGTGATTGATATAGAAGGCAACAGTGCAAATGTTATGGCACCGTCTGACATTATAGCGGGAAATGGTTATATCGAAGAAGTTATAAAAAAGTTGCTGATTGAACGATGAATTCAATGACAAATTGTGAGAAGCGTGCTATGATAGTTTTGTCGAAAGGAATCACCTTTTGACGAGGCAGGGCAGTAAGATACAAAAGATGTCGAAACCATACAGGAATCACCCTACAAAAGCGAATCTGTACAAAAGATGATTCGCAATGTACCAAAGAGAAAAGGCAATACGATCTACCAAAGATAGCTTATGCAAAAGAGGACATCTACGAAAGAGAAACTCATAATGTACAAAAGATAGTGTATACAAAAGAAAAGCGTTTTACAGACCTGTACTAAAGTGGATGCCTGCAAAAGAGAAGTAATACGAAGAAGCAAAAGACTGCCCTATATTACAAAAGAGAAACAATTACAAGATACCAAAGAGAAAAGCCGCTGTGTGATGAGTGTGAAAGCTTGTTGCATGGCGGTTTTATAAAATAGAGCGTAGTTCACCATACAAAAAAGAAACTTGTAACAAAAGTGGTTCCATGGTATCATATACATAACATATTATGACAGCCAGTTGTCGAAAGGAGAAAATCATGGAAATCAAGACAGTTGCAATATTAGGAGCAGGAGCAGTAGGCTCTTATGTAATAGAAGGAATTTCAGGATGCAAGGAGATTCGTCTTGGTGTAATCGCAGATGGAGAACGAAATACACGCCTGAAAAGCGCAGGCTGTACCATCAATGGAGTAACCTATCATCCAGAGGTATGGAAGCCTCAGGAAGTTAATAATATTGATCTTTTAATCGTATCACTGAAATATGGTGCATTGCCGACTGCACTAAACACAATCAAACAGGTAACTGGCTCAAATACAATTGTCATGAGTTTGATGAATGGTGTGGACAGCGAAGAGCTCATAGGAGCAGAAATTGGCATGTCCCATATCCTTCCGGCACTGATCAAAGTAGCTTCCCACAAAGAGCCAGACGGCTATCATTTTGATCGCAAGTCTACCATTGGCATTATTTTTGGAGAGTACAAATCACCTTTCCAAAGTGAACGTGTTCAAGCTGTTAGAGACTTTTTTAAAAAGAGCGATATTAGCTATCGTGTAACCAATTACATTCAGGAGGAAATTTGGAGCAAGTTTCGCTTGAATGTCTGCAACAATCTTCCACAGGCAATTCTTGGTGCAGGAGTAGGCTGTTATCGTGATAGTATTCATATGAAAGCGATCAGCGATGGCCTTCGCAGTGAAATCGAGGCAATTGCTGCAGCGAAAGGAATCGAGTTTAGCAAAGTCGCAGCGTTTACAAAAGGTTCTCCTGTCATGCCGTCGGCGCGTTACTCTACATTACAAGATTTAGATGCCGGACGTCATACAGAAATTGACATGTTTTCCGGTGCGCTGATGCGCATGGGCAAAGAACTTGGCATTCCAACTCCATATAACGAATACACGTATCACATGATCAAGGCACTGGAAGAAAAGAACGATGGTCTGTTTGATTATAATGGAAAGGATCAGACACCTACCTATTCAAAATAAAATGATATTACTTGAGGTTACTTAATAATGAAACGAAAAATGACCATATCATTAGAGAAATAGCATCTCTTTTGATATGGTCATTTTATGTTAAATAATATAGATAATTATGGCTAAATGCCCGTAATCCACCGGGATCGCATATCGCATCATCAGAACTTCAACTGATACTCCCACTCAAATTCCTTGTCGTCCATACGATACTGCGGCAACAGCTGAGGACCACAGGAATTGCTTCCAACACCACTGTTCTTGTAATCAATGTGCATAGTAACAAAATCACTTGCCTCAAGCTCATAGTTGTGCTTCTTTGCCGCCAGCTCATAGTCGGAATAATTGGAAACAGAGAAATCAAAGCTCGTTGCTGCATATGCAGTCACGCCGCTTGTTCCATTTCCGACAGAAGCCTTGCGACAGTGATAATGGTTTCCATTCTCCTGAGGCTTGATATAATCCTCATGAAGTTCATCAACAGTAGCAGTAAATGCGTCAAACCAGGCAAGATGATGCTTGTCGATGTAGCACTCCTGTGGACCGTATCCCAGATAAGAAACCTGCTGCCAGCTCTTCGGAAGCGTCAATTCAACGCCAAATCGTGGCAGATATGGCATTTCAGTGTTGCGCTTTGCATTAATCTTGCAGGTGATAGCGCCAGCGCCATCAATGGTCCACACAACGGTAAATTTCATAATCCACTGAACGGTAACGGCACACAGATTGACATCACTGGTGATTTGTACGGTCTGGCCATCAACAGCGCATGTAGTTGTGTAAGCACGTGTCTGGCTGTGATGATAATTTGCGCGCTCCCACTCTTCACGGATATTGCGGTCGTTATCGGTCGGTGCGCGGAAGATACTATAATCCATAGTAACGATGTCTCCACCGCGCTCTAAGGAAGAAAAGATACCAGTGAAGGTGTCATACTGATAAGTAAAGCCTTCGCCACTTACGGTCAGGAAGCGCTCTTCCTCTGTGACAGTCGGAGCAGCAGCCTCATCAGTGACGGTATTTAAGCGGCGAACAGCAGTTCCTGACAGTAAGAACTGATCGAAGCCAACCTCGTGGCCTGCCGGTACCAGCTCGTGAGTTGCCTTTGTAAAGTAGGTCAGCTTCAGGTAGCAGTCAGCAGCTGTATTTGGCAGATTAACTGGAATAGTAACCTCAGACTCTGCGTGTGGAGCGGTAGAAGGAACAGCAATTGCACCGGAGCAAAGAAGTTCGCCATCTGCCTTGCACTCATAAGAAATGGTAACAGCGTCAGCCATATCGGTGAAGTCAAGCATGTTCTTTAATGCAAGTGTTACCTTGTGAGCATCAACAAGTCTTGCGCGTACCGGGCGGACAACATTCTTCCACTCATAAACACCAGTGTGCGGTGTACGATCTGGATATACCAGTCCATCCATACAGAAGTTTCCATCGTGTGGATATTCGCCAAAATCACCGCCATAGCCATACATGGTCTTTCCATTTTCAGCAATACCCTGATTGATGGCATGATCACACCACTCCCATACGAAGCCACCGCAGAAGCCGTCGTACTTCATGATCTGCTGATAGTAGTTCTCGATATCTCCAGGGCCGTTACCCATTGCATGAACAAACTCACACTGAATAAATGGCTTCTTTGAGCCTTCCTCAGCAAAGTAATTGTCAATATCCTCGGTGGAAGCATACATGCGGCTATAGAGGTCAAGCATACTCTTGTCGAATTTGTTGGAACGATCCCATGTGGAAGACTCATAGTGAGTCAGACGGCTTGGGTCATATTCTTTTACCCAACGGCCAGCGTTCTGGTAAGCATAGCCAAAGCCAGCTTCATTGCCAAGAGACCAGATTAGGATAGCCGGATGGTTCTTGTCGCGGATGACATTTCTCTGAACACGGTCTAAAACAGCTTCTGTGAAGACACCACCCTCGTCTAACAGTCCAAGTGTGTTTTCACGATCGCTGTGATATGTGCTTAAATATCCATGCATTTCAATATCAGACTCTGCAATCATATAGAAGCCGTAGCGGTCGCACAGCTCTGGGAACCATGGCGCGTTCGGATAGTGGCTAGTACGGATTGCATTGAAGTTAAATTGCTTCATCATAGTCAGATCACGGATCGCCTGCTCCCTAGAGATAGTGTATCCGGTAACAGGATCAGAGTCGTGACGGTTGGTTCCACGGAACTTAAGGTTCTGTCCGTTAACGTAAACAATGCCGTCCTTAATATAAACTTCGCGAATACCAACAGCCTGAGTGATGACTTCATCGCCAGTTGTGATTGTCAGAGTATATAGATATGGAGTCTCAGCAGTCCAAAGCTTTGCATCAGAAACAGTAAACTCATAGATACCATCGGTAACAACAGCCTCGCTAACAGAGTTTCCGTCGGCATCGCACAGGGTAAGCGAAGGAGCAATATCACCATCAGGCTCAACTGAAACGCTTACAACACCAGCACCGCCATCCTTTAAGAAAGTATGAACGGTGAAGTCGCGAACGAAGGACTGTGGACGAGTTAAAAGAAGTACATCACGGAAAATACCTGACATACGAAGCTTGTCCTGATCCTCCAGATAGGTTCCATCACACCACTTTAATACGAGAACGGCCAGTGTGTTGTTGCCCTCCTGTACAAAAGAAGAAATCTCAAATTCACTTGAGGAGTGAGAAACCTGGCTGTAACCAACGAATTTTCCATTTACCCATACATAGAAGCATGAGTCAACACCCTCAAAATATAAGAAGTTGCGCTGCTTTACTGCCTCGGCAGAGAGGGTAAAAGTAGTACGGTATGCACCGCTTGCATTTTCTTTTGGAACATATGGCGGGTCAAACGGGATCGGATAATTTACATTGGTATACTGATGATAATCGTATCCCTGGCACTGCCAGCAGGACGGAACCGGGATGGTATCCATTGAGGAATCATCAAAATCTGGGTTGATAAACTCAGCCGGAACAGCCTCTGGGTAAGGATAGTAGCCAAAGTGCCAGTCACCGGAAAGCAGAGTAGCACGGCTTGCGTGATCCTGAGTATACGGAATGTAGTAGCTGCGGTTTTCGCAAGTGCCTACATGAAGCGTATGAGGATCTTCGTAATAATTCGGTAATTTCATGACGAAATCTCCTTTCGCAAAAATTGGATTAGTAAAATATAGAAGTAACTATTCAGCATATGCAACACCATATTCGAAAAACAGTTTCTGCGACGCAAACACATTAAAATAGTTACATAAAATAAAATGAAATAAGAAACCTTCTACACAGATTAAATATAAATTGCATATGGCTTTCATGTGAATTGCATGTGGTACATCATCTCAGCATGAATTCTATCCAGAAAATTTCTTATAACATAATCAGATATACAAGTGACACAGACAGAATAATCTGAATTATCGCAAAACGGAAAACAGTCTGTGTGTTAGACCAGCCCTTTGTCTTGCGGACAAAATCGTGGATCGGTGTGCGTACATTCTTTAAAATGTGAACGTGAGCAACTTTGATCAGTGTCAGCTTTACAAGTCCAAGACCACCGTCAATGATTAGCACAAGAGCTGCCGGAATGTAGAGGAAAGGGTCGCCACATTTGAGAGCCGCGATCGCAATAAAAAGCCCCATTGCACGTGAACCAGCGTCGCCCATTAACATCTTGCTTGGAGTGGCATTGAACCACAGATAGCTGAGCAGACAGATAACAAACATCAGGCTCAGGTAATCAAAATCGCCAGTGTGTCCCAGAACCTGATCAGCAAAATAGAAGGTCATGATTGTGATGATTGTAAGTGTTCCAGAGAGACCGTCCACACCATCTGCACAGTTGGTAACGTTGATGGAAATCCAGATCAGCGCGATGGAAAGAATTGCAAATACCGGAACCGGGATAGAGAATGAAGAGCCGGTAATTGCGAGCGTCACCTGATTTCCATTGAAATGCAGATAGGTAAAGGTTACTAAAAGTGCAACCAAAAAATCAAGGATTCCCTTTTTTAAGCGTCCCCAAGAGGTCTTTGCGGCATCATCAAGATAACCGGTCATCATGCAGCAGATCAGAAGAAGAAGATAGATGATCATTTCCGGGTCTACATGGGCGAACAGTACGGCAGCAACAGCGAATACAAGCACGAAAATCAGTCCGGCACCGCGCGGTTTTCCAGCGGAAAGTGCGCCTCCTACGGCAAATTCACGCCCTTGATCCTTTGGAAGATAAGTGCTGCCTTTTGCAAGTGACACGCAGGTAAAAAAGAATGCGGCCAGTATGCCGATAAAGGCAATGACGGGGCTGGCAGACTCCCCAAGCAACTGTTGAAACATGGTAAAAAAACTCCTTTCATTCCCAGACGAAAGAATTATCGCCTGTTTTGTAAAACTATTTTCAGTGTAGCATATTTCTGCTATTTTGGAAAGAAGATAGTGAATGTTTATAGTACAAAACAACAAGAAAAAGCAACGCAAACAACGGTGCAAAAAGCGGTGAAAAGAATTGTATCATTTTAGAAACTGTGTTATACTTGCAAAAGAAAATGAGAAAATAATACGAAAGGGTAAGGGCAAAATGGCATACTTATTTACGCATTTTATCGGAGAGCAACCGAAGGGCGAGCAGATTTATTTTTCATTAAGTAAGGACGGATTACATTGGAATGATTTAAATGATGGAAAGCCGGTGATATGTTCAACAGTTGGTGAGTGCGGTCTTCGTGATCCTTTTTTGATTCGTAAGGAAGATGGCAGCGGTTTTGTTATTATCGCAACCGATCTTTGCATTGCAGCTGGAAAAGGCTGGGATGTGGCTGTGACCACAGGCAGCAGAAAATTAGCAATCATGGAGTCAAAAGATTTAGTTCATTGGAGTGATCCAGTATTAGTTGAGGTGGCAGTACCGGAAGCTGGCTGTGCGTGGGCGCCGGAAGCAATTTATGATAGAGGGCAGGACAATTATCTTGTATTCTGGGCATCTATGGTGAAACTGCCAGGCGATGCAGAGCCAAAGCAGCGCATTTATGCAGCCAGAACAAAAGATTTCCACGAATTTACAAAGGCTGAGATTTATCTGGAGAAGAAGAATCACGTTATCGATTCCACGATGATATATGATGACGGAATGTATTATCGTTTCTCAAAGGATGAGACTACGAAGAACATCCGCACCGATGCAGCACCAGATTTAAAGAAGGAGTCTTTTAAGGATGTGTCTGTCCCAAATCTCGAAGCTATCTACGGAGTCGAAGGACCGGAGATTTACTACATTGAGGAACAGAAAAAGTGGTGTCTTATTGTCGACCGTTTTGCCACTCACAAGGGGTACCTTCCACTTGTATGCGACAGCTTAAAGACAATGGATTTCAAGCCGCTTGCCGATTCTGAGTTTGATATGGGTAAGACTATGAAGCGCCATGGAAGTGTTGTTGTCATCAGCGATGAGGAGTACGACCGTATGGCAGAGGCATTTGGTCTGTAATTCTTTAAGCGGGAAACTCTGACTTCTATAAGTCGGAGTAGTTCACAAATATAGTGGTAATTTTGGCACATCAATGCCAAAGGAGTTTACGGCTATCGCATTATTATATTATGAAATTAGAAATTATTTGTAAGTAGGAAAGAAAAGTGGCAGGTAAGAGAGAAAAACGAAAGAAAGCTCATTTTCAATGGCTGGTAACCTCATGGCTAATTGTAGCAGTTGTGATTTTGGCTGGTGTAGGGGGAATTATCTTTTTCATGAACCGACTCTATCATACGAAAATGCATGAAGAAAATGCACAGCTTCCGCAAATGCTAGAAAGCGTAAGCGCGGATTCGAAGTGGGCACATGCATATCAAAACGAATCACAGACAAGCAGTGAACCACAGGCAAGCAACGAATTTGCGTCTGAAAGTGACGAGGAGGAGAGCAGTGAGCGTAATGATACTGACAATAGCACAGAAGAGACACAAATTGATACTGAACAAAACGGAATGGAAACAGTGAGCATTGAAGAAGAGAGCACTGAAGAATTGGAAAGTACACAAGAAACAGATGCTACAGAGCTGACAGAAGATTCGGTTACGCCGGCGCATAATGTAATTGTTGAAGATGTCAAGCCCGAGGAACCATCGTATGTCAGTCTGGTGGCTGTAGGCGATAATCTGATGCACTACGATGTGTCGATGAGTGGCTTGCAGGCAGATGGCAGCTACAATTATGATTATAACTTTGCTTATGTGAAGGATATCGTGCAGGCAGCTGATCTGGCGGTTATCAATCAGGAGTGTGTCATCGGCGGTGATCAGTGGGGCATCCGTGATTATCCGTGTTTCAATGTCCGTACCGAGGTGGCAGCAGCTATCGCAAATGCAGGATTTGATGTCGTATTAGCGGCAACCAATCATGTACTAGATATCGGAAAAGTCGGTAGTTTATACATGGTTGATTTTTTTCAAACCAATTATCCGCAGCTGACGCTTCTTGGCATTCACGATAGCTGGGAGACAAGAGATGAGATTCATGTCATAGAGAAAAATGGCATTCGTATCGGTATGATTAATTACACCGATATTTTAAATTGTCAGAGCGACTATAATGACAACGGACAATATCTTGTTGATATGCTCGATTATGACCGTCTGGCAACGTTGATTCAGCGTACAAAGGAAGCATCTGATTTTGTGATTGTCTTTCCACATTGGGGAACCGAGTACAATCTGGGCATCGATGATTCACAGTCCGAGCAGGCTGCTTTTCTAGCTGAGCAGGGTGTTGATCTGGTAATTGGGACACATCCTCATGTCGTAGAGCCGATTGATTACGTAGATCGTCCGGACGGTGGCAAAATGCTGATTTACTACTCGCTTGGAAATTTCCAGTCATTGCAACGAAAAGAGGCGACACTTCTTGGCGGTATGGCGAAGGTCACGATCAAGAAGGATTTCAAGGGAACAAGAATAGTTGATTTTGATATGGAAACGTTGGTGACTGACTATCGTCTCGGCGGAGTACGTGTTACCGATTATTTTGATGTCATTACAACTTATCCGTGGAGTAAATATTCCAGAGCGATTGCCGAATCAAGTAAGATTGGCGATGGCAATGCGAATTTTAACTTAGATTACATGTTTCAGTTACAGGCCGAGCAGGCAGCACAGGTACATGAGGCACGTCAGAAGGCAGGGCTGGAATAAAAATTTTGATTCATAAAGGGAGGTATTGAAAGTGGACAGCAAGAAATTCAGTAAACCGATCAGCTTAAAGCGAATCCAGCTTGAGGATGGATTCTGGAAGCCAGAGATGGAGCTGGTAAGAAAAGAAGTAATCCCATATCAGTGGGAGACATTAAATGACCGTGTACCGGAGGCAGCACCAAGCTACTGTATGCATAACTTCAAGGTAGCTGGTAAGATGAACAAAGAAAAAAGAGAGCAGGGAAGCAGCTATCAAGAGCCTGTTTATACATTCCGTGGTTTCGAGGCACTTCCAGATGATCCGAGAAATCCAGATGATGACAAGTTTTATGGCTTTGTTTTCCAGGACAGCGATTTTTCCAAGTGGATCGAGGCTGTTGCTTACTCACTGACTCAGCATCCGGATTCAGAGCTTGAGAAGATTGCAGACGGTGCGATTGATATCGTGTGCGCGGCTCAGCTTGAGAATGGTTATCTGGACACCTATTATATCATCAATGGTATGGACAAGATGTTCACAAACTTAAAGGACCATCATGAGCTGTACTGCTTTGGTCATCTGACTGAGGGCGCTGTTGCTTACTATCAGGCAACCGGCAAGGATAAGCTGCTAAAGGCTGCGATGCGTTTCGCTGATTTTATTGCTTCCTATTTTGGCACAGAGGACGGCAAGTGCAAGGGTTATCCGGGTCATGAGATTGCAGAGATGGCGCTCGTTCGTCTGTATGAGGTGACTGGCGATGAAAAGTACAAAAAATTGGCTGAATATTTTGTCAACCAGAGAGGTACAAAACCTTACTATTTCGACAGTGAGGGCAATGTGCCTGAGAGAGAGAAGAAGGTAAAGATTCGCTACCAGTATTATCAGGCGCATCTGCCAGTAAGAGAGCAGACTGTGGCAATGGGTCATGCGGTTCGTGCCGTTTATCTGTATTCTGGTATGGCGGATGTTGCCAGATTGACAGGCGATGATTCTCTGTATCAGGCCTGTGAGAATCTGTGGAACAATATTACAACAAAGCAGATGTATGTGACCGGCGGAATTGGACAGACTCATCACGGCGAGGCATTTACATTTGACTATGATATGCCAAACGATACGAACTATGCCGAAACCTGTGCGTCAATCGGTCTTGTCTTCTTTGCACGTCGTATGCTTGAGATGAAACCAGATTCTAAGTATGCTGATGTCATGGAGCTAGCACTTCACAATGGTGTGTTGAGTGGTATGGCGCTCGATGGAAAGAGCTTCTTCTATGTAAATCCGCTTTCTGTAAATCCGAGAAGCTGCCATGAGGATCCTGGCAAACAGCACGTAAAACCGGTTCGTCAGAAGTGGTTTGGCTGCGCTTGTTGTCCGCCAAACCTGGCACGTTTGATCAGTTCCATCGGTTCCTATGCGTATACTGAAAATGAGGATACATTATGGGTACACCTGTATGCAGGCGGCACCATTGAGAAGAAAGTAAATGGACAAAAAACTAATGTTGTAATCGAATCTGGCTTTCCATGGAATGGCGATGTCACTCTGAAGGTAGAGAGCGAGCAGCCTGTAACTATGACTGTAGCACTTCGTATCCCGGGCTGGTGCGGCGAGGACTTTGAGCTTGAAGGCGCTGTTGGCAAGGAGTGCCGCATGGAGGATGGTTATCTGTACGTAACTGGTGAGTGGAAGAAGGAAGATTTGTTAAAGCTTCGCTTTGCAATGAAGGTAAAGGTACTTCAGGCAGACAGCAGAGTTCGTCAGGATGAGGGCAAGGTTGCTGTCATGAGAGGACCGGTTGTATATTGCTTGGAGGAGGCAGATAATGGCAAGGGTATTCCACTTGTTCGTTTAAAGCCGGATGCTGTATTTACTGAGGAAAAGACAGATGAGCTTGGTTTCCCGATGGTAATGCTGCATGTAAATGCAAAGGCAAAGAAGCCGGTTACTGTAGAAAACGGATTGTATCAGACATGGCAGAAGCCAGTATATGAGGAAAAGGAACTTCGCTTCATCCCTTACTATGCGTGGGCAAACCGCGGAGAGGGTGAGATGGAGGTATGGGTAAATCAGTTATGATTACAGTACAGGCAGTAAAGCAGGATGGCACCATTATTGCAGAGGCATCCGGGGCAAAGGAGGTAAATTTACCTCTGTCCCATACCTATGAAGAAGGTGACCGTATTGTGTTCAAGGCGGATGAAATACCTGCATTTTATGTATTTCAGGCAGACGATGCGCTCGGAAAGGCACTTGTCTATGTGACAGGAGAGGTTTCCTACGAGATTCCGTTTGGAGAGAAGAAGGTGTGCTATTCGCCGAAGATATTTTCAGGAGAGAGTCATCTGATAATGGCGCGAAAGGCAAGAGAGTGGGAGTATGATGCGTACCGTAATCTGGCTGTTAATGTGATGGATCAGCATGGTGATACAAACTGCTACCCGCATGCGAGTGCAAATGTGGAGACACGCGGTGAATCTGTTTTTGCAGCACGCAACGCCATTGACGGTGTTACGGCAAATCATTCGCATGGTTTCTGGCCATATGGTTCATGGGGCATCAACCAGAATCCGAAGGCAACGATATGTGTTGATTTCGGAAGAGAAGTGACCACAGACCGCATCGAAATTTATACACGCGCAGACTTTCCGCACGATGCGTGGTGGACGCAGGCAACGGTTCGATTTTCTGATG
Organism: Anaerovoracaceae bacterium; assembly: GCA_963604075.1. Classification (GTDB taxonomy): domain Bacteria; phylum Bacillota; class Clostridia; order Lachnospirales; family Lachnospiraceae; genus Anthropogastromicrobium. The sequence goes on along the minus strand of CAVCPW010000151.1, from coordinate 23,762 downwards.
ATACGACAATGGTGTGCGATCTTGTCAAGACAGATGAAGGACAGGAATTTACGTTCCCACCGAAAAAGGTTAGCTGGGTGCAGCTCGAGGAACTGATTAAAGCGGATGATCCGTCTCCGTTCCCGGCACTGTCACAGCTGAAAGTGTACGGTAAATAAGTATAAGTGTAGCTTTGAAAATTATTTAAGTAAAAAATGGCACCTCATCAAAATGATGGGGTGCCATAAAATAGTTATAAATTAATATTTCTTTTTCTTGTAATCTTCTCCAAAGCGGCGGATACGCTTGCGGCGTCTGCTGTTTGCAGTAAGAGCGGCAGTCAGAAGGAAGACAACAAATAAGATTAAGATAATCGCAGCGGCAGCAAATAGTCCGGTCATAAATTTGTGATCGCTCTCAATGACTGGCGCTGCGCTTTCGTCTGGCTCATCAAGGGAAGCACTTTCACATTCAGCAGATTCATTTTCAAGAGAGTTGTCAGTGCTAGATTCAACGGATTCATCTTCAAGAGAGTTGTCTGTGCTGGACTCAACGGATTCTTCAGAGCTATCTTCGGAAGAGACTTCGGAGTCCGGTGATGCATCCTGCGTTGCTGCATTTGCAGCAGCCTTGCCAGCGGTGATGCCAGCCTCTGTATTTGGTGAGATATCAAGAAGCATTCCAGTGACGATTGCACTTGCATCATGGAGGTTTTTCTGAACGCGCCCCGGAAGAAGTTCATTTAAACGTGTCAAATCATCAAACTCAGTGTGCATAATCTGACCGCCTGTGGAAGAAAATGCTTCGTCGGCTGTCTGATAATGGCAGGTCAGGCGTGTCTCATCATTGCCGCCAGTTCCGTCGTCGTTGCACCAAAGACTAGCTTCCATATATAGATATGGAATGCCTTCTTTTGCAAAGTAGTAGCTGTCGCTTCCAAAGAGTCGTGTCGGAGACTGGAATTCTTCAACCTGTTCAGGAAGCGTGTACAAGTCAAGTTCGAGGTCATCGGCAATAAGGTTTGCTTCATCGTAAACCCAGTCGCGTGTTAACTCACCATCTTCATTATATTCGCCACCATAGCCGTAGAGACGGTCACCGCCTGCTATAGAGTCGATATTGATACAACAAAGTATGTTGTCAAGTAAATTGTTTGGAATCAGATAAGTATAGACAAAACAGCTAGAACCTGCATAGGCACCATACTCTTCGGTATCAAAGAATACGAACTGAAGTGTGCATGGTGTTTCAAGATCATGGAAACGGTGAGCCAGCTCAAGGAGTGTGGAAACACCAGAACCGTTGTCGTCCACACCGGCAGTCGGCATGCTATCATAATGAGCACAGATCACAATCGTTTTTTCTGAATTACCTGGCTTTGTGACAAAATAGTTGATTCCAGTGAAATTATAATGAGTAAACTCATGTGTGGAAACCTCATAACCGTAGCTTTCAAGCTGAGATTGAATCCAAAGTCCGGCATTGGCTACATTCTCGGAACGATTATTTTCCTCATTGGTTCGTTGCGGAAAATTCTGATAGAGTGCTTCGAGGTTTGCGTAGGCTTCGACTCCGTAGAGATCTTCCGAAACCGTTTCCTGTGTTTCTGCTACAGATTCTGTTTCGGTTGGTGTGTCTTGTACTTCAACAGAACTGGATTCTACTGGTATATCAGCGCCCAAAGCGGAGACTGGAGAGAAAAGAACTGCTGTTGACAGCATACAGACAGCCGCTTTTTCAAAAAAGGTGCGGATGTGCATAGTGTAACTCCCTTCATAATGTGGTATAATAAGTTTGAATAGTAACCGTTTGGTATCTGCACAGTTACAGTTCGATATCATATTATAAGGAAATTCACAGAAAAATTCAACTGGTAGTTATTTGATAAAAACGCTCGTCCAACAGCTGGTTGAGATTTTCTAAACTAGAAATAGGAAAGGACAGCAAAAATATGAAATTAGTAATCGCATCAGATATTCATGGCTCTGCTTACTGGTGTAGCCGTTTGATGGAAGCATATGAAAAGGAACAGGCAGACAGAATGATCCTGTTAGGGGATATTTTGTACCATGGCCCGCGAAATGCACTCCCAAAGGAATATGATCCGCAGCGAGTATGTGATTTGTTAAATCCCATCAGTGACCGCATCCTTTGTGTCAGAGGAAATTGTGATGCAGATGTAGATCAGTGGTTATTGCATTTTCCAATTTTGGCAGATTATAGCTGGATTATGGAAGATGATCATGTGATCTATCTGACACATGGTCATGTATACGGAAAAGATTTCAGAAAAAATGAAAGCTTTCCCCCGCTTAGAAAGGAAGATGTTGTCCTGTCAGGTCACACGCATATTCCAATCACAGAGCCAACCGATGGAGGACTGTTCTTTAATCCGGGCTCAGTTTCCATTCCGAAGAATGGCAGTAAAAACGGTTATATGACCCTCGAAAATGGATTGTTTATTTGGAAGAGCTTTGATGAGGGCGAGTACGCACGATATCAATTGTAATTATCAATTGCAATTATCAATTATAATGGGCTACTGTTGTTCTTATGAAAAACAGTAGCATTGCAATTTGTTGGATGTTTGGTATAATAGTTTGGGAAAAACAGGTGTATTGGCAGATTGGACAGCAAAGAGAAATAGATACTGTAAAGTTTGCGAGTGAGACAGCTTGAAAACCAATGTAGAAAAGAGGAAAACAAAATGAGTGAATGCAGCAGCAAAGGCACTTGCGGAAAAAGCTCCTGTGAGGGATGCAGTCAGAAGGCGGCAAACGGCCCACAGAGCATGCAGGCAAAGGAAAATGCACATAGCCATGTAAAGAAAGTAATCGGTGTTGTCAGTGGTAAGGGCGGCGTAGGAAAGTCCATGGTAACTTCCCTTCTTGCAGTCGCAATGAATCGTAAAGGTTACAAGACTGCCATCATGGATGCCGATATCACAGGACCATCCATCCCGACCGCATTTGGATTAAAGGAACATGCCGTAGCAGATGATAACGGACTTCTGCCGGAGGTAACTGAAAAGGGTATTAAGGTTATGTCTTTAAATCTTCTTCTTGAGGACGAGACTGATCCGGTTGTATGGAGAGGACCGATTATTTCCGGAACCGTATCTCAGTTCTGGACTGAAGTGTGTTGGGGAGACGTTGACTACATGTTTGTTGATATGCCGCCGGGAACAGGTGATGTGGCTCTGACCGTATTCCAGTCACTTCCGCTTGCCGGAATCGTCATCGTTACATCTCCTCAGGAACTGGTGTCTATGATTGTAACTAAGGCAGTAAAGATGGCAGAGATGATGCACGTTCCGGTACTTGGAATTGTCGAGAATATGTCCTACTTTGTATGTCCAGACTGTGGAAAGAAGCACTTTTTGTTTGGAACCAGCAGCATCGAAAAGGTAGCAGCTGAGCATGGTATTTCCGTAATCGATTATCTTCCGCTTGATCCGAAGATGGCTGCTTTATGCGATGCCGGTAAGATGGAGGATGCCCCTGAAGGGCTTCTTGAAGTAATGAGTGAATCTTTGTAATACGGTAACGAAATTCGCAACATAAACGGTGATTGCGGCGAATGGGTGTCATAGAAAAGACTTTTTTGCAATAGGTGCTTGCAAAGAAGTCTTTTTTTTACTATAATAATGTATACAAAGTACAAGCCATGTACAAAGCAGGAACAAAAATGAGAAAACTGTAAACAGCTTGTGCAAAGTTTGAGAAGGGTGATAAGAAAATATGGATTTAATGCAGTTAAGAGCAATGGCGAAAATCAATCTTGGTCTGGACGTTGTCAGAAGACGCGAGGACGGATATCATGAGGTGCGTATGATCATGCAGACTATTCGTATGTTTGACCGTGTCACGGTTTATCGAATTCCTGAGCCAGAGATTCGTATCTCTAGTAATCTGCATTTCCTTCCGGTAAATGAGAATAACATTGCATATAAAGCAGCTCGTCTGATGATTGACCAGCAGCCAATCAGAGGTGGCATCAGCATCAGCCTGCAAAAGCGCATCCCGGTGGCAGCCGGCATGGCAGGAGGCAGTGCAGATGCAGCAGCAGTATTGTATGCAATGAACCGAATTTTTCATATGAATTATACATTGGAAGAGTTAATGGAGCTTGGTATAAAGCTCGGCGCGGATGTTCCGTACTGTTTAATGAGGGGAACTGCGCTGGCAGAGGGGATCGGAGAAAATCTTACCAGATTGCCATCCTGTCCGCCGTGTTATGTTGTCATCGCAAAGCCAGCGCTCTCCGTTTCCACACGATTTGTCTATGAAAACCTGCATTTGGATGAAAATACCAGACATCCGGATATCTATGGACTGGCAGATGCAATCTGCCGTCATGATTTGCACGGTATGATTCCATACATGGGAAATGTGCTCGAGAGCGTAACGATTCCGGTTTACCCGATTATCGGTGAGATAAAGGAACGCCTGATGGAGAATGGTGCGATGGTATCGCTTATGAGTGGAAGCGGACCAACCGTTTTTGGATTGTTTGATAACTATGAGATGGCACTTCGTGCAAAGGAGGCACTGTTAGATTGGGGGCAGATTCCGCTTGTCTATGTGACAGATCTGTATTGCGTGCGCGATGAGACACCGTTAAATCGTTGGTAAATCGTTGTTTGTAGTTCACAAAATATGTTCAGTGATGAGGTGAGTTGCTTTTTATGAGGCAAAATGCCGAAAAACAATTGCTTAATCGCTTTTGCAGAAAGAGAGGACCGTATGGAGGATTTTCAGATTAATGAATACCTCCCACTTAGGGATGTTGTATTTGAAACACTCCGACAGAAAATACTAAAGGGAGAATTAAAGCCGGGAGAGCGTTTGATTGAGGTGGCATTGGCACAGCGCCTCGGTGTCAGCCGTACCCCGGTTCGAGAAGCCATTCATAAATTGGAGCAGGAAGGTCTTGTCGTGATGGCACCGCGAAAAGGTGCACAGGTAGCCACGATTTCAGCGCAGAGTGTAAGAGATGTGCTTGAGGTCAGAAAAGCCATGGAATGTCTGGCTGTTTGTCTTGCAATTGCCCGTATCACGCCGCAGGAGCGCATTGCACTTCGCCAGGCAGAGGAGGCATTTGCAACAGCGAGCAGAGGAAATGATCTGCGTCTGATTGCACAGAAAGATGAAGAATTTCATAAGGTAATCTATGTAGCTACCAAGAATCCAAAGCTCGATATGCTGCTCAATAATTTAAGGGAGCAGATGTATCGTTATCGCTTTGAATATATTAAGGATGCCAACATGCGTGAGGATTTGCGCCGTGAGCACAGAGAAATTACCGATGCCATCATCAAGGGTGAGAGCGAGCGTGCAAAAGACGCAATCAGCCTTCATATTGAAAAACAGGAAGAAAATATCCTTAAAAACTTGTAATGATTTAGAGTTGTATATGTAAAATTGCTTGCTGTGAATGCTTGTATTCAAACAGCAGGCAATTTTACTTTCTTGTCTGCCATGTGAAAAGTGTTGTAAATGCTAAAAAGAAAATTGTGAGTTTTTTGCTATGTGTCATTGTTAGAATCCATACCTCATTATCATCTTGTCTAAAGGACGAACAAAAAAATGGAAGAATACACGAAATCCGCGAAAATAAAAGTGTTCAAGACACATTCCTTGACAAGGCTTTCAAAAACCGATATACTTAACCGTGTGTGCCGCAAAGTCAGGATTCATGGGGAATCCGTGCGGTATGAAAGACGCTGATGGAGACAGTAACCAGAGCAGAATGCAGGACAGCGAACCGTAAGAGATGAGAGGCGGATACTGCAAGCGAACGGTGAAAATCACTCCGGAGTTGCCGACTGAAACAAATTGCTATTAGCGGTTTTGATTGTGAGAAAATCATTTTGAGCCAGATCTTTTCTGGGTAACAAAAATGGAGTAAGTCAGGACGTCATTCCGACGTTATCGGAAAACATATATCATACAGCGATGGTATACTCGATGTAGCTTATGAGAAAGGAGAAAAAACATGTTGTACAATAAGGTTCCTACAGACTTAAAGTTTGTGGAGAGGGAGAAAGAAGTTTCCAAATTCTGGAAAGAGCATCACATCTTCGAGAAGAGTATCGAGGAGAGAGAGGGCTGCCCTGAGTACATGTTTTATGATGGCCCGCCGACAGCAAATGGCAAGCCGCATGTTGGTCACGTGGTAACTCGTGCGATTAAGGATATGATCCCTCGTTACAGAACCATGAAAGGATATCAGGTACCGAGAAAGGCCGGTTGGGATACACACGGACTTCCGGTCGAGTTGGAAGTAGAAAAAGAGCTGGGTCTGGACGGCAAAGAGCAGATCGAGCAGTATGGAGTTGAGCCATTCATCGAGCGCTGTAAGGCAAATGTCTGGAAATACAAGGGTATGTGGGAGGAATTCTCCGAGACCGTTGGTTTCTGGGCTGATATGGAGAATCCATATGTTACTTACTATGATGATTTTATCGAGTCCGAGTGGTGGGCATTAAAGAATATCTGGGATAAGGGACTGCTCTACAAGGGCTTCAAGATTGTTCCGTACTGTCCAAGATGTGGAACACCTCTGTCTAGCCACGAGGTTGCACAGGGTTACAAGGACGTAAAAGAGCGTTCTGCAATCGTGCGTTTCAAGGTAAAGGGTGAGGATGCATATTTCTTAGCATGGACTACCACACCGTGGACACTGCCATCAAATGTAGCACTTTGTGTGAACCCGGATGATACTTACTGCAAGGTAAAGGCAGCAGACGGCTACACTTATTACATGGCAGAGGCGCTTCTTGACAGCGTATTAGGACGATTAAAGACAGAGGATGCTGCGGCTTACGAGGTTCTTGAAACTTATGTTGGAAAGGATCTTGAGTATAAGGAGTATGAGCCGCTGTATCAGTGTGCAGCAGATGTTGCCGCAAAGCAGAATAAGAAGGGATTCTTCGTAACCTGTGACGGCTATGTTACTATGAGCGATGGTACCGGTATCGTTCATATTGCACCGGCATTTGGTGAGGATGATGCCAAGGTCGGCAGAAAGTATGATCTTCCATTTGTTCAGTTAGTAGACGGTAAAGGTGAGCTGACAAAGGAGACTCCATATGCAGGACTGTTTGTAAAGAAGGCAGACCCGGAGGTATTAAAGGATCTGGAGTCTGAGGGCAAGCTGTTTGCAGCACCGAAGTTTGAGCATAGCTATCCGCATTGCTGGAGATGTAACACTCCATTGATCTACTATGCAAGAGAGTCCTGGTTCATCAAGATGACCGCTGTAAAGGATAAGCTGATTGCAAATAATAACACAATTAACTGGATTCCGGAGAGTATTGGTAAGGGTCGTTTCGGTGACTGGCTGACTAATGTTCAGGATTGGGGTCTGAGCCGTAACCGTTATTGGGGAACTCCTCTGAATATCTGGCAGTGTTCATGTGGCCATATGCACGCTATCGGAAGCAAGGAAGAATTAAAGAAGATGTCACCGGATTGCCCGGAGAATATCGAGCTTCACCGCCCATTTATCGATCAGGTTCACGTTACCTGTCCGAAGTGTGGAAAGCCAATGACAAGAGTACCGGAGGTTATCGACTGCTGGTTCGATTCTGGTTCCATGCCATTTGCACAGTATCATTATCCATTTGAGAATAAGGAAGTCTTCGAGAAGAATTTCCCGGCTGACTTCATCAGTGAGGCAGTAGACCAGACAAGAGGATGGTTCTATTCTCTGCTTGCAATCTCTACTCTGTTGTTTGATAAAGCACCTTATAAGAACGTTATCGTTCTTGGCCATATTCAGGATAAAGACGGTCAGAAGATGAGTAAGTCAAAGGGCAACGCTGTTGACCCTATGGATGCACTGCGTAAGCATGGTGCAGACGCAATCCGCTGGTACTTCTACTCCAATTCTGCACCGTGGCTTCCAAACCGTTTCCACGATGATGCAGTAAAGGAAGGCCGCAGTAAGTTCATGGGTACCCTGTGGAATACCTACGCTTTCTATGTACTGTATGCAAACATTGACGACTTCAATCCGATGGAGCACACCTTAGATTATGAGAAGCTTTCCGTTATGGATAAGTGGATTCTCTCTAAGTTAAACTCCACAGTTCAGGCTTGCGACAGCAATCTGGAGAATTACAAGATCCCGGAGACCGCAAAGGCCCTTCAGGAATTTGTCGATGATTTGAGTAACTGGTATGTACGCCGCAGCCGTGAGCGTTACTGGGCAAAGGGAATGGAGCAGGATAAGGTGAATGCCTACATGACGCTGTATACTTGTCTGACTGAGATTGCAAAGGCAGCAGCGCCGATGATTCCGTTCATGACAGAGGAAATCTATCAGAACATTGTTGTAAAGGTAGATCCGTCAGCACCGGAGAGCATCCATCTGTGTGACTATCCGAAGGCAAATGCCGCACACGTAAATAAGGATCTTGAAGCTGATATGGATCTGGTTCTGAAGGTTGTTGTCCTCGGACGTGCGTGCCGAAACAGCGGTAACATGAAGAACCGTCAGCCGCTTGCAAATATGTTTGTAAAGGCACCATTTACACTGGATGACTATTTCAAGGATATCATCGCAGACGAGTTAAATGTCAAGGCAGTTACATTCACAGATGATGTACGTTCCTTTACGACTTACACCTTTAAGCCGCAGCTTCGTACCGTAGGTCCGAAGTATGGAAAGCTTCTTGGAAAGATCCGTACCGCCTTGTCTTCTGTAGACGGCAATGCCGCTATGGATGAATTAAAGGCAAACGGCTCTATTACCTTTGAATTTGATGGCGAGAAGGTTGTTCTTACCGAGGAAGATTTGTTGATCGACATGACTCAGAAGGAAGGCTATGTAACCGAGAGTAATCAGGATGTTACAGTCGTATTAGACTGCAACCTGACACCGGAGCTTCTCGAAGAAGGTTTTGTAAGAGAAATCATCAGCAAAATCCAGACTATGCGTAAGGAAGCAGGATTCGAGGTGACGGATCACATCACAGTCGGCTTCAAGGACAATGCAAAGATCGAGTCCATCTTCAGCAAGTATGCAGATGAGATTTGTGCAGATGTACTTGCAGATAAGCTGACAGACAGCGAGATCGAAGGCTACACCAAGGAGTGGAGCATCAACGGCGAAACCGTCGTACTCACTGTAAGCAAGGAGTAAGAATCTAAGGAGGATGAAATGAAAGCAAAAACGATTGACAAGGCAGATCTTAAAAAGCGAATCATTTACAACGTAAAGACTCTGTACAGAAAAACTATCGATGAGGCAACACCTCAGCAGGTATTTCAGGCAGTGGCTTATGCGCTCAAGGATGACATTATCGACCAGTGGATCGCAACCCACAAGGAAATTGAGCGCACTGATGCGAAGACTCTGTACTATCTTTCCATGGAGTTTCTGATGGGTCGTGCCCTTGGAAACAATATCTTAAACCTGTGTGCACAGGACGAAGTAAAGGAAGTTCTTGATGAACTGGGATTTGATCTGAATATGATCGAGGATCAGGAGCCGGATCCGGCACTCGGAAACGGTGGTCTTGGACGTCTGGCAGCATGTTTCTTAGATTCTCTTGCAACACTTGGTTATCCGGCATACGGCTGCGGAATCCGTTATAAGTATGGTATGTTTGCACAGAAGATTGAGAATGGTTATCAGAAAGAAGTTCCGGATAACTGGTTAAAGGATGGATATCCATTCGAGATTCGTCGTGCAGAATATGCATGTGAGGTTAGATTCGGTGGTTACGTAACTGTAACGAAGGATGAGACCGGAAGAGAGCATTTCGGACAGGCAGGATATCAGTCTGTTCGTGCCGTACCGTATGATCTGCCGGTAGTTGGTTACAATAACAATGTTGTAAATACACTTCGTATCTGGGATGCAGAGCCAATCAATACCTTCAATCTGGATTCTTTCGACAAAGGTGATTATCAGAAGGCAGTTGAGCAGGAGAACCTGGCAAAGAATATCGTAGAAGTACTTTACCCGAACGATAACCACTATGCAGGAAAGGAACTGCGTTTAAAGCAGCAGTACTTCTTCATCTCCGCTTCCTTACAGACAGCTGTAAACAAGTACAAGAAGACTCATAATGGCGACGTTACTAAGATGTACGAGAAGGTAGCATTCCAGATGAATGATACCCATCCGTCCATGGCAGTAGCAGAGTTGATGCGTATCCTTATGGATGAGGAGAATCTGACCTGGGAGGCTGCATGGGAGATCACAACCAAGTGCTGTGCTTACACCAACCACACCATCATGGCAGAGGCTCTTGAGAAGTGGCCAATCGAGCTGTTCTCCCGTCTGCTTCCGCGTATCTACGGAATCGTTGAGGAGATCAACCGCCGTTTTGTAGAGGAAATCGAGGCTACATACCCGGGCAACCATGAGAAGGTCGCAAAGATGTCAATCATCTATGACGGTCAGGTTCGCATGGCTCATCTGGCAATCGTAGGTTCTTATTCTGTAAATGGTGTTGCAAGACTGCATACTGAGATTCTTGAGAAGCAGGAGTTAAAGGATTTCTATCAGATGATGCCGCAGAAGTTCAACAACAAGACAAATGGTATCACTCAGAGACGTTTCCTGCTCCATGCAAATCCGCTTCTGGCAAACTGGGTAACAGACAAGATCAGCGATGCATGGATTACAGACCTGCCGCAGATGGAAAAGTTAAAGCTTTTTGTAGATGATCCGAAGAGCCAGCAGGAGTTCATGAACATCAAGTATCAGAACAAGGTTCGTCTGGCAAAGTATATCAAGGAATACAACGGTGTTGATGTTGATCCGCGTTCTATCTTCGATGTACAGGTAAAGCGTCTGCATGAGTATAAGAGACAGCTCTTAAACATCCTGCACGTTATGTATATCTACAACGAGTTAAAGAGTCATCCGGATATGGAATATTATCCACATACCTTCATCTTTGGTGCGAAGGCAGCAGCTGGATATCGTCGTGCAAAGCTGACTATCAAGCTGATTAATTCTGTAGCAGATGTCATTAACAATGATAAGTCCATCAACGGAAAGATCAAGGTGGTCTTCATTGAGAACTATCGTGTATCTAACGCAGAGATTATCTTCGCAGCAGCTGATGTTTCTGAGCAGATTTCCACAGCTTCTAAGGAGGCATCAGGTACCGGTAACATGAAGTTTATGTTAAATGGTGCGATTACATGCGGTACACTTGACGGTGCAAACGTAGAGATCTTAGAGGAAGTTGGCGATGATAACGCAGTTATCTTTGGTATGACAGCCGATGAGGTTATCAACTACGAGAAGAACGGTGGATATGATCCGATGCAGATCTTCAATGAGAATCAGGAGATTCGTCAGGTTCTGATGCAGTTAATTAATGGCTACTATTCTCCACAAGATCCGGAGTTGTTCCGCGATATTTACAATTCTCTGCTGAATACCTACAGCAGCGACCGTGCAGATACATATTTCATCCTCAAGGATTTCATGTCTTATCATGAGGCACATATGAAGATCAACAACCTGTATCAGGATACTCAGAAGTGGGCTCACATTGTAATGATGAACGTTGCTTGCAGCGGAAAGTTCACATCTGACCGTACCATTCAGCAGTATGTTGATGAGATCTGGAAGTTAGACAAGGTTAATGTAGAGCTGTAATCTAGCAAATAATGCAGATGATCGCAAGAATAATAACATAACAAAAAAGGCTTCGCACGCATTGTGCGAGGCCTTTTTGTTGTAAGCAAGTTATAAATATGATGTTGTGATCTCAATGTTAAAATTTCGCCTGCAGGCAAGAACGTAACAAAGTTTTGCATTTTTTGCTATCAGTACAACTTGCTATTAGTACAATAAATATTATTGATAATCAAAAATCCATTCAAGGAAGTCAATAGAAGATTCCTGACGTTCGGTATTGCATGCGATACCAAGATAGCAAGGTGTGACCTGCAGGTAATTCTTATTTACAATGCGAGTATCGCTTACTTCAATAGCGGCAGCGTATTGACCGGTAACATTTCCGTCTTCATCTGTGATATTTAAGTAAAGAATACGATCTTGCTCCTTTAAATACTGGAAGAATGCAGTAGGAAGGATTTCTTCCAAATCTGCAAACATGATATTATCCTGCTCGCCAACACCGTAGTAGGTTACAAAATCGGTACTTCCACCGATTACATCAAGATCGTGAGCTGCTACCATAGCCATGACCTTCATCATTGCGGTATAAGAGCTTTCATCACTACCGTCTAAGTCAAGATATTCCGTAAAATCGAAATTAATCTGATAATCATCTAAGTTCATGCCCTCATAGTCGGCAAATTCCTGCTCTAAAGAGTCAACGTCAGCATCATCACTTAGATAGTTATTATAGATGTGAACCTGTACGATAAAAGGACGGCTGTTTCTGACTACAGATACGGTAATGCTGACCACAATAGCAACGACAGCGATGATAATAAATACTGGAACTTTATAATAGCTCCAAAAATATTCCCATCCATCCTTAAATCCCATCGCCTTCATTTTTGCAATTTCAGATTTGATGCTGTGCTTCTCGTTTTTTACCGGAGTAAATTCTTCTTTTGGGGGTTGTTTTTTGTTTGGATCATCTGCTTCGATTCTCATATTAAATCCATGCCTTTCTATTCTGTAAAGAATATAATAATATACCACTAGTTTAACATAGTTTCAACGATATGGAAATGAAAAATAGTATGATTAGTATAAAATTATTATTAAACTATTAAAAAAAGCTTACGAACCATTACGAAATCATTACGAAAGCTTAATTCAAATTGACCATAGTTGACCCCAAATTGAAATAAGTTATAATTGGGACTGAGAGAACACAGGCCCACAATGAGCCGGAAAGCAGGAATATGACGAAAAATGTACTGGAATATCTGGAGCAAAAAGCATCTGGTTTTCCACAAAAAACAGCTGTTTTATATGGTAATGATAAACTGACATATCGTGAACTTTATAAAAATGCCAGATGTGTTGGAAGCAGTCTGGCAGGCTTTCATCTGATCGGGAAGCCGGTTCCGGTATTGATGGAAAAGGGGATAGAAGCGTTGGAGGCTTTTTTGGGGATTGTCTATGCAGGAGGCTTTTATGTGATGATCAATCCAACATTTCCGGCTGCAAGACAAAAGCAGATTATAGAGGTGCTGGATCCAAAGCTAATCGTGACAGATGAAAAGCATATGTCACAGGCAGAGGAGCTTTTGCCGGGGAAGGCAGCAAATATTAAAATGCTTTTGCAAAGCAGTGAAGATTCAGATACTCTTTTTGATATAAGAGAGCAGATGATTGACATAGATCCGTTGTATGCAAATTTTACGTCAGGATCGACAGGAATTCCAAAAGGGGTAGTCGTAAGTCACCGGTCTGTAATTGATTTTATAGATGTTTTTACTGAGCTTTTTGGGATTGACCAAAGCGACGTGATTGCAAATCAGGCACCATTCGATTTTGATGTTTCAGTAAAGGATATTTACAGTGCAATAAAAACAGGAGCGACACTTGTGATCTTGCCTATGGAACTTTTTTCATCACCAGCCCGTTTGATGGACGAGCTTTCAGAAAAAAAAGTAACTACGATGATATGGGCGGTATCGGCGCTTTGCCTTATAAGCAGCTTTCATGGTCTTGATTATAAGACACCCGATACTGTAAAAAGAGTTTTGTTTAGCGGAGAAGTAATGCCGAAAAAGCATTTAAAAAGCTGGATGGAACATTTAGAAAAGGCAGAATTTGTCAATCTGTACGGACCGACTGAAATTACATGCAATTGTACATACCACAGAATCAAAAGAAATTGCGATTATGAAAATGGCATTCCGATAGGAAAGGCGTTTCCAAATGAGCAGGTTTTTTTATTGGATGAAGAAAATAAAAAGATTGAAGAATCATGCGTAACAGGTGAGATATGCGTAAGAGGGACAGCACTTGCGTTGGGATATTATCGAAATGAAGCACAGACAAGCGAACGCTTTGTGCAAAATCCACTTCACTCATTTTATCAAGAACGCATATATAGAACTGGTGATCTGGGATATTTGGGTGAAGATGATGAATTGTATTTCTGTGGACGAAAGGATTTTCAGATAAAGTACCTTGGACACAGGATAGAGCTAGAGGAGATTGAGGCAGCATTTGAAAGGATCGATGGAGTAGACAGAGGATGCTGCGTGTTTGATCAAAAAAAGGAGCGTCTGTATGGTTTTTATCAGGGAGATATTGACAAGAAAGAACTGCACAGACAACTGCGCGAGATTCTTCCGGCTTATATGGTGCCGGGAATGCTGATGCGGGTAGAATGTATGCCGCTTACCAAAAATGGAAAGTTGGATCGCGCGAGATTGATGAAACTTTTGCAGGAAAAGAAAAATAAGAAGGTAGACAAATGATAGAAGAAGGTCTTTTGAGACAGCTTGCACAGACGCATGAAGGCTCTATGTATCTGTTTGATGTAGGAAAACTAAAAGAGAGAGTTTCCTATCTGAAGAGTCATATTATGCAAAAGACAAATCTGTGTTACGCTGTGAAGGCAAATACGTTTCTAATAGGAGCATTGAAAAATGACGTAGAACGGTTTGAGGCATGTTCTCCGGGAGAAGCAAGAATATGTATGCAGTCGGGAGTGACATTTGAAAAAATGGTTATCTCAGGGGTATATAAGACACCATCATTCATAAAAGAGTGGATGTTTGAATCAGGCGGAGCCGGAATTTATACAGCAGAGTCAAAAAAACAGGTGAAGCTGTTGGCCAAGATAGCAGAGGAACAGAAAAAGCGTGTAAAGGTGCTTTTGCGTCTCACAAGTGGAAATCAGTTTGGAATGGATAAGCCGCAGCTTTTTGAAATCATAAAAGAGAGATATGCATATCCGCAGCTTGATTTTATCGGCATTCAGTATTTCAGTGGCACACAAAAGCAGTCTGTAAAAAGATTAAAAAGAGAGCTGGACGGACTGTGTGATATTGCGAAAGCATTGTGGCAAGAGGAGAACTTTTTCACTCGCGAGTTGGAGTTTGGCCCGGGATTTCCTTTTTGCTATTTTGGCGAAGAATTTGACGAGGAAGGTTTTCTGGATGAGTTTGCGAAGATTTTGCAGCAGACAAGAGAACGACTGTCATGCGAGTGCAAAGGTGATGTGCAGCTGACACTAGAATTAGGAAGAAGTATCGCAGCTTCATGCGGCACGTATCTTACTCGGGTCGTAGATGTGAAAGAAAATAAAGGACAGCATTATGCGATCATAGATGGCGGAATTCACCAGATTGCCTACTACGGTCAGATGATGGCAATGAAGCAGCCTGTACTGCATGTAATAGGAAATTCAAAAGAAAATGAATCCGAGTTATGCGAAAAGGATGATACACTATGGAATATTTGTGGCTCTCTTTGTACGGGAAATGATATTTTGGCAAAGCAAATGCTACTGCCATCATTAAAGGAAGGCACGCTGTTAGCATTTTCAAATGCGGGAGCGTACTGTGTGACGGAAGGTATCTCACTGTTTTTGAGCCGAAGTCTGCCCCATGTATTTTTGATATGTGAGGATGGCACAGTGCTGCATGTAAGAGATGAAGTGCAGACACAGAATTTAAACAGTGCAAATCTACATTTGGATAGATAAAATAGTATTGTTTAAGGGACGCGTGAACAGTAATAATAAAATCCCCCAAGAGGGCAAAAAGAAAGGAAAAAAGAAAATGGAACGTTTAATTGAAATCTTAGAGGAAATTCAGCCTGAGGCAGATTATGAGAATTGTGAGCATCTGATTGACGAGCATTATCTTGATTCAATGGCAATTTTGTCATTAGTGGCAGAGTTGGAGGATGAGTTTGATGTGACGATTCCCACAGTAGAAATTATACCGTCAAACTTTAATTCTGCAAAAGCAATATGGACGCTTATCACGAGACTTCAGGAGGAAGAATAGGGATGGAATCCGTATTTTCACTTTCCTTTCTGGGCGTATTTTTGCCAATGGTGATTGTCTGCTATCAGCTGATGCCTTGCAGGCATCGGTGGAAAGTGCTTTTAGGATTTAGTTTTTTGTTCTTTATGATTGTGAGTAAAGCACTTTTGATTTTTTTTGTGGCATCGTCAGTGGCTGTATATGTGGCAGCGCTTTTTATCGAGAAAAATTTTGAGTCAGAAAAGGAGCGGTTGTCAAACATCCCAAAGGATCAAAAGGAACAGAAAAAACAGCTCAAAGGGAAGATGCAGACAAAGCGAAGAATAATTGTGGTAGCATCGCTTCTTATTAATTTTGGAATTTTGGTTGTGCTAAAGTATAGTGGCTTTCTGATGGAGACGGCAGGTAATTTAATAAATGCATTTGGCTATTCAGTTTCGCTTCCATCTGTTTCATTTGCACTTCCGATTGGAATTTCATTTTATACGATGACGGCAGCTTCGTATTTATTTGATGTATATAGAAAAACAATTCAGGCAGACCATAATATTTTTCGTCTCATGCTGTATCTGGGATTTTTCGCACAGCTTTCTGAAGGTCCTATAAGCAGATATAACGAGACTGTTCATTCACTGTGGGAAGGAAAAAATATTACGTGGCATAACCTGACATTTGGAATGCAGCGAATCCTGATAGGCTTGATTAAGGAACTGGTAGTGGCAGACCGATTAAATAAGATGATCGCTACTATTTTTGATAATTATACGTCGTGCGACGGCGGCATAATTGCTGTAGGTATGATAAGTTATACGATCCAGTTATATATGGACTTTTCTGGAGCTATGGACGTTGTGCTGGGTATTGGTGAAATTTTTGGTATTCGCTTCCCGGAAAACTTCAGACAGCCATTCTTCTCAAGGACGATTTCAGAATTTTGGACACGATGGCATATAACTCTCGGAACATGGTTTAGAGATTATCTGTTTTATCCGGTGTCTATGTCAAAGCCGCTTAAAAAGCTTACAATGGCTTCAAGAAAAAAGCTTGGCAATCATTTTGGACCGTTGGTGTCAGGAGCGATTGCACTTTTTTGCGTCTGGATATGCAATGGCATATGGCATGGAGCCGGATGGAATTATATTTTCTTTGGAATCTATCATTTCATTTTGATTCTCGCAGGCAGCATTATAGAGCCATTTTCCAGAAAACTGATGGTGAAGCTAAAGATAAAGAGTGACACAAAGAGCTACCACGCAATGCAGATTATAAGGACTGTAATACTTGTGAATATTGGAGAGCTGTTTTTTAGAGCTGATACGCTGACAAAAGGATTTTCAATGTTTGCGCGTATGGTAACAGGCTTTACAGTAAATGGAATTTCAAATGGAACATTGCTTACACTTGGCATAGATATGCAAGATTTTGTGATTGTCGGAGTATGTGTTGTTTGCGTTTTTGCAATGGATGTGATGCGAGAAAAAGGAATCTGCATGCGTCAGAAAGTGGCAGGTCTTCCTGTTTGGGCAAGATGGAGCGTGTACTACAGTTTGGTGATGGCAGCCATTTTATTTGGCGCATACGGAACAGGTTATCTTCAGTTGGATCCAATCTATGCAAACTTTTAAAAGCATATAACGATTCGGAGTAGAAAAATCTATGTGCAGCGCAGCTGTGAATTGTGATAACGCTTTGCAGCCATGAGAGAAGCGAAAGAATAATAACAGGTGATAGTGATGAAATGGAATTTACAGAATAGAAAAAAGCTGATTGATTGTATTTTAAAAACAGCAGCATTTTTTGTCATATTGCTCTTGCTGATAGGTGTGGCCGGAGTAATTGTGATGCCGAAAGACAATACAGAATCTGCAGGAATGGAAGAGGTAAGAGCAAATGGCATTTTGGCAGAGCCTGCCAATACCATTGATGTGGCAATTGTCGGAGACAGTGAGAGCTACAGTGCGATCTCACCGCTTGAAATATGGAAAACATATGGAATCACGTCTTATGTGTGTGGTACGCCTGGTCAGCGTATGGAGGTTTCATGGGGATTTTTGAAAGAAATTTTCAAAACACAAAAGCCTAAAATTGTAATGTTGGAAACAAATGAATTGTACAGAGAAACGTCACCTGCAAATTGGCTATTTAAAAAGATGGAAACATATATGCCAGTTTTTCATTGGCATGATAGATGGAAAACACTGAAAACAAGTGATCTTTCAGATGAAGTTTCATATACACATGTTGAAAAATACAAAGGCTTTCAGATCAGTTGCGTTTCAAATTCAGCATCAGATGATTCTTATATGCAGCCAACTGATGAAAAGGAAGCCATTCCGTTTTTGAATCAGCTGATTTTACGTGAAATTTTACAATTATGCAAACAAAATGATGCTCGACTGGTATTGGTAAGTACCCCGAGCACAATAAACTGGAATATGGCGCGTCACAATGCCGTAACAGAATTAGCAGAAAAATTGGGCATTGCATTTGAGGATTTGAATGTGAAATCTGATGAAGTTGCAATTACATGGGCAACAGACAGCAGAGATAAGGGAGATCATGTGAACTACTATGGTGCTGTGAAGATATCGGCTTATATTGGAAAATGGTTGAACGAAAATGCAGAGCTGACTGACCACAGAAGTGAAGATGCATATGCCAGTTGGAACGATGCATTAACAATCTATGCAGAGGATGTTAAAAATCAGCAGAAAACGTAAGAATGGCATCGGTGTATATAAAATTATCATAAAATATGCATCATTCATTTGCATTTTGTGGCATACTCATATATAATAATACCTATGAGCGGCAAATAAATTTCAATGCATGCCGTCTGAGAGCGTTTGTTTTCATACAACGCAATACGTGAAAAAGGAATAGAGGTACTTATATGGGAAGCTTGTTTAATCTTGACAATCCAATCTGGCGATTCATGGGAAAACTCGTAGACGTGTTTATCCTGACACTTTTGTGGGCAGTCTGCTGTATCCCTATCATTACGATTGGACCGGCATCGACAGCGGTGTATTACGTAACACTAAAACTTGTAAGGGACGAAGAGTCATACACTGTTAGAAGCTTCTTCAAGTCCTTCAAGGAGAACTTCAAGCAGGGAAGCATCATTGGCATCATCATGACATTGTTGCTTGGAATTTTTGTATATGATATTTATGCATATTTTGCGTCGGGGTTACAGATAAGTCGTATTATCGGATTTGTTTTTATTGGAATTTTTTTACTGTATCTGATTGCACTGATTTATGTTTATCCGCTACAGGCAAAGTTCTACAATAAGATTCGCTTCACACTCAGAAATGCACTGTTCATCGGAGTAAAGCATATCTTCCGCAGTTTGGCAATGCTTTTGATTGCAGTTGCTGTCATCGTAGGATGTCTGTTCTTCCCACCACTGATTCTGTTAAGTTATGGTTTAATTGCATTTTTACAGTCTTACTTCTTAGTTGCTATTTTTGATAAGTATATCCCGAAGGAAGATGATGCAAATAATGATTCCGTAGTTGCAGAGGCAAAGCGTGAGTTAGAGGCGCAGGAAGTAGAAGAAGGCGAGCAGGTTCATATCGTTATGACTCAGCAGGATCAACAGACCGCTGATACACCAGTTTTCTCCAGAGATATGTTTAATAAGGAAGCACAGGAAAACACAGATAGTACAAATGGTGTAACTACTGCAGACAGTACCGATAATGCAAACGCAGTGGAAAGCGCAGGTACAGATGAGCAGACTGCACCAGTGACGTCTGATGAGTCTAAATCTGATGAAGAATAAAAATAAAACAAAGTAAGATAGAAATAAGGTAACACATACAAAGTAATACAACATAAGTTAAAGCAGTGCAAAAGAGGCAGCAGGTGAAAATCTGTTGCCTTTCTTAGTGTTCTTATCATCGTGCTCAGCTAGGAAGCATAAGACACTGCAAGAACAAAAGCGTAAAAAAAGGAGCCACGATGGGCTCCTTTTGCAAATCATAAAAAACGAAAAAGCTTTTGATGATAATCAGCTAGGCTTTAGTTTTATGAAATCTTACGAAATAAATCACTGAGCGTTCTCAGCTAAAAACTCATTGATCTTGTCAACCAGATCGTCTGGGTCAATTCCGTGAACCTCAGCGGCCTCGCCGATGGACTCAGCCTGAGATGCAGGGCAACCAAGGCAATGCATACCGGCAGCCATAAGAATCGGAATAACACCGGTGTTTACCTGAAGCAGTTCACCGATTGTAATATCTTTAGAAATCTGTGTCATATCAAAACCTCCATAAAAAATGCTTGAAATCAGACAAAAAATGCCAACTCAATTTTCATTATACTGATTATCAAATATAAATGCAAGTAGATATTCATAATTCGTGGTTGTTGTGTAAAATAAATTTTGCTATGTGTTTACTGTGAACCTCGATCACGTTGAGCAAGTAGCAAAGAGGATTGCGAATATCCGCTGACATTTCTCACATCCACGAACTGTAACTTACAGGCTGTCAGTACCTTCAAAAAAATCCATACAGCGCTGCTTGTAATCTGTGGCTTCGTCATAAACACCGTGGCCATAGGTGTCATCGTAAAGATAAATCTCACAATTTAATGCTTCTGCAATCTCCTTGGAAGCTTCTGCAGTCACAACATTATCGCCCTCACAGCCAATGACTAGCACAGGACATTGTATTGACGACAGTTCATCATAGCAATCGAAGGTTAGACAAGAATTTGCTAATTTGATGAAGCGTTCATATTCATCTTCTGTAATTCCAAGATTTGAAGAAATCAATGTATCGCGGTATGCTTCTAATGTATTCTTTGAATAAACATCATCGACAAATGCCTCAATAAGACCCTTCTCATCTCGATTTTCAGCCAACTGAACCCAGTTAGTTCCTACCTTTTCAAAGGTATCATTCGTCCTGGAAAGTGTTGATCCGAGAACCATTTTACATACAAGTTCTGGATGATCTATCGCAAGATACTGAGCAATCATACCACCCTGAGATGCTCCAAAAACATAAGCATTTTCAATATCAAGCGCTTTCATAGCTGTCGCTGTATCTTCAGCAAGATCTCTAATCGTAACACCATCTTTCAACTCCTTCGGACGATCGAAAAGATATACCGTATAGTTATCCGAAAAGTCCTTGTAAGCCTCTGCGACAGATTCTGCTAATCCCATAACACTATGTACAGACAGGCCTGGAATAATCACAAATTTATTTTCGCCTTTACCAAATACCATGTAATCCATTTCTACATCTCCTTCTGAAACTGTTTTTACATCCACAGCTGCTTTGGTATCATCCTCTGTTTCACTCGTACTTTCGGATTCAACAAAGGTGCTGCTGGTTTCTGCATTTTCTTTTTTCTTGCTTGAACTATTATTGCATCCGATTAAGCTACATAAAACCAAACAGGTCAAAAGCAATGCAACGCTCTTTTTTAATTTGATACTCATGTTCCGCTCCCTCCACTTCCAGATTATGTTTGTGAGTAGCTTGTATACACTTCTGGAATATTTTTTACATTGTAATAATTATAAAACCATGTGTATTCTAACATATCTGAATGCGCTTCGCAAGTGGCGAATGCTAACTATAAAAAAGTGCTTGACAGATTTAAAATGAATTGTATAATTGTATACAATGATGCAATTTTATCACGGTAACGTGCCAAATTTGTATACATGAATTGCATTGCATACAGGCACTGCAAAATGAGGAGCAACAGAGGAGGAAGACACTATGAAGGCAAACAAGACCATTAATCTGAGCAACAAGACAAACCTGCTTGAGCAGGATCTGTATGAGTACAAGATGCAGGATGTCAGCAAACCGGAGCTGTTTAGGGAGATTTTCCCATACAATGAGGTTCCGAAGGTATCCTATAACTATCGTCATGTACCAATGGATATGCCGGAACATATTTATATCACAGACACCTCTTTCCGTGATGGACAGCAGTCACGTGAGCCATATACCACACAACAGATGGTTGACCTGTATAAGATGCTTCATCGTCTGGGCGGACCAAATGGTATTGTGCGTCAGACCGAATTTTTTGTTTATTCTAAGAAGGACAGAGAAGCACTTGAGCGTTGTCTGGAGTTAGGATATAAGTTCCCAGAGATCACAACATGGATTCGTGCAACAAAGAAAGACTTTGAGTTGGTAAAGGATATCGGTATTCGTGAGACAGGTATTCTTGTAAGTTGTTCCGACTATCATATTTTTAAGAAGATGAATCTGACGAGAAAACAGGCCATGGAGAAGTATTTGGGAATTGTATCCGATGCGATTGAGGCAGGTCTTCATCCAAGATGCCATTTCGAGGACATTACGAGAGCTGATTATTATGGATTTGTTGTTCCTTTTGCGACAGAACTGATGAAACTGTCAAAGGACAGTGGTGTTCCGATCAAGATTCGTGCCTGCGACACTATGGGATATGGAATTTCTTATCCAGGTGTTTCTCTTCCGCGAAGCGTGCCGGGTATCATCTATGGTTTGAAGCATTATGCTGGAGTGCCGAGCGAAATGTTAGAGTGGCATGGACATAATGATTTTTACAAAGGCGTTGTGAATGCATCTACAGCATGGCTTTATGGTGCAGGTGCGGTCAACTGTTCCCTGCTTGGTATTGGTGAGCGTACAGGAAATGTGCCGCTAGAGGCAATGGTATTCGAGTATGCATCACTACGTGGTGGCTTCGATGGTATGAATCCGACAGTTATCACAGAAATTGCCGAGTATCTTGAGAAGGAGACAGGATATGAGATTCCACCGATGACTCCATTTGTCGGAAGAAACTTCAACCTGACAAGAGCCGGCATCCATGCTGATGGTATCATGAAGGATCCTGAAATCTATAACATCTTCGATACCGAGCTGATTCTGAACCGTCCGCCGATGGTTGCCATCAGTAATACATCTGGTCTGGCAGGCATTGCTGTATGGATTAACCAGTATTATGGTTTGAAGGGTGCAAATGCTATCGACAAGAAGCATGAGGGTGTCGTAGCGATTAAGGAGCTTATCGATCAGGAATATGCAAATGGACGTATCACTGTTATCAGTGAGACAGAGATGATCCGTTATGCAGAGCAGTATATATTCCACAGAGATACAGATTATGAGGATAAGTAATAGTGTGATACATGTGTCAAAAAGACTTTTGACGTTCATGTTATAACATTATAAGTAGTAAAGCCGGTAATGTCCTGCAAAGCAATTTACAGGTGTTAATCCGGTATCGGTTAGGGGCAAAATACTTTTTGCCCCAGCATTATTATATGAGAAGATGAGGAAAGAAAGCTATGCAGCAGAGTGGAGATCCGCTTCGCATTCAGGTATTTAATACGCTTGAGGATGCGATTTTAAACGGAGTCTATAAAGAGGGGGACAGTTTAAATGAGCTGAGACTTTCAAAAAGTCTGGGTGTGAGTCGTACTCCCGTGAGAGAGGCTCTGATGCAGTTGGAACTTGAAGGGCTTGTCAAAAACATCCCCAATAAAGGGGCAGTCGTTGTCGGCGTTTCCAAACAGGATGTGGAGGACATTTATGAGGTTCGTATCCGAATCGAGGGACTGGCAGCGCGTCTATGCGCTGAAAAGATTACGGATGAGGAACTTGAGGAACTTGAGCAGTGTGTTGCACTTCAGGAGTATTATTTAAAGAAACCTGACAAAGCCAAAGAGATGGGCGGGTTAGATGGCGAGTTTCATCGAATTATCTTTGCCGCTTCAAAGAGCCGACCGCTTCAAAATGTGCTGACGAATTTTCATAATTATATTCGCCGTGCACGTGCCGTGTCAGTTTGCGTAAGTGGCAGAGCAGCAGAGTCCGTTGCCGAGCATCGCGCAATACTGGAGGC
>CAVCPW010000150.1:0-5277 GCA_963604075.1 Anaerovoracaceae bacterium | reverse complement strand
ATAGTATAATCGCAATCATATTTTCCATATTAAAGAAGCCAGTCAAATGATGCATTATTTGCACCATGTGACTGACTTCTTTGATTTTATAAGTTTACAAGAATAATACAGCTTACAGATTTGCTCTGATTTCCTTCGGACGGAATCCACCCTCTGCCAGTGCAGCGATGATCTCCTTCTTATGACTTTCACCAAAACTCTCCATGGTGATCTTTAACTCTACTGCGGCGCTTCTGTTAGTAGTAACAAACTGATTGTGATCAAGCTTGATAATGTTGCCCTTTACCTGTGCGATCAAAGAAGCAACCTTTGCCAGCTCGCCCGGCTTATCCGGAAGCAGACAGGATACAGAGAAGATTCGTCCTCTCTGAATTAAGCCGTGCTGTACAACAGAAGACATGGTGATGACGTCCATATTACCACCACTTAAGATGGAAACGATCTTCTTATTCTTTACATCCAGATGCTTGAGTGCAGCTACCGTCAGAAGACCAGAGTTTTCAACTACCATCTTGTGATTCTCGATCATATCAAGGAATGCACCAATCAGCTCATCATCCGGTACTGTGATGATCTGATCTACATTCTCTTTGATGTATGGGAAGAGCTTGTCGCCAGGTGTACGAACTGCAGTACCGTCTGCGATGGTATTAACACTCGGCAGAGTTACAATATGGTCAGCCTTCAAAGACTCCTGCATACAATTTGCGCCCTCTGGCTCGACACCGATGACCTGAATCTTCGGATTGAGCATCTTTGCTAATGTGGAAACACCGGTACACAGTCCGCCGCCACCGATTGGGCAAAGGATGTAGTCAACAGTTGGAAGCTCCTTGATGATCTCCATTGCGATGCTTCCCTGTCCACATGCAACATCCAGATCGTTAAATGCATGAATGAATGTGTATCCATTTTCCTCTGCCAGCTTCATTGCATGCTCACATGCATCATCATACACATCTCCGTACAGAACAACCTCAGCACCGTAGCTCTTGGTGCGGTTGATCTTAATCAGTGGAGTGCTATTCGGCATAACGATAACTGCCTTTGCGTGATACAGCTTTGCTGCATAAGCAACGCCCTGTGCATGATTTCCTGCTGATGCAGTGATGATACCCTTTGCACGGTCTTCCTCACTTAATGTAGAAATCTTGTAATACGCACCTCTTACCTTGTAGGCTCCGGTATACTGCATATTCTCTGGCTTAAAATAGACCTTATTTCCAGTCTGATTTGAGAAATACTCGCTGTACTTTAATTTTGTCTCCAATGTAACACGACTAACGATCTCGCTAGCCTCCTCAAATTTCTCTAATGTTAATTCTTCCATTTTCTTATGCCTTCCTTTTTTTGTCTGTTATATATTACTCATTATGCTCTGCTGCACTTTATCTGCCGCATTGTGCTGCATTCTACTTGTGGTTCCTTGTTTGTCGCATCTTCCTCATCCTAGTTTTTATGTTTATTGCTCAGATGACATATCCTTGTGCCAGCACTCAAAGCTAGCTTCCTGCCCCTTCTATATTTACTGCTCAGATGATGTATCCTTGCGGTCAAATAGTGCAGTGACAAACTGCTCGGAGTTAAACTTCTGAAGATCATCAATGCGCTCACCGACACCGATATACTTAACCGGAATGCCAAGCTCAGACTGGATTGCAACTGCGATTCCTCCCTTTGCGGTTCCATCCATCTTTGTCAGGATGATACCGCTGATATCGGCAACCTCCATAAATTGCTTTGCCTGAGAAAGTGCATTCTGGCCAGTCGTTCCATCGAGAACAAGAAGTGTCTCTCTATATGCCTCCGGGTACTCCTTGTCAATGATACGATTGATCTTTTTTAACTCTTCCATCAGATTCTTTTTGTTGTGGAGACGACCTGCAGTATCACAGATTAATACATCGGTATTTCTAGCCTTCGCCGCCTGAACAGCATCAAAGATAACAGCTGCCGGATCGGAACCTTCCTTGTGGGAAATTACACCTACATTAGCACGCTTTCCCCACTCCTCTAACTGATCAATCGCTGCAGCACGGAAAGTATCAGCCGCTGCTAATAACACACTGTTTCCCTCTCCTTTAACTGATCAGCCAACTTTCCGATGGATGTGGTCTTTCCAACACCATTTACACCAATGACAAGCACAACAGACTTTCTGTGCTCAAATTCATAAGCATTCTCGCCCAGATCCATCTGGCGGCGAATGCTGTCGATTAAGATTTCTTTGCATTCCTGAGGCTCCTTCAAATGAAGTTCCTTTACCTTCTGCTTCATATCTGCTAAAATCTTCTCGGTTGCATCGACACCTAAATCACCCATGATCAGGATTTCCTCAATCTCTTCATAGAAATCATCATCAATGTCGGTAAAACCTCTGAAAACAGAGTCAATTCCGGAAACGATGCTGTTTCTTGTCTTTGTCAGCCCTTCCTTTAAGCGGGCAAAAAAACCTTTTTTCTTTCCTTCCATAATCCACCTCTATCTATTCCTGTATCACGTGTAACAATTGTGTATCCATTCTCTTATTTATTGTACTTCCATTCCCAACTTTCATTACTTATCGAGCTCCTTCTCGATAAGGTTTACACTAACCAACGTGGAGACTCCCTTTTCCTGCATCGTGATACCGTACAGACGGTCTGCCGATGTCATTGTTCCGCGTCGGTGCGTGATTACGATAAACTGGGTGTTTGCCGTCAGCTTATGCAGGTAATTGGCGAATCGACCTACATTGGAGTCATCAAGTGCGGCCTCAATCTCATCGAGAAGACAGAACGGAGATGGTTTTAAATTCTGGATAGCAAACATAAGTGCAATCGCCGTAAGTGCCTTCTCACCACCAGAAAGCTGCATCATATTCTGAAGCTTCTTACCAGGCGGTTGTGAGATAATGCGAATACCGGCCTCAATAACATCTTCATCCTCGACTAACTCAAGTGTACCCTTTCCGCCTCCAAAAAGCTCTTTAAAGACACGGTCAAACTCAACGCGAATCTCCTCGAACTTTTCCTTAAACTGCTTTCGCATCCCCTCATCAAGTTCCTCGATGACTTTCTGCAAACTCTTCTCAGACTCGATCAAATCCTCATACTGGTTTTTCATAAAAGTATATCGCTCAGACACTTCTTTGAACTCATCAATCGCACTGACGTTGACATTTCCGAGTCCGCGAATGTTCTTTTTGAGCTCATTGATATGCTCTTTGAGTTCGCTAAGCGGCCGCTCACTTTTTGCTGCTGCCTTGGCATCGCTTGGACGAAGCTCATACTCTTCCCACAGGTACTCAGTCAATTCATCCAGACGATCATCAAAGCGGTCCTTTTGATTGTTCATACGAAGCAAATCGCGGTCAAGCGCGGTAAGCCTCGTGGAGAGTTCCTCGCGTTTTGCAAAGAAGCCCTTTAGCGATTCATTTGCACGGTTGCGGTGCTCGCTCACCTGTGACAGTTCTTCTTCCTTTTGCTTTTGAGTCAGTTCTAGGCTTTGAATCTGCTTTTGCACTTCATCTATCTGTGTTAACTTCTGTGCTACAGCATCATCATACTGTGCAAAGCTTTTTTGCAGCTCGTCCTGCTCTGCCTTTCGCTTATCTACTTCCTGCGCCATACGACTGATATTTTCAAGAATAAACTGTTCCTGTTGCTTGAGCTGCAGCTGCTTGGCTCCCAGATCAGAAATCTCTTTCGTGAGCGCATCACGTTTCTTGATCATCTCATCGACAAAGCCTTGGTTACGGTCAGCACTATCTTTTGACTCATCGCCTGCAGACTCAAGCTCCTTGATAGAACCTGCGACCTGCTCGTAGCTTTCTTTGATGCGTTCAAGCTTTCCTTCCTGCAATATGAGCTCATTATTTAGATGCTCGCGATCCTTTATGATCTCCTCGACACGTTTTGTCGCCTCCCGCATGCGAAGACGCCCCTCTGTCTCCTTTAATGTCAGATTTTGAATCTCATTTTGTTGCTTTTGAACCTGTTGTGACAGATTATTTACTTTCTTTTCGGATTCCTCAAAACGTACTGACAGTTTTTTTAACTGCTCGGTTTCTTTCTTGATTTTGCTCTCAAGCTCTTCTAGCTCTCGATTTCGACCAAGAAGGTTGCTGCTATTTTTGAACGCACCTCCCGTCATAGAGCCGCCTGGGTTTAACAGCTCACCCTCAAGGGTGACGATACGAAGGCTTCTTCGAAACTTTGCCGAAACCTTGAGTCCATGGTCAATCGTATCGACAACCACAATTCTTCCAAGAAGAAATTGCACGAGCTTTTTGTATGTATCCTCTGTCTTGACAAGACTGCTCGCCAGCCCAATAACCCCCGGCTCCTTTAAAGCTTCCTTCTGTGCGAATTCATCGCGCACAGTAATCGCGTCGAGTGGAAGAAATGTTGCTCGTCCAAAGCGGCCTTGCTTTAAGTATTCAATCAGTCGCTTGGCAGTCTGCTCGGTGTCGGTAACAATATTTTGAATCGCACCGCCAAGCGCGGTCTCGACTGCCGTCTCGAAACGCTTCTCTACATGAATCAGATCAGCCACAACACCATGGATACCGGGGTTCTGGTTTCGCACTTCCATAACCTTTCGGATGCTATTTCCGTAGCCCTCGTAGCGCTCGGCAAGATTGCGAAGTGACTCAGCACGTGTTACAGATACCTGATGAAGGCGACACTGCTCATAATATTCATTTTGCAACTGTTCTTTCGTCTTTTGCTCATTCTCAAGAGATGCTGTTGCCTCGCTCTGCTTACTTGAAAGTTCTGCCTTTTGCTGTGAAATTGTCTTATATGACTGCTCACTCTCGGCCGCACGCTTCTGCCAGATAGACTCCTCGGTCTTACTTTCTAGGAGTCTGCGGTTCATCTGCGCCTGCTCAGTCTTTGCCTGCTCAAGAAGTGTCTGGTACTTTTGCAATTCACCGACAAACGAGGATTTTTCATTCAAAAGAGAAATCATTTTCCCCTGATCATCCTTTAATGCCTGCTGGTAAGTTGCAAGTCCATCCTGCACTTGAATGAGAATACTTTGTGCGCCATCCTTTTTAGCCGTTGTATCATAAATCTCGCGGCTGCACTCCTGACGCTTTTTCTGTTCCTCATTTACCTGCGTGCTGTATTCTTCCTGCTCTTTTTCAAGCACTTTTATACGCTCTGCAGTATGGGTACGTCTCAAATATTCGGTATTAATCTGTTCCTTTAATACGTTGACCTCACCCTCTTTTTCCTGTCGCTTTGTCTGACAGACCGCACTCTCATCGCGAAGCTGTGTGATCTGCTCTTC
>CAVCPW010000149.1:0-11874 GCA_963604075.1 Anaerovoracaceae bacterium | reverse complement strand
CAATGCCATTTCACTGAAAGTATTAAGAAGTGCACTTACAGCCGGATGATACAAAGGCAGCATATCATTTGTGCTTTGCACAGTCTCCATCATGCCATTTACGTATTCTTTGCACTCTTCAAACTGTCCACTCTCAATCATGCCATATATTGTCTGCGTATGGAAATTAAAATCATGACGTTGGGAACGAATCACTCGCATAAAATTCAAAAGCTCAGCCTGATATTGTTTATCAACAATATTTTCAATCTGTTCCTGCAAACTGTACACCTGTTGGCGAAGCTGCATAAGAACCACCAATTGAAGCATAATTGTAAAAACTGTCAGATATACAGACAAGCGAATCAGCGGACTAAGTAAAAACGCCTGCCACACGATCAGAAGCACAAGGCCTGGAAAAAAATAAAAACATCGCACAAACATTTTTTTCTTTTGAGCCTTTGTAAGGATATAATCTTCCGGAAATATAACGATTTTACAAAGCCATAGAAAAACAGAAATGAGCAGTGCGATGCTTGACACTAAAAGTGCTATACGCCCCGTCATTTCATTAAAATGCAACATTGCAAGAACAAACTGCTCTGTCATGCTAAATGATAATGCCATAAGATCAGCAACAGCCGACACACACCAGTTCCTTTTCGACAAATACAAGGCAGTAATAAAACCTGTCAGTGCCAACAATAGGATTGCGATGTATACAAAAACAGTCTTGCTCAAAAGATAAACAATCACTGCCGCTGCTGATGGCAAAAGCGCGGCATATGCAGAACTTACTTTTTTCTGTCCGGCAAGGATATATGCGGACAAAAAAGCCGTATATGCAATCAAAAACACTGCACACATAAAGAATATTTCTGTCAGCACACCATCCTCCTAAAAAATCCTGATTCCTCTTTGCTCCAAGATAGATCGCAATGTGGCATAATTATCACGGCTAAGCGGTACTTCTTCCTTTACACCCTTTAGCTTTATTAGATACGAACGATGAAACATATCAGAACTGATTGATTCTATCAACGCAATTTGAACAACAACTGACTGGTGACTACGGTAAAAACCATACTCCTCAAAAACCTGATATAATTTTTTCAGCGACTCTGTTGTTTCAAGTGTCCTACCATTTTTACATACTATCCTGACTTTTCGCCCACTTGTTTCAAAGTAAATCACATCACTGATATTTATAATCTCAAGTCTTGAATCCACGTGAAGTCCAATCTGCTTTTTCGAAGGATTCTTTTCCGACTTTGCCTGACACTTTTCCTTTGCCAATTCCAACACTCTTTCGAGTCTGGATATGCTTATAGGCTTTATCAAAAAGGATAGGGGCTGATAATTATATCCATCAAGAGCAAAATCTGTATGACCTGTCACAAAAACATATTGAACATCTGGGTAGTTGTTATGAAGATATGCCGCAACCTCAAAACCGCTCATCTGCTCCATTTCAATATCCAGAAAAACAAGATCTACCTGATTCTCTCTGATATATGCGATAGCTTCCATTCCGGAAGCAGCCGTACCTTCTACAACTGCTTCCGGAAAAAGCTCAAGTGCCTGTCTGGTTATCTTCAAAGAAACTGAATCATCATCAACGAGCAATACTCTGAGCATCTATACTCCTTCCTGATATAGGCTTAATGTAACTATTATAGCACATCTTACTGCTGGTAGGTCTCTAAAAAGTCACGCAGGTTGCCAAGAGATTCTTCAAGCACTTCGATACGCGGCAAATAAACTATACGAAAATGATCTGGCTGTTTCCAGTTGAAGCCGCCTCCGTGTACAATAAGTACCTTCTTTTCCTTTAGGAAATCAAGCGCAAACTTTTCGTCATTAGTAATATTAAAGCGCTTTGTATCAATCTTAGGGAATGCATAAAATGCAGCCTTGGGCTTTACTACACTGATGCCAGGAATATCATTTAATGTCTTGTAGATAAACTCTCTTTGCTCATAAATACGACCACCCGGAACTATATAATTATTCACACTCTGATATCCGCCAAGCGCAGTCTGCACGATGGACTGTGCTGGAACATTAGAGCAAAGACGCATGTTAGAAAGCATGTTTAATCCTTCAATATAATCCTTTGCCAGTTCCTTCTTGCCGCTTAAGATCATCCAGCCGATACGGAAGCCTGCTATCATGTGAGACTTAGACAGTCCGCTGAAGGTAACGCAGAACAGATCCGGTGCTAATGATGCGATAGAGATATGCTCCTCTCCATCCATAACAAGACGGTCATAAATCTCATCAGAGAAGATTATCAACTGATGCTCTCTTGCAATCTTTACAATCTCCATAAGTACTTCCTTCGGATACAATGCTCCAGTCGGATTATTTGGATTTATGATGACGATTGCCTTCGTGCGATCTGTGATTTTCTTTCTGATGTCATCCATATCAGGATACCACTCTGCCTGCTCATCACAAATATAATGAACGACCTTGCCTCCTGCAAGCGTTGCAGTCGCTGTCCAAAGCGGATAATCCGGTGACGGAATCAATATTTCATCGCCTTCATCAAGAAGTGCCTGCATAGATAAATTGATCAGCTCACTGACACCATTTCCGGTGTAGATATCGTTTATCGTAACATTCGGAAGATTCTTTAACTGTGCATACTGCATAATTGCCTTTCTCGCTGAGAACAGACCCTTAGAATCAGA
Source organism: Anaerovoracaceae bacterium (assembly GCA_963604075.1). Taxonomy (GTDB): domain Bacteria; phylum Bacillota; class Clostridia; order Lachnospirales; family Lachnospiraceae; genus Anthropogastromicrobium. The sequence goes on along the minus strand of CAVCPW010000149.1, from coordinate 9,199 downwards.
ATAACCCTCGCACTCGGTCAGCTGCTGACGCATATCAAAAATAACTTCCTCCGGAGTACGGAATCCAAACGGTGCCGGATTTCCGATATTTAACTTCAGGACATGCATTCCTGCATCTTCCATTCGCTTCGCTTCTTCTACAACTGGTCCTCTTACATCGTATAATACATTATCAAGCTTTGATGATTTAGTAAATGTTCTCATGCCATCTTCTCCTATATTCCATGATTTTTTGCCCATGTCAGGGGCTTTTGCCTGATGATCTGTCTGACTGCTTTCGCTATTATCATCCTGACAATTCTGATCCGCTTGAGCGTTTTGATTGATTGTTTGTGCTTCTCTGATACCTGACACCATCGGTACGTCATCGCCTTCAAGCCACATCGGATCCACACCAAGCGTCTGAGACAGGATCTTTAATATATCATGCCTTGGTTCTGTCTTACCACTTACATACTGGCTCATATGGCTCTTGCCAATCCGAATTCCGACTGGCTCACCTATGGGCTCTGCCAACCTGATCACATCTGCCTGCTTCAGTCCCTTTAATTCCATGGCCTTTTTTAATCGCTCTGCAAATGCTGCCATACACTCTGCTCCTTATGATAGATAATTGGTAACTGCTTTATTTTCACAGTTAATATATAGTTCAAGTTTTTACATGGACACTATAGCACGGTATGCAAAATAGTTCAAGTTTATTTTGTATTTTATTTTTTTTAGTTCAATATATTGAACTTCGATGTATTTTTATCATTATTACCTTAATTTAACTTTTTTTCTCATTCTTTTTGTATTTTTCGCGAATAGCCTTATATAATATTTTGCTTTATAATATGCTTTTGGGAGTGTGTGTCTTTATCACTTTCAGTATTTAATAATCACTTAAGGAGATGAGCTTTATGACTCTTAAAGAAAGGCATGATGCCTCTGGCTATCTTACCTGTGAGCATGTAAGTGTTTTCTATCTTTTGATGTTTACATCGGGAATAATGGGAGCTTATACCTACATAGTTCGTGGCGGTGTTTTCTGTAATGCCCAGACTGCAAACTTTCTTATGATGGGAATCGAACTCGGAAAGGGAGACTTTAATAATGCACTGTATTACTTCATTCCGATATTCGCATATTTTTTCGGTGCGTTTATTTCTGAGATACTTCCCACACCTATAAAGTGCTATGGTTTTTTCCGCTGGGATACCTGGTTGGTTGGCTTTGAGGCACTTATCCTTTTCATTATCGGCTTTATTCCAAAGTCTGTTCCGGATCAGTTCGTTCAGGTAGCAGTCAATTTCATTGCTTCCATGCAATACAATACCTTCCGGCAGGCAGAGGGCGTTCCTATGGCCACTACTTTCTGTACAAACCATATCCGTCAGGTCGGCATAGGATTCGCAAAACTTTTTCGCAAGCACGACAGCAAGGGATTTTTGCGTGGCATCAAACACCTTGGCATGATCATTTGCTTCTGCTTAGGAGCTACAGCTCTCGCAATTTTATGTCACTTTATGAACGAAAAATCAATCTGGATTGCACTTGTTCCTCTTATGATACTCTTTGTCAGACTTGCTCATGCTGATTTGACATGGGAACACGAATTATTAAGCAAAATACCGGCTGGCCACTAAGGCCTGCCGGCTTTTTTTATTTGCATTTTTGTACTTGCTATTCCAACTAAACCATGCTATAACGAAAGAAACGCAGCTCTGCTGCAATCTTACGGAAAGGTATGGTATATAATATACTATGAAAACAGTTCGCTTTTCAATCTGGGAGGACGGTGAGTATACCTGGCCACAGGGATATGGATTTGTTCCGTTTCTGACCGGATATCTGCATGAAGACAAAAAAAATCGTCCATGTGTACTTGTTGTTCCGGGAGGTGCTTATTATATTGTCTCGCCCACTGAGGCCGGCATTGTTGCTCTCGATTTCTATCACAAAGGCTATCAAACTTTTGTTCTAACCTACACCACCAATCTGCTCGGCACTATTCCACTTAAGGAGCAGCCTATGCGCGATCTTGCCCGTGCAGTCCGCTTAGTAAGAAGTCAGAGTGAAGAATACGGCATTAAGCCTGATTGCATTGCAACCTGTGGCTTCTCAGCCGGCGGTCACCTTACTGCCAGTGAGGGTGTTCACTATGAGGATATAAAAGATAACAATCCAAAATATAATAATATTTCTGCAAGACCAGATGCTATGCTTTTATGTTATCCAGTAATCACATCCGGTTCTTTCACACATCATGGCTCCATGCAAAATCTGCTCGGTAACCATCCAACAACTGAGGAATTGTCATATATGTCTCTTGAGACACAGGTGACACCCCAGACACCGCCAAGCTTTTTATGGCAGACTGTAACAGATGAATGTGTTCCAGTAGAAAACAGTTATCTTTTTGCTGATGCATGTAAGAAAAATGGTGTTCCATTTGCACACCATGTCTTCTCTCAGGGGCCTCACGGACTCTCTCTTGCAACTGCATCATGGGCGCAAGGTATCTTTGGTGAACTTTATACGCTCGAACCATTCACTCATACAATCAATGCGATCAAGGCTGGCACCGCTGGTGTTGATGTATCTGATGAAAAGCTGGCAGATTTAGAAAAAGAATTTCCAAACCACATGCCTGGCAACCCTTGTATGCGTGAACCAAATACAGAGGTTTCCATCTGGCCGTTTTTGGCAGACGCATGGCTTCGCACACAATGGTCACTTTAACTGTCCTTCCATTAAATAATAACAGTTATGACTGCATCCCCTAGGAAACAGCTCGTGGCGCATTCGTTTTTTATATTCATCTTCTACGAATGATTCTTCTAAAATAGTAATTGCATGTCTTAAACGGCGGATATCTTCTAAGGTATCCGCCGTATAATTTCCCCTGCTTACCAGCTTTAAATGTGTGATGCCTGCCGTGCGCAGCTGCCAAAGCGCACATAGTCCGCAGCCGCTTCGCCCCAGAAGATATTCGTTCTCGAACGATTCGTCTTCTAATAATTCCTTCTCACTTTCTTCTGAACTTGCTATGTTTTCTTCACTATTTACTGAGCTATCACTTGCATCATAATCATTTACATCATACTCATATATATTGTCTCGCGTACACTCTGTCAGGTTCTGTTCTGATACCATTTTGTCACCTTCTATTTTTATAAGACGGTATGGCAAACGACATGCCGGTGCCAACTCATCACAATGAAGGCTGCTGCAAAATGCCCCTGTAAAATGACACATTTCGTTCAGGACAAACGCCTCATATTCAAGTGGAGTTTGGGGATATTTTTCCTTCTGATAACCAATGCAGCTTTTCATCTCCTGCGGTGTTACCTTGCGATGAAATATAATCCTCTTTGCCCCCAAGCTTCTCACCTCATCGATCATGAATTGATTGATTTCAGAAAGTTCCCCACTTATATGAATCTCAATGGGTTCCTTTACATTTTGCTTTAAATAGACAAGCAGTGCCATATCACCTACAATAAAAGAAGAAAATCCCATATAAAACAAACGACGTATTAACTTTTTTATCATCGGATATTGGTGTGGTGCGTAAAGCAAAGCATTTAACGCAATGGTGACTGGTTTTTTCTTTTGCCGAACAAGCTCTGACAGAATTTCCATCTCGCTTTCTGAACCGATTTGCACATTATAATAAAGGACTTCACGTCGATTTAATGGATAATTCAATCCACCGCATATCATCCACTCATGTGGCACATATCCGCAGAAAAACTCATCTGCACCAGCTTCCACATATGGAATGTAATCATCTATTGAGCCTAACCCTGCCGTGATTTTCATGTATCCTTTTCCTTCCCCAGATTATCTGTTCTTATGCCTACTGCATTTTGATTTTTCACCGGTGTATTTAAAAATCCAGCTACAAGGCGAACGCCCTCTTCATGTGGCAATTCATTTATGATTGAATCATCATACCCAAATATGCTGTTATATCGCCCTGTCATATGAAGAAAATCCGGATACTCAAATGCATAATTCATACACTCAAAGGTGCATGATTCCACTGCAGTCTGCCTTGCCCGATTGCCATGTTTCAAAGTGGCAATAAGTGGGCACCATCCAGAAGTATTCATCTGAAAAAATGGGAAGTGAAGTGTCACACCGATTCCATTGGCAGATAAACTTCCGCTGTTAACTAATGAAAGCCGTTGTTGATACCCGCAGCTTTGAAGTGATACACGTGTAATATAAAAATGCTCGCGCAGATAATTCTGATAGAATACTGTCCGAAGCGGTCCCTGAGCAAGTATATCTTTTTGCTGATTTATTAACACATCTGTTCCTTTATTTATGACTGCTTTTGTTTTTTGGTTTATACATGTTTTTGTTTCTTTATTTATGACTGCTTTTATTTTTTGATCTACATTTATTCTTTTTCCTCGATTTACATCTATTCTTTTGCCTTGGTTTAAATTTCGATTTTTATAATTCATTCGTGTGTCACGATGCTGTTTTGACAACAGGCATCCAAGTGTCAGATGAAATTGATTCGGATATTTGCTGCTGATTATTCCTGCCATCCCCCAGTCATTTAATACAAGCTCTATTTTAATTTTATTTCTACTGCACCAGTCTGCCAAACGATCTATTGTTTTTTCTATTTTTATAATATTTTTTTCTTCTACTGGTGCAAATACAATAACAGGGCAAAGATGCTCCTCCAATGTTTTCTCAAGCAGTGCATACAATTGATCTTCTTTAGGGAACAGATGTGTACAATACTCATTTCCAATATACAGAAACTGTAGTCTTTGACTGCGGAGTTCATGACCAATAGGTATGTTGCCGCTATCCCAATAGAGTGCGGTAAATTCATCTAACGAGTATGTCAGATATGCACGATACCAGGCTGGGTTGTCGAGTTCAATACCAAGAGAAAAAGTGTATTTATGTTGTTCTTTTTCTATAGAATATAAAGTAACAGATTCATCTATGCACTTGCATGTATTCATATATTTTTCTGCTTTTATACGATTGCATCCATTCATATGTTTTTCTGCTTTTATGTGATTGCATGCTTCCATATGTTTTTCCGCTTTCATGCAATCCCATACTGCTCTTTGCTCTATCAAATTTTCAGAGTAAATCTGCTCTTTTTCTGCAGGATAACCCGTTAATGCCTGAGATACTCCAGCATCTGTCTCTTCAAGTTTTAAATATACATAATTCATATAGTCATGATTTAATTTTCTGGTATACTGCTCATATTCCTCATTATTTACAAGAACACGAAGCCCAAGAAAAATAGGTGAATTTGCCATGCTCACTTTACCATCATGAGCAACTACTTTCTTTTCTTCTGAATTCTCTGAGAACTCTTTTGTTTCTCCTGAGAACTCTTCTGATTCTTCTAAAATTTCCCGCATCGAAAATAATTCTACTTTACGAATATCAGTTTTGCAGTTAAGTGTCAGCTCATGATAGCATTTTTCTTCCGGCTGAAAAAAGGACAGCTCGATGCTGCCTTGCTGTCCTTCTTCTGTTAACGATTGTGCATACCGTTTCGCCTGTTTTGTCAGCAGCCGAAATGTAAAATAATCCGGTGATAATTCTAATATGCGGATTTCTTTTTCGCCCGCCTTTGTTTTGATTTCCCCTGATAAAATTGCAAATGGTATCATTTTTCTTATTCTTATTTTTCTATTTTTCCTTCACGCCAGATTTGAACCGCCATATACGGTCTTGCTGGAAGTGTCACTTTAAACTTACCCTTAAATATTCCTTTGTCGTCTATTGTCATATTCCAGGTGTCAATGACACGCACTCTCCACTCAGACGTATCATCAAATTGAAACTCGCGGAAGGTTGGACGCATAAAACTGTAATAAATCAGATAATATTCCTTGCAGCCACACTCTGCCTCTCCCGGTGTGATTTCCTGTGGAACGGCACACACTTCATCCCACGTGCGTGAATATGGCATCAGACCAACACCTGGCGTTTCCTTTAATCGATCCAATAAAAATCCAAAACGTTTATGACTTTCACCATGAAGAATACCGCCATGTGACCACCACAAAATATTTTCCTTATTTAAATAAGTCTCACCGTGACCCGGATAACCGCCTCTGCATGCGGCCTCCCAGAATCGACGAAGCATCTCCTCTCCAGTTAAATTACCCCATCCATGCTGAATATCACCTTCGTAGGCAATCTCATCAAGCACAACCGGCTTATGATAACGCTCACGAAGCTCATTTGTTGTCTCAGCACTCTTATACAGATCTGTACGTTGTACGCTGCAATGTGTAATCCATGGCTTTGAAAAGTCATACAACGACATACAGTTGTGGATGGATCGCATGTGGTGATACGGATCCTTCTCACACAGAATTGATGCGTAGCGTTCCCAATCGCGAATTGTCTTCTGAGGCATCAAATCATACTCATTTGCAAGTGACCACCACACATTCGCAAACGCACTAAAACGAGCAACTGCATAATTCCAATATAAATCGTCCTGCTCCTTTGTCATCATAGAAAAGCCCCAGCGATCATACGGATGCATCATGATCAGATCTGCCTCAATTCCAAGCTCACCTAGGCGACGAATACAATTCTCGATGTGCTGGAAATGCTTTGGATTAAAACGCGTGAAATCCCAATGATTACCCTCGGTCTTCCCTGTGTAATCTAAGAAATTTTCCGTCGTCAGCACACTTGAATCCATCGGTGTACCCTCATATGGGTAGGAACGCGGCTCACGCAGATTGTAATCATAATGTTTTGGAAAAATGCAAAAACGGATCTTATTGAATGCACTTTTTTTAAGCGTCTCAAATGTCTGTTCAATCAAATCATCGCTCTGTAACTCCCACACATAGCAAGTAGTTCCAATTGAATAATATGGTGTGCCATCCTCGTAAGTCATATGATAAGTATTAGCAACACGAACCGGACCGTGAGCGCCTGATTTTGCTTCTGTCACTTTAAAATGTCCTTCACAGTCTTTTCCAAACGTAGTTTGAATTTGATAACTATATATACCCTCAAACGATGGCATAAAGCGAATACGATAGATGCCATCTCCGTCATAAAAGCCCTCGCACGATACGGTCTCATTTGCGCCATGAAATGTTCCAGTCACGCGCTGCTCAATAAATGGATTACCATTCTTCGGACCTTCCAGCGCTACCTCATAAATTCCCCATCTTGTACATGTGTCTGCCCGCACACAGGCTTCTATTTTTCCTGCCTTTGTATTTTTTTCATATGTACCAATTTCCTGTCTGCCTTTTTCTTCCACCTGCATCATCTCCATAATTGATTTTCCTTTCTGTTTTGCTTAATTAATCTTCATACATTCAGAATACCACGATCAAACGACTTCGGCAATATAAAATATTTTATAATATTTTATAAAAGTGCAATAGCACGTAGTACCCTTTTATATGAGCAAGCAGCAAAGCAGATTGCGAATATCATTGACATTTTTCAATGTTACTGTTCATCAAACTTTCTTTTATAAAGCCACACGTTTTTTGTCGCTGTTGCTCTGCAATCTCTGTAATTATAGACAAAAACATTCTTTTTTTTCAGCAAATCACACATAGAAAAGCATCCCCTTCCATGCTATAATGGCGGTGTTTTGTATCATTGCAAATCCTTTTGCAAAATTTACTTTGGGGGAAATTTATAAAATTATGAAACATGAAAAATTTGACTGGGGCTATTTTCTAAAGCATATTGCGATAATCGCAATTCCGGTAGCTCTGCAAAACCTACTCACCACTACTGGCAGCATGGTAGACACGATCATGCTGGCTTCTATTGGGGAAAAGGCAGTCGGCGCAGTTGGTCTGTGTGCTCAGTTTTCAAGCTTGATGTTCTCTGGATATTGGGGATTTGTCGGAGGCGGCATGTTATTCTTTGCACAATACTGGGGTGCTGGGGATCACGACGGCATTACGCGTTCTTACGGAATGACACTTCTTTTTATGATGACCGTTGCTCTTATTTTTGCCGGACTTGCAATCGGCGCACCTGCCTTTATCATGGGAGTCTACACAGATAAAGCCGAGATTCAGGCGATTGGAATTTCATATCTCCGCATTGTCGGCTTCGCCTATCCGCTTCAGATCCTTGCCATGGCCATGAGTGCACTACTTCGTTCAATTGAACGCGTAAAAATTCCGCTTTACGGCGGCATCGCATCCGTTGTGGCCAATTGTTTTTTCAATTATCTTTTTATTTTTGGAAAGTTCGGTCTTCCAGAAATGGGCGCAGCCGGTGCTGCAGTCGGAACTGTTCTTGCCGGAGTTGTAAATCTTATTGTTCTGGTTGGCTTTGTTCTCTATAAGAAAATTCCATTTGTTCTGGAATTTTCAAAACATTTTCGTTGGACAAAAGCATCCGTACAGCATTATCTTATGAAATGTTTTCCAATTATCTGCAATGAAGTAATGATTGGCGTTGGAAATATGCTGATTAATGTGGTGCTGGGACGTCAGAGCGAGCAGGCCATCGCCGCTGTAGCTGTCTTTCGTACAATGGAAGGTTTGATAATTGCCTTCTTCAGTGGCTTTTCCAATGCCGCCTCAATTCTGGTCGGAAAAGAAGTTGGAGCCGGCAATCATGAACTAGCTTTCCGGCGTGCAAAGCGTTTGGTTTATCTGTGCAGCGGCATTATCAGTATTGCCTGTCTGGCACTGCTACTTGTTCACAACCCGTTGCTCCATACGCTTGGTCTGTCTGGTGAATCCTACAAAATAGGTACTGGTATGCTTATTATTTACAGCATTGCCGCGATTATTAGAATGGGAAATTGGGCTCACAATGACACTTACCGTTCCGCTGGAGATGCTGCTTTTGGTTCTATCATGGAAATCACATTTATGTATGTGATGGTGCTGCCTTTTGTATATTTATCTAATTTTTATTTTCATGCACCATTTCTTCTTGTTTTTGCTTTCTGCTATATTGATGAGCCAATTCGTTATATCATTATGCAATGCCATCTCTACTCCGGAAAATGGATTCGCCCTGTATCTGATTCCGGACTGGCAACAATCAAGGATTTTCGAAAGCAGCATAACATTCAAGTAAAAAATTAATATGTCTATCAGAATAATATAGCAATTTTATATCAAAACTCAAAATTCTTATAAACGTAAAATAAGGCGCTCGTCCGGATATACAACCATCCAGACAAGTGCCTTTTCTTTCACCTTAC
>CAVCPW010000148.1:0-2445 GCA_963604075.1 Anaerovoracaceae bacterium | reverse complement strand
ACAGGTGGAAGCGGCAGTGGAAAGTCAGCCTATGCGGAATCATTATTATCTGGTTTTGAGCATATTGACAATCGTTATTACATTGCCACAATGCAGGTCTATGGAGATGAGGGCAAAAAGCGTGTAGAGCGTCATCGAAGGTTGCGCGCCGGAAAAGGCTTTCTTACAGTTGAACAGACGGTGCAAATTGGAGAAGCCATTGAAAAATTCTGGATAGAAGAATCAGATGAAAGAGTCAAAGAAAAGATAGATATGCAGTACACAGCTTTGAATACAGCTGCCGCCATTGTGGAATGTGTTTCAAATCTTACAGCTAATGAAATGTTTGACGAAAAAGGACAACGAAGCGAGCAGGAAGTAGTAAATAGCGTTGTGCTCGGTTTGAAGCAGTTAGCAAAGTCAGTACAAGAGCTTGTTATTGTTACGAATAATGTGTTTGATGATGGCATTTCATATGATGAATCTACGATGTCTTATATTCGTGCATTGGCGCGTATCAATATTGAATTGGCAAAGTGGGCAGATGAGGTTACAGAGGTTATAGCCGGGATTCCTGTGATCTGGAAAAAGAAAAATCAGGAGGGGAAAACAGATGACTAAGCTGAAACAAATCGCAAGATCAATGGCGATTGCATTTTCTATGTATTCTAAAATTCCTATGCCGCAGTTTGAGTGGAAAGAAGAGGATATGCGCTATTCCATGTGCTTTTTTCCGTTTGTAGGCATTGTAATTGGTTTGCTTTCATGGATATGGTGGCTGCTTTGTTGTCACTTTAGTATTGGCAAAATGTGCTTTTCTTTCATTGGTCTGGCAATCATCCTTTTGGTAACAGGTGGTATTCACATGGATGGCTACATGGACACGATGGATGCACTTCATTCCTATGGTAGCCGTGAAAAAAAGCTGGAAATCCTAAAGGATTCCCATATTGGTGCGTTTGCTGTGATTATGACAGTGCTTTATGTGCTGATCGCGGCGGGAGCCTATTCGGAAATTTCAAAGGCAAATGTAATGGCATCCTTTTGCGGTGCTTACTTTTTATCCCGCATATTTAGTGCTATTGCAGTTGTATCATTTCCGTGTGCAAAAAAAGAAGGCACACTATACATGTTTGCCGATTCAGCACATGAGCGTATCGTAAAAGCAAGCCTTTATGTGGAGTTAGTGATTTGCGTATGCTGGCAAATTTGGATGTCACCGAAAGCGGGTATTATGCAGATTGTGTGCGCTATAGCTGTGTTTGGCTACTATTACTACAAAAGCAAAAAAGAATTTGGCGGAATTACAGGTGATCTCGCGGGTTATTTTGTGACATTGTGCGAGAGTGCGATGATGATGATGGCGGCAATCGCCTGCCTGTAAAGGCTTTAAATTCGTACGAATAGCTTTGTCGTTCTTGGATGATTTTACGGAAAAGCAGAAGCCAACGATAACATTCTTGGACAATTTTATGGAAAATGGAAGTCAACGGCAATACAGGAAAGGATAGATTATAATTCAATGGAACTATATATAGGTGGTTTTGCACAGGGAAAACTCGAATATGTGCAAAATAAAAAGGCAGAGAAAGCCATTTTGATTTCTATGGTAATTGATTGCGCTCAGCCTGGTTATCAGGAAATGCTGCAAAGCATTGATGATAATATGAAAAATGATAGTGATGGTGTAGATAATATTACTGATGTTAATAGTATCATAATTATAAATCATCTTCACATGTGGGTAAAAGACCTACTGCAAAATGGTATGGAAGAGGTCGAGGTGCAGTCAAGGATCCTTTCGTGGATGCAGAGGCATCCTGATGTAATTGTGATTTGTGACGAACTGGGAAATGGTATTGTGCCACTGGAAAAGATGGATCGCATATGGCGTGAACAGACAGGGCGGCTGACAGTGGAACTTGCAAAACAGGCAGAAAGGGTGGAACGTATCTTATGCGGACTGAGTCAACGACTGAAATGACGATTACGCTCTATTTGATTCGTCACGGAGCAACAGCATCTAACAAGCGTCATGCTTATCTTGGGCAAACAAATGAGCCATTGTCAAATGAAGGCAGCGCACAGATTCTTTCCTATAAAGATGCAGGTATTTATCCGCTCAAACAAAGGGATATGCTTATTTTTTCAAGTCCATTATGCCGCTGCATTCAGACAAAAAATCTTCTATATCAAGATAGCTCTGCAATCTTGATACCAGAGTGGATGGAGATGAATTTTGGCCGATTCGAAGGAAAAAATTATCAAGATTTGAATGGAAATCCTGACTATCAGCGATGGATTGACAGCGGTGGCACGATTGCATTTCCTGAAGGAGAGAGCCGGGCAGAGTTTATAGCGCGATCTTTGGCAGGTTTTGAATGGTGCATAAAATATATTAAAGAGAAGTCGCAAACAAAAGCAGCCTGTATTGTTCACGGAGGCACAATCATGGCGATTTTGAGT
>CAVCPW010000147.1:0-14901 GCA_963604075.1 Anaerovoracaceae bacterium | reverse complement strand
TTTTCTATGTAAGAGTTGACCGTACACGTAAGATACCGGTAACTGTTCTGATCCGTGCATTAGGATGGGGCAGCAACGAGCAGATCCTTGAGATCTTCGGTGATGAGCCAAAGCTTCTTGCTACCATCGAGAAGGATGTCAGCAACGATTACAAGAGCGGTCTTCTTGAGCTGTATAAGAAGATTCGTCCGGGCGAGCCGCTTTCCACTGACAGTGCTTCCAGCCTGATTCAGGGAATGTTCTTCGATGTAAGAAGATATGATCTGGCGCGTGTAGGACGTTACAAATATAATAAAAAGCTGCATTTCCGCAACCGTCTGAATGGACATGTTTTGGCAGACGATGTAGTAGATGCATCTACAGGCGAGATTATCGCTGAGGCAGGCACGACCTGTAACCGTGCGATTGCAACACAGATTCAGAACGCAGGCGTTCCGTATGTATATGTTGACGTAGAAGGACGTCGTGTAAAGGTTCTGTCTAACCTTATGGTAGACGCTGGTACATATCTGGATCTGACAGAGGAAGAGTTAGAGTCAGCAGGAGTAAACGAGCTGGTTTATTATCCGGTGCTGATGCAGATCGTTGAGAAGAATCTTGAGGGTGAGGAGCTGATGGCAGAGCTGCGTGCAAACATTGCAGACCTGATTCCGAAGCACATCATGAAGGAAGATATCCTTGGTTCTATCAACTACTGTCTGAACTTAGAGTATGGTGTAGGACAGGATGACGACATCGACCACTTAGGAAACCGTCGTATCCGTGCGGTAGGTGAGCTGCTGCAGAACCAGTACCGTATTGGTATGTCTCGTATGGAGCGTGTCGTAAGAGAGCGTATGTCCACAAACGATCCGTCTGATCTGACACCGCAGAGCCTGATTAATATCAAGCCTGTTACTGCAGCTGTTAAGGAGTTCTTCGGAAGTTCTCAGCTGTCTCAGTTCATGGATCAGAATAACCCGCTTGCAGAGCTGACTCATAAGAGACGTCTGTCCGCATTAGGACCTGGCGGTCTGTCAAGAGATCGTGCCGGATTCGAGGTTCGAGACGTACATTATACACATTATGGACGTATGTGCCCGATTGAGACCCCTGAGGGTCCGAATATCGGTCTGATTAACTCTCTTGCAACTTATGCAAGAGTAAATAAATACGGATTTATCGAGGCTCCTTATCGTATCGTTGATAAGAGCGATCCGTCAAATCCGCGCGTAACTGATGAGGTTCGTTACTTCACAGCTGATGAAGAGGACGATTTTGTAGTAGCACAGGCAAATGAGCCGTTAGATGAGGAAGGTCATTTCAAGAATAAGATGGTTTCCGGTCGTTTCCGTGAGGAGACTTCTGAGTTTGAGCAGAAGAGTATCGACCTGATGGACGTTTCTCCGCGAATGGTATTCTCTGTTGCTACATCTATGATTCCTTTCCTGCAGAATGATGATGCAAACCGTGCTCTTATGGGTTCCAACATGCAGCGTCAGGCCGTTCCGCTTATGCTGACTGAGGCTCCTGTTGTTGGTACCGGTATGGAGGATAAGGCTGCATACGATTCAGGTGTTTGCGTTGTTGCAAAGCATGCCGGTGTTGTTGAGCGTTCTTCTTCTAAGGTAATTATCATTAAGTGCGACGATGGTACCAGAGATGAGTATCATCTGACTAAGTTCTCCAGAAGTAACCAGAGCAACTGCTACAACCAGAGACCGATCGTCTATAAGGACGAGCGTGTTGAGGAAGGACAGGTAATCGCAGATGGTCCGTCCACCAAGAATGGTGAGATTGCACTTGGTAAGAACCCGCTTATCGGATTCATGACCTGGGAAGGTTATAACTACGAGGATGCCGTTCTTTTGAGCGAGCGTCTGGTACAGGAGGATGTATATACCTCCATTCATATTGAGGAATATGCCGCAGAGTCCCGTGATACTAAGCTCGGACCGGAAGAGATCACAAGAGATGTTCCAGGTGTCGGAGATGAAGCACTTAAGGATCTGGATGACCGCGGTATCATCCGTATCGGTGCAGAGGTACGTGCCGGAGATATTCTGGTAGGTAAGGTAACACCGAAGGGTGAGACAGAGCTGACTTCCGAGGAGAGACTGCTTCGTGCAATCTTCGGTGAGAAGGCAAGAGAAGTTCGCGATACCTCTTTAAAGCTGCCGCACGGCGCTTATGGTATCGTTGTTGATACAAAGGTATTTAACCGTCAGAATAGTGATGAGCTGGCACCTGGTGTAAATCAGGTCGTTCGCATCTACATCGCACAGAAGAGAAAGATCTCCGTCGGCGATAAGATGGCTGGTCGTCACGGAAACAAGGGTGTTGTTTCCAGAGTTCTTCCTGTAGAAGATATGCCATTCCTCCCAAACGGACGTCCTCTGGATATCGTATTGAACCCTCTGGGTGTGCCGTCTCGTATGAATATCGGACAGGTATTGGAGATTCATTTGAGTCTGGCTGCCAAGGCACTTGGATTTAATATTTCTACACCTGTATTTGATGGAGCAAGTGAGAATGATATTTTTGATACACTTGATCTGGCAAATGATTATGTCAACATGGAGTGGGATGAGTTCTACGAGAAGTATAAGGATTCTCTTCGTGAGGATGTTATGGATTATCTTGGTACTCATCTGGAGCACAGAGAGCTGTGGAAGGGCGTTCCGATCACACGCGATGGTAAGGTAAGACTGCGTGACGGTCGTACCGGTGAGTATTTTGACAGCCCGGTAACCATTGGCCACATGCACTATCTGAAGCTGCATCATCTGGTTGATGATAAGATCCATGCACGTTCTACAGGTCCTTACTCACTTGTTACCCAGCAGCCTCTGGGTGGTAAGGCTCAGTTCGGTGGACAGCGTTTCGGAGAGATGGAGGTTTGGGCTCTCGAAGCATATGGTGCTGCTTACACCCTGCAGGAGATCTTAACTGTTAAGTCTGATGACGTTGTAGGACGTGTTAAGACTTACGAGGCTATCATCAAGGGCGAGAATATTCCTGAGCCTGGTGTACCGGAGTCCTTTAAGGTACTTCTTAAGGAATTACAGGCATTGGCACTGGATGTACGCGTACTTGATGCAAATAATAATGAAGTAGAGATTAAGGAAAGCACAGAATATGGCAACACCGACTTCAGAAGTATCATGGAAGACGGCGGAAAGCGTCATTATTCTGAGGAAGAGTTCCAGAGAAACGGTTCTACCATTCAGGAAGTAAAGGATGGCGAGATCGCAGATGTTGAGATGGACGCTTCTGATGCAGATGATTTTGATAAAGATGATATGGACGGGTCATTTGAGTCTGACGGATTTGACGATGCAGATGATTTCGATGATTTAGGAGACTCAGATAACTAAGAGCCAGAAGGGAGAACCATTTATGCCGGAAAATAAAACCGATGGAGGACAGTCAATCGCTTTCGAGTCTATTAAGATTGGTCTTGCTTCACCTGAGAAGATCAGAGAGTGGTCGAGAGGCGCTGTCACAAAGGCTGAAACAATTAACTACAGAACGCTGAAGCCGGAACCGGATGGCTTATTCTGTGAGCGTATTTTCGGACCGCAGAAGGATTGGGAGTGCCACTGCGGAAAGTATAAGAAGATCCGTTACAAGGATATGGTTTGTGATCGTTGTGGTGTTGAGGTTACAAAGTCCAGTGTCCGTCGTGAGCGTATGGGACATATCGAGCTGGCTGCTCCGGTTTCCCATATCTGGTATTTCAAGGGTATTCCGAGCCGCATGGGCCTGATCCTTGATATTTCACCGAGAAATCTTGACAAGATCTTATATTTTGCATCCTATATCGTTCTTGATAAGGGTGAGACAGATCTTAACTATAAGCAGGTACTCTCTGAGAGAGAGTACCGCGATGCAGTAGAGCAGTATGGCTACGGCAATTTCCGTGTTGGCATGGGTGCCGAGGCTATTCAGGAGCTTCTTAAGGCAATCGATCTGGAGAAGGATTCAGCAGAGCTTCGT
Organism: Anaerovoracaceae bacterium; assembly: GCA_963604075.1. Classification (GTDB taxonomy): domain Bacteria; phylum Bacillota; class Clostridia; order Lachnospirales; family Lachnospiraceae; genus Anthropogastromicrobium. The sequence goes on along the minus strand of CAVCPW010000147.1, from coordinate 10,923 downwards.
GCAGAGCTGAAGGATGCTTCAGGTCAGAAGCGTGCTCGTATCATCAAGAGATTAGAGGTTGTAGAGGCATTCCGTAACTCCGGAAACCGTCCTGAGTGGATGATTTTGAATGCTATTCCGGTTATGCCACCGGATTTGCGTCCTATGGTTCAGCTGGATGGTGGAAGATTTGCAACATCTGATTTGAATGATCTGTACCGTCGTATTATTAATAGAAACAATCGTCTGGAAAGACTGCTTGAGTTAGGCGCTCCGGAGATCATCGTTCGTAATGAGAAGCGTATGCTTCAGGAGGCAGTGGATGCCCTGATCGATAACGGTCGTCGCGGACGTGCTGTAACCGGTCCTGGAAACCGTAACTTAAAGTCCCTTTCCGATATGTTAAAGGGTAAGCAGGGACGTTTCCGTCAGAACCTGTTAGGTAAGCGTGTTGACTATTCCGGTCGTTCTGTTATCGTCGTAGGACCGGAGTTAAAGATTTACCAGTGTGGTCTTCCAAAGGAGATGGCAATCGAGCTGTTCAAGCCATTTGTTATGAAGGAGCTTGTTGAGAATGGTTCCGCTCACAACATCAAGAGTGCAAAGAAGATGGTAGAGCGTCTTGAGACTAAGGTTTGGGATGTACTTGAGAATGTAATCAAAGAGCATCCGGTTATGTTAAACCGTGCACCTACACTGCACAGACTTGGTATTCAGGCATTCGAGCCGATCCTTGTAGAAGGTAAGGCAATTAAGCTTCATCCGCTTGTTTGTACCGCATTCAACGCCGACTTCGATGGAGACCAGATGGCTGTCCATCTGCCGCTGTCCTTAGAGGCACAGGCAGAGTGCCGTTTCATGCTGTTATCCCCGAACAACCTGTTGAAGCCGTCTGATGGAGGCCCGGTAGCGGTTCCTTCTCAGGATATGGTCCTTGGTATTTATTACCTGACTCAGGAAAGACCTGGTGTAAAGGGCGAGGGTATGTGCTTCAAGAGTCTGGATGAGGCAATGCTTGCATACGAGAACGGCTGCATCACATTCCATAGCAAGGTTAAAATTCGTGTCAGAAAGACTATGCCGGACGGCACTGTTCTTCAGGATACTCTTGATACCACACTTGGAAGATGCATGTTCAATGAAATCCTTCCACAGGATTTAGGCTATGTAGATAGAAGCATTCCGGAAAATGCATTAAAGCTTGAGGTTGACTTCCATGTCGGCAAGAAGCAGTTAAAGCAGATTTTGGAGAAGGTTATCAATACACACGGAGCAACCAAGACCGCTGAGGTTCTGGATTCCATTAAGGCTATGGGTTACAAGTACTCTACAAGAGCTGCTATGACCGTATCCGTATCCGATATGACTGTTCCGCCGCAGAAGCCTGAGATGATCAAGGCTGCACAGGCAACAGTTGATAAGATTGCAAAGCATTACAAGATGGGTTGGATCACCGATGAGGAGCGTTACAATCAGGTTATCAAGACATGGGAGGCTACCGATAAGGAGCTGACCAAGGCACTGCTTGACGGACTGGATAAGTACAATAACATCTTCATGATGGCTGACTCTGGTGCGCGTGGTTCTGATAAGCAGATTAAGCAGCTGGCTGGTATGCGTGGTTTGATGGCTAACACCACTGGTAAGGCAATCGAACTTCCTATTAAGTCTAACTTCCGTGAAGGTCTTGACGTATTGGAGTACTTCATCTCCGCTCACGGTGCAAGAAAGGGTATGTCCGATACTGCACTTCGTACCGCTGACTCTGGTTACCTGACCAGACGTCTTGTTGATGTATCCCAGCAGCTGATGGTTCGCGAGCTTGACTGCTGTGAAGGAAAGAACATTCCTTATATGGAAATCGGTTCCTTCATGAACGGACAGGAAGTTGTCGAGCAGTTGCAGGAGCGTATGACCGGCAGATTTATCGCTGAGACGATCATTGATCCTGATACAGGAGAAGAGATCATCCACGAGAACTGTATGGTAACTCCAAAGCGTGCTGCAAAGGTTATGGATGCGCTTGTGCGTATGAAGAGAAATACCGTTAAGATCCGTACCGTCCTTAGCTGCCGTTCCCACGTTGGAATCTGTGCAAAGTGCTACGGTGCAAACCTGGCAACAGGACAGGCTGTACAGATCGGTGAGGCTGTTGGTATTATCGCAGCTCAGTCCATTGGTGAGCCTGGTACACAGTTGACCATGAGAACCTTCCATAGTGGTGGTGTTGCCGGTGGTGATATCACACAGGGTCTTCCTCGTGTCGAGGAGCTTTTCGAGGCACGTAAGCCGAAGGGTGTTGCAATCGTAACCGAGATCGGTGGAGTTGCCACTGTTAAGGATATAAAGAAGAAGAGAGAGATTATTGTGACAGATCCGGAGAGCGGAGAGTCCAAGACCTACATGATTCCTTACGATGCAAGAATCCGTCCAATCGATGGTAAGGTAATCAATGCCGGTGATCCGTTGACTGAAGGTAGCATCAATCCGCATGATATCCTGCGTATCAAGGGTGTTCGTGCCGTACAGGATTACATGCTTCAGGAAGTTCAGCGTGTATACCGTCTGCAGGGTGTAGAAATCAACGATAAGCATATCGAGGTTATCGTTCGTCAGATGTTAAAGAAGATCCGTATCGAGAAGAGTGGAGATGCCGATGTTCTTCCAGGTGTGTCCATGGATGTCTTAGACTTTGATGATATGAACGAGAAGCTGATCGCAGAAGGCAAGGAGCCGGCAGAAGGAAAGCAGATCATGCTTGGTATCACAAAGGCATCTCTTGCAACGAACTCCTTCCTGTCAGCAGCATCCTTCCAGGAGACCACAAAGGCGCTGACCGATGCGGCAATCAACGGAAAGGTTGACCCGTTACTTGGTATGAAGGAGAACGTAATCATTGGTAAGCTGCTTCCGGTTGGTACCGGTATGAAGCGTTATCGCAACCTTGAACTCAACACCGATTATCAGCAGTCTGATGTTGTTGATTTTTCAGATGATGAGGTTGAGGGTGAGGATACCATCGTTCTTTCCGAAAGCTTTGATGAGTCCGAGGATGAGGACGATGCAGTAAAGGCTGCTGAGGAAGCATTTGCAGATGATGATGATGCAGATGGTTCAGATGATGTGAATATGGATGATTTCGATGAGGTATATTCAAAGAACTTTTCTAAGAATGAAGATTCTGACGGGGAGTTGGAGTGAGAAATTCTAATTCGAAATAAAATCAGTGTTTACTGATTTAAAAGCTGTTTTGGCAATGAAAGTTGCCAGAGCAGCTTTTATTTATGAAAAAAACATGAAAAACGAAAAAATCCTATTGACAGAAAAATAGAAAGGATATATAATCGAAAAGCATGTGGTTTTGACGGCAGAGTGCTGTCCGACAACCGAATACACATGAATTCATTATGTTTTTAATTTCCGCAGGAGGTGAAACGGATGCCTACATTTAATCAGTTAGTTAGAAAAGGAAGACAGACTCAGCAGAAGAAGTCTACTGCTCCGGCACTTCAGAAGGGATATAACTCCTTAAAGAAGAAGTCTACCGACAAGAGCGCTCCGCAGAAGAGAGGTGTTTGTACCGCAGTTAAGACAGCTACCCCTAAGAAGCCGAACTCAGCTCTTAGAAAGATCGCCAGAGTACGTCTTTCCAATGGAATCGAAGTAACAAGCTATATCCCAGGTGAGGGACATAACCTTCAGGAGCATAGCGTAGTTCTGATCCGTGGCGGCCGTGTTAAGGACTTACCAGGTACCAGATACCATATCGTAAGAGGAACCCTTGATACAGCAGGTGTTGCTAAGAGACGCCAGGCTCGTTCCAAGTACGGTGCTAAGAGACCGAAGGACGCTAAGAAGTAATTTTAATTAAAACTAAATAATACGCATTTTAATTAAGAAGAGATTCTTGCGCAAAATAAGTAAGTAAGTGTACCACTTTTTTTGATTAGTGCCGGCATTCGAACAATACCTTCCTGGCGGTTGCAGGATATAGAAAGGTACAGTCAGGTTGTGCAGTCTGATTACAGGCTGTGCCTGTACTGAAGAAACAAGAACCGAGCGCGAACACAAAGATGGATGTGAGTACCGATGAGATAACTGAGAGGCGAAAGCCTCGTATTGTAGTTAAGGAGGGAAGTATCGTGCCACGTAAAGGACATACTCAGAAGAGAGACGTTTTAGCAGATCCGTTATACAACAATAAGGTTGTTACCAAGCTGATCAACAACATTATGTTAGACGGTAAGAAGGGTGTTGCCCAGAAGATCGTTTATGGCGCTTTTAACAAGGTTGAGGAAAAGACCGGAAAGCCAGCTGTAGAAGTTTTCGAAGAGGCAATGAACAATGTAATGCCAGTTCTCGAGGTTAAGGCTAAGAGAATCGGTGGAGCAACTTATCAGGTTCCGATCGAGGTTAAGCCGGAGAGAAGACAGGCTCTTGCACTTCGCTGGTTAACCATGTTCTCCCGTAAGAGAGGCGAGAAGACCATGGAAGATAAGCTTGCAAACGAGATCATGGATGCAGCAAATGGAACAGGTTCCGCTGTAAAGAGAAAGGAAGATATGCACAAGATGGCAGATGCAAACAAGGCATTTGCTCACTATCGTTTCTAATTGTTGCATTATCTGATATATCATCTGATATTTACAGCAGGTTAAGGAGGAAAAAATCTTGGCTGGAAGAGAATATCCATTGGAGAGAACCAGAAATATTGGAATTATGGCTCATATCGATGCTGGTAAGACCACTCTGACTGAGCGTATTCTGTATTATACTGGAGTTAATTATAAAATTGGTGATACCCATGAGGGTACTGCTACCATGGACTGGATGGCTCAGGAGCAGGAAAGAGGTATCACAATCACATCTGCAGCTACTACCTGTCACTGGACACTGGAAGAAAACTGCAAGCCGAAGCCGGGTGCTCTGGAGCATCGTATCAATATCATTGATACCCCAGGACACGTTGACTTCACCGTTGAGGTTGAGCGTTCCCTTCGTGTACTTGATGGCGCCGTTGGCGTTTTCTGTGCAAAGGGTGGTGTTGAGCCTCAGTCCGAGAACGTATGGCGTCAGGCTGATACCTACAACGTACCGAGAATGGCATTCATCAACAAGATGGATATCCTTGGTGCAAACTTCTACGGCGCTGTAGAGCAGATCCGTACAAGATTAGGTAAGAACGCAATCGTTCTTCAGCTTCCAATCGGTAAGGAAGATGATTTCAAGGGAATCATCGACCTGTTCGAGATGAAGGCTTATATTTATAATGATGATAAGGGTGATGATATCACCATCTGCGACATTCCGGAAGATATGCAGGAGCAGGCAGAGGAGTATCACACTGAGTTAGTAGAGAAGATCTGTGAGCTTGATGACGATCTTATGATGCAGTACCTTGAGGGCGAGGAAGTTTCCATAGCTGACATGAAGGCTGCTCTTCGTAAGGGTTGCTGCGAGTGTACCGCTATTCCGGTATGCTGTGGTAGTGCTTATCGTAACAAGGGTGTTCAGAAGCTTCTTGATGCAATTGTAGAGTTTATGCCATCTCCAGTTGACATCCCGGCTATCAAGGGTGTTGATATGGACGGAAACGAAATCGTAAGACATTCTTCCGATGAAGAGCCGTTCGCAGCTCTGGCATTTAAGATTATGGCTGACCCATTCGTTGGTAAGCTGGCATACTTCAGAGTTTACTCTGGTACCTTAAACTCCGGATCCTATGTATATAATGCTACAAAGGATAAGAAGGAGCGTGTAGGCCGTATCCTGCAGATGCATGCTAACAAGCGTATGGAGTTGGATAAGGTTTATTCCGGAGATATCGCAGCAGCTGTTGGTTTCAAGGTTACAACTACTGGTGATACAATCTGTGATGAGCAGAATCCGGTAATCCTTGAGTCTATGGAGTTCCCGGAGCCGGTTATCGAGCTGGCTATCGAGCCAAAGACCAAGGCTGGACAGCAGAAGATGGGCGAGGCTCTTGCAAAGCTGGCTGAGGAGGATCCGACCTTCCGTCAGCATACAGATCAGGAAACCGGACAGACCATCATCGCTGGTATGGGCGAGCTCCATCTGGAGATCATCGTTGACCGTCTGCTTCGTGAGTTCAAGGTTGAGGCAAACGTTGGTGCACCTCAGGTTGCTTACAAGGAAGCAATCACCAAGGCTGTTGATGTAGATAGCAAGTATGCAAAGCAGTCCGGTGGTCGTGGACAGTACGGTCATTGTAAGGTACACTTCACACCAATGGATTACAACGGAGAAGAGCTGTTCCAGTTCAAGTCTTCTGTTGTTGGTGGAGCTATTCCGAAGGAATACATCCCGGCTGTTGGCGAAGGTATCGAAGAGGCTACTAAGAGCGGTATCCTTGGCGGTTACCCGGTTATCGGTGTATGCGCTGATGTATACGATGGTTCTTATCATGAAGTCGATTCTTCTGAAATGGCATTCCACATTGCCGGTTCTATGGCATTCAAGGATGCTATGCAGAAGGCAGCTCCAGTCCTTCTTGAGCCTATCATGAAGGTTGAGGTTACTATGCCTGAGGAATACATGGGTGATGTTATCGGTGATATCAACTCCCGTCGTGGTCGCATCGAGGGTATGGATGACCTGGGCGGTGGAAAGATCGTTAGAGGTTATGTTCCGCTGGCTGAGATGTTCGGCTATTCCACAGACCTGCGTTCCAAGACTCAGGGTCGTGGTAACTATTCTATGTTCTTTGAGAAGTATGAGCCAGTTCCGAAGAACGTTCAGGAAAAGGTTCTGAGTGCAAAGAACAAGTAATTTGTGACCATTCAGAGTCACGCAAAATCAAGGTGCAGCTCTGAGTAGTTGATTCAAACAAAATCATAATGCTGCGCAGTTTGTTTGCGCAGCATGTGATGATAAATTTTTTATTATTTCCTAAATTAGGCTTGAAAAAGTTTTCATTATGTAATATACTGAAAGCAGTGTCAGTCTAAGACAAAGACATTCATGCCCTCTGGGCAATATTTAAGGAGGAATTTCAATCATGGCAAAGGCTAAATTTGAAAGAACGAAACCGCATTGTAACATTGGTACCATCGGACACGTTGACCATGGTAAGACTACTTTAACTGCTGCTATTACCAAGACTCTTCACGAGAGATATGGTACTGGTGAGGCCGTTGCATTCGAGAATATCGATAAGGCTCCAGAAGAGAGAGAGAGAGGAATTACTATCTCTACTGCTCACGTTGAGTATGAGACTCCAAACCGTCACTACGCTCACGTTGACTGCCCAGGACATGCTGACTACGTTAAGAACATGATCACCGGTGCTGCACAGATGGATGGTGCTATCCTTGTTGTAGCTGCTACCGATGGTGTTATGGCTCAGACTAGAGAGCACATCCTTCTGTCCCGTCAGGTAGGCGTTCCGTACATCGTTGTATTCATGAACAAGTGTGATATGGTAGACGATGAGGAGCTGCTTGAGCTGGTTGAGATGGAGATCCGTGAGCTGCTGAACGAGTATGAGTTCCCGGGTGATGACATTCCGGTTATCCAGGGTTCCGCACTTCAGGCTCTGAACGATCCGACGGGACCGTGGGGAGACAAGATTCTTGAGCTTATGGAAGCTGTTGATAGCTACGTTCCGGATCCGGTTCGTGATACTGATAAGCCATTCCTGATGCCAGTTGAGGACGTATTCTCTATCACCGGTCGTGGTACTGTTGCTACCGGTAGAGTAGAGAGAGGTACTCTGCATCTGAACGATTCCGTTGAGATCGTAGGTATCAAGGAAGAGAACAGAACCGTAGTTGTAACCGGTATCGAGATGTTCCGTAAGCTTCTGGATGAGGCTCAGGCTGGTGATAACATCGGTGCTCTGCTTCGTGGTGTTCAGAGAACTGATATCGAAAGAGGTCAGTGTCTGTGTAAGCCAGGTTCTGTAAAGTGCCACAAGAAGTTTACCGCTCAGGTATACGTTCTGACCAAGGATGAGGGTGGTCGTCATACTCCATTCTTCAACAACTACAGACCGCAGTTCTACTTCAGAACAACTGATGTTACTGGTGTTTGCGAGCTTCCGGCTGGTACCGAGATGTGTATGCCAGGTGATAACGTAGAGATGACTATCGAGCTGATTCACCCGGTAGCTATGGAGCAGGGTCTTCGTTTCGCTATCCGTGAGGGTGGTAGAACCGTTGGTTCTGGTAGAGTAGTTAACATCGTTGAGTAATTTTAAACGTTTGAAAAGTTCTATCTGAATAGAAATTTAATGCGTAAGCATTTGACACTATAGTGTCGGATAAAGTCCTGGAGCCGAAAGGCTTCGGGGCTTTTTTTCTACGTAAAGTGCAATCCAAACGACAAGCGAGGTTCGATGATTGTTTTGCAATCTTACTTTTCTGCCATGCAACTGTAATTTGTCTCACTGCGGACTCTGAAACTGTAACAATAAAGCTACTTATATTTGTACAGTAAAGAAGGACATATCGTAACAATAAGGCTGCGATATTTTCTCCATAAGGCTACTTGTATTTGTACAGTAAAGAAGATATACTGTAACTATTCAGGTGAGAAAACCTACGTACAATAAGGGAGGAAAGGTCATGTTAGAGTTTCGATATGATACACAGTTATTAATAGAAGGAAAGGATCTGGACGAGGATGTAATCAATGATTATATCACTGAGCATTTTAAGGGTGACTGCCTGTTAGCAGTAGGCGATGAGGAACTGATTAAGATCCATTTCCATACAAATGAACCGTGGCTGGTGCTGGAATACTGCGCATCTCTAGGTGAGATCTATGATATTGTAGTAGAAGATATGGACAGACAGGCGCGCGGTTTGCATGGCTGATCCGAAAAAGGAGGGTGTGAGTATGGCAGAGTACTGTATCAGCTGTTGTTCAACGGCGGATTTGACAAAAGAGTATTTCGAGAAGCGGGAAATTCGCTATGTATGCTTTCATTATGAATTAGGCGGGAACGATTATCTTGATGACCTTGGTCAGACGATGTCTCCAGCAGAACTATATCGCAGAATGCTTGCGGGAGAGGATGCAAAGACTTCACAGGTAAGCATTGGAGAGTATACCGATTTGTTTCGCGAGATTTTGGATGAGGGAAAGGATATTTTACATCTGACACTTTCAAGCGGAATTTCAGGAACCTACAATTCAGCAGTCATTGCAGCAAATCAGTTAAGGACAGATTATCCGGATCGCAAGATTTATGTGGTGGATTCTATGGCTGCGTCTTCCGGTTTTGGACTTTTGATTGATACTATTGCAGACATGAGAGATGCAGGAAAAAGCATGGATGAATTGTATACTTGGGTATGCGAGAATAAAATGAAGGTGCAGCATTGGTTCTTCACATCCGATTTGACTTTCTTTATCAAGGGTGGAAGAGTATCAAAGGCAGCGGGCTTCTTTGGTGGAATGCTTGGCATCTGCCCGCTGCTGAATGTTAACTTTGAAGGACGCCTGATTGCTCGCGAGAAAGTACGCACCAAACGAAAAGTCATTCAGCGGATTGTCCAGAAGATGGAAGAAAATGCTGCTGATGGTTTGAATTATTCCGGAAAATGCTTCATAAGCCATTCAGAGTGTATGGAGGATGCGAAGACAGTTGCTGCACTTGTTGAGAGCCATTTTCCAAATCTGAATGGTAAGGTTGAGATTTATTCAATTGGCGCAACTATTGGCAGCCATACCGGTCCTGGAACTGTAGCACTTTATTTTTGGGGAAAAGAGCGCGTAGATTGACGCGGTTTTGTAAAATAATTGTAATGTTTTTTGGATAATTGAAACATTGAAATCTGCACGGTCATATGATATGATACGAGAGATTGAAGGTGCAGCTTAAGAAGATTCTTCTGAAAGCTATATCATAAAAGTTATTGCTTATAGAATGCTTTGTTACATTCTACATACGATAACAAATAAAAAGCCGTAAAGAGCGGCAGAACGGAGAAGCCTATGATTTGCCCGAAATGTGGTGCAAGGCTGGCGCAGGGAAGTATTATTTGTCCGATTTGTGGAACCAAGATACGTCCTTCAAAAGTCAAAGCACAAGACGATTATGATGAGCAGCCGGACGATTACGGCTACGATTCAGATTCAGATGATTACGAAGATAATCTGAATGATGACGACTATGAAGATGATTATGAGGATGAAGGCTATGACGTTGACGATTACGAGCCGGCCAGACCAAAGACAAATCGTGTTCTTGTTGCTATCATTATCACAGTAATGGCATTGATTGCTGTGATGATCGTAATGATTGTTCTTCTTTTCAGCAATGGAAAAAAGAGCAATAAGCAGATTCCGTACACAGTTGATAAAATTGATGATGCGGAGACGAAGAAAGAAACTCAGACACAGACTGAGACTGAGACCGAAGTAGTTGAAATCGAGGATAACAAGGTTACTTCGGGAAGAAATGTATATGAGCTTGAGGACGGTGAGCTCAAACTTGTTGAGTACAACGACCAGGGACAAGTAGTTCGTATTCCAGCAGAGATTGGTGGTTATCCGGTAACTTCCATCGGCTCAAATGCATTTAAGAACAATACTGGAGTTCAGTATCTGAAACTGCCGGATGGCATGAAGGAGTTAGATGATTCTGCACTGGCAGATATTGAGCTTTTGAAAGAAGTTGTAATTCCGGAATCTGTTGAGGAAATTGGAAACCTCGCTTTTTCAAAGGTTCAGAAGGCAATTTGCGTAAAAGGAAGCTTTGCGTGGAACTATATGAAGTATATGGCAGACGAAGTAGTTGAGGGAACATCACTTTCACTTGATAACAATTCGTCTACACCATCCAGTTCTGCACAGCAGACTGTCCCAACTCAGGCAACGCAGGCACAGACTCAGGCAACGCAGGCACAGCCAGATACCCAGGCACAGACCCAGGCAACCCAGGCGCAGCCAGATACCCAGGCACAGACCCAGGCAACC
>CAVCPW010000146.1:0-6092 GCA_963604075.1 Anaerovoracaceae bacterium | reverse complement strand
GCTGCTCACTGCTCAATTTCTTTGTCTCAAGCGCATAGCCGATGACCTTTTCTACCAGGGAAACATCACTCGGTGACGCCTTCTGGGAAAGCTCCCCTGCCGCCTTATTGATCAACATAATATCCTTATCCTCATAGAGAATACTCTTTGGAGACAAGGTTACATCTGCACTTTCATTTGCAGAGGCACTCTCACCAGATACACCAGTTACGCCACCTGCATTTCCACGGAATTTCTCTATAGTATCCTCTGCCAGAAAAAGTTCAATGGAATCTCCCTCGCAGAGTTTTTCGCTTCCATCGCACTTTTTCTTATTGCATGTAATATTCTTTTTTCTGAGCATCTTATAAAAGAAGCTTTTCGGTGCCTGCGGCATGTAACGGCTCAGATACTTGTCCAAGCGCTGCCCTTCCTCTGCCGCCTGAATCTGTAATTGTCTCATATGGCGATTCCTCTCAGCACACCCTCGATTCGCAGAAGCTTTTCATCGCAGTTTGCGCGATCCCACTCCTCAAGATCGCGGATGCGGTTTAAATAATTTTTCCAGTCACGGATTACAAAAATATCCGTCTTTAACTCATTGGCTTTCATAAAGCTTTTGATGTAATCTGCCACCTTCTTCTCAGATATGTTTTTATCCGAGCAATAGCAGAATACACCTTTTTCATGAATACATGCATAGTCGAGCAGAAATGATTTGTCGGTCTTTGATGTAATGACAAGTTCGGTATCCAAAATTCCTTTTCCAACAAGTGATGCCACCTGCTCATATTCCTTATCCGGTCTTGGCTGATACTTCCACAGTGCCACCAAAATAACAAGCTGTTTTACCATTGGAATAACAGATACGACTGCCACAATGGTGAGCAGATTTTTACGACTTCCTGTTGCCACCACACCAATCACGACAAGACCGATGATGCCAACCAGCATTGCAATTACCTCTGTCAAAAGAAGACGTTTTTTGCGTTTAATATAGCCATGATGTCCTTTTTTTGTTCGAAACATATTCTTATCCTCCTAATGCTTCGCCTTAAGTATGATAGTACGATTACTAAACTTCGATCATCTGTGCATAATCGCTCACCCAGCCATCAGCCAGTGCAAGCTTCTTTTCTTTTAACGGCTCAGAAAATTCGTCCTCCACCGCAAATACCTTCATGCCTGCTGCTTTGCCTGCCATGATTCCAGCCGGAATATCCTCGAATACCACACAGTCAGACGGTGCGACTTCTAGAAGCTCTGCTGCCTTTAGATAGACATCCGGTGCTGGCTTTCCCGCCTTTACGTCACAACTTGTGACAATCACAGAAAAATACGGCGCAATGCCATGTGATTCCAGCACTGCATGAATCAGAGTATGAGAATTGCTGCTTGCAATCGCAATCTTGCATCCAAGCTTATGAACATAAGAAAGAAAAGCAGCTGCGCCCGGCTTTAACTCAATTTCATTGCAATATTTCTCATATGCCATCTGATTCCAACAATCCTTGATTTCTTCAATGCTCTGCGAAAGCATAAAACGCTTCTTAAAATACTCTGCGGTCTCAGTAAAGCTCATTCCTTCGATTTCGTCACGAAGATCCTTTGGCACATCGTAACCATGCTGCGCCAGAAAAATTTCATCAATCTCGCTCCAGACTCCCATCGAATCAATCAGCGTTCCATCCAAATCAAATATGATTCCCTTTGCATTTTTTACAATCATTTTTCCTTCAGACATTGCAATTCCTCCTGCGTCAGCGCGCGGCTCTCGCCCGGTGCAAGTGATTCATCCAATAGTAAACTCCCCATGGAAAGACGCTTTAAATAGACAACTGTTACACCAACTGCCTCAAACATGCGTTTTACCTGATGGAATTTACCTTCCTGAACAGTAACCTTTGCTTCACATGTATCAAGAATCTCAAGCTTTGCAGGCATTGCTGTAAAATCACCCAAATCCATTCCCGCTGCAAACTTTTCTGCGGCATCTTTTGGAATCGGTAAATTTGTCTTTGCAAGATAACATTTGTCGACATGATGCTTTGGAGAAAGCAGCCGGTGACAGAGTTCACCATCATTTGTAATCAAAAGAAGTCCTTCTGTATCGATGTCAAGTCGTCCGACCGGAAACAGATCTTTTCTTTTATCATCAAGCAGATCGACAACGGTTTCTTTCTTCTTGTCCATCGTTGCGGTGATCACGCCTGCCGGTTTGTTTAACATATAGTAGACATATTGTGCATATGTCAACTGTTTGCCATCAAGAGTGATGCAATCGTTTTCAGGATCTACCTTTGTCTCCGGCTTTGCCGCATGCACACCATTAACGCAAACACGTCCTTTTTTGATCATGTCTTTTACCTGACTGCGCGTTCCCACTGGAATCTGCGTCAGAAATTTGTCAAGGCGCCACTCCATCACATCCACCTCCAGCCTGCAAGGTATTTATTTTTCACAGAACCACCTGCTGCCTTTCCAAAACCAAGCGGATAGCCATCTACACAAATCAGAACCCAACCCTTCTTTACCGACTCGTCCTCTGCCAGATCAATTGTTTCACCCTTTAAGTAGCGAACCACGCGATCATCTTCTCTCGAAAGAGAAAGCACATTTGGATATTCGTCTGCACGAAGTGCCATTGCCAACGCCTGACTCGGCTCAAAACGATTCTTCAGACATTCTCCAAGAAGTAAACCAGAACGCATAATTCGAAGTCCTTTCAGGTCGCGTCTGCAATCCGGATGAACAAATACCTTTTCCTGACGAATTTCCATTCGATCTAACGCAAGTGGCTTTTTAATCGTCTTAATGAAGTCGGAAAGCTCCTGAGGCATCTTTACGGATACGCTGCCTTTGATTTCCTTTAAGCAGCTGCCCTCACCCTTCTTCCTTAAAAGTGCGAGGAAATGCCCCTCCCCCTTCATGCGATGCGGCCAGATGCGCACACATTTTGCAAGCTCCGGATTGCCATCTGCCCACTCTGGATGACCGTGATCAAAGCCTTCATACCACTCTGGCTGCACAAGCTCCAAATCAGGATCCTCTTTTAACATGCGTGCTACGATCTGTTCATCCTCAAGCGGCGAAAATGTACAGGTCGAGTATAACAGCGTACCACCCGGTCGAAGCATTGTAAGTGCGTAGGAAGTGATTTCCTGCTGAAGCTTAACAAAATAGTCATTTCCATGCTCCACCCAGCTCTTCATAACTGACGGCTCCTTACGGAACATTCCCTCACCTGAGCATGGTGCGTCGATTAAAATCTTATCAAAATAGCCTTGAAAATGCTCAGCAAGCTTGTACGGTGCCTCACTGATGACATATGCATTTGAGATGCCAAACAGTTCAAGATTTTTCAGCAATGCCTTTGCGCGTGAATTGCTGATGTCGTTACTGACAAGGACACCTTTTCCTTTCAATTTGGCTGCCAGCTCGGTGCTTTTTCCACCCGGTGCGGCACAAATATCAAGCACGCGATCACCCGGTTCTACCGGAAGTACATGCGCCGGTGTCATCGCAGATGGCTCCTGCAAATAATAAAGTCCGGCATAGTAATACGGATGCTTTGCCGGCTTATCTTTTCCGCTATAATAATAGCCATTATCAATCCATGGGATTTTCTTAATCTCAAATGGACAAATCTTCTCAAATTCCTCTGGAGTAAGCTTGTTTGTGTTCACGCGAAGACCGTAAACACGCTCCTCATTGTAGCTGTCCAGATAAGCATTAAACTCATCCGGCGACAGCAGTTTTTTCATGTTCTCTAAAAAAGAAACCGGTAATTCCATATACACCTCATGTTTTTTATGTTTTGTTACCGTTCACAGGAAATCAAATCTGTGAAACGAAAAATGCTAAAAATGCTAAATTTAAGTTAAAAAATTAAAGACCGCTGCGTCAGGCAGCGGCCCCTAAGCCTGAATTATTCTTCTTCAGACGGCTCTTCTTCTGCCGTATCTGCTGGTGCGGCACTAATGATAACATCCTCTACCTTTGGCAGTTCATTACGATTTGCACGGATGGTCTCAAGGGTTGTATTCAGAGAACCTAACATTTCCTCATAACGTTCCTTTAATCCGTCCAGGCTCTGAGCTAATGTCTGCTCCATGCTGCCCATCATATCATCGGTATACGCGATTGCACCGGTACGAAGTGCATTTGCATCCTCAACCGCCTTATTTAAAATCTCATTTGCCTGGTCTGTTGCCTGAGTGATAATCTCATTTGCTCTTGCATACGCGCGCTTTGTAATCTCGCTCTGATTTACCATCTCGCTAGTCTGAACATTTGCTGCGCTGATGATTGCTTCAGCCTGCTGCTGTGCATCGTTGATGATCGCATCCTTATTGTTTAAGATCTTCTGGTACTTCTTAATCTCATCTGGTGTGCGATGGCGAAGCTCCACTAACAGATCCTCCAACTGTGCCTTATCTACAACAATCTTTGTGCTGGAAAACGGCTGCAGTTTGCATCCGTCGATAAATTCCTCAATTTCTCCAATTAACTGCTCAATTCTGCTCATTTTCTTTTCTCCTTTATATCAGGGCGTCGCAAAAGACCTCCTGCTTTTATTTTGCTATTTTTATTTATCTTTGTTTTTCTTTGCCTGTTCTCTTTCCTCAAGCTTTTTCTTGATGGCTTTTTCAACTGGCTCTGCGACAAATGCACTGATATCGCCTCTATATTGAGCCACCTCTTTTACAACGCTGGAGCTAAGATAGGCATATTCTAAACTTGTTGTAAAGAAAATGGTATCAACCTCTGGTGCCACTTTTCGATTTGTCTGTGACATCTGAAGCTCATATTCAAAATCGGTAACTGCTCTGAGACCTCTGATTAAAATATGTGCACCACATGCACGGGCAAAATCTACAAGCAATCCATCAAAAGAACGCACCTCCACATTCGGATACTGCGCTGTCACCTGCTGCAACAAAGCCACTCGCTCTTCTACAGTAAACAGTGGTGACTTTGCACTATTTACGAGCACACCAACAATCAGGTGGTCGACGGTCTTACTTGCCCGCTCAATAATATCCATATGACCACGAGTTACCGGATCAAAACTGCCCGGGTAAATTGCTGTTGTCTTTCCCATACTGTCTTATGCCTCCCGACTGCTTTCACTACTTTTTTGCAGAAAAATATGTTTATTTGTCTTGTATTCTTTTACGCGGACGATCTCAAAACCTGTAATTTCTTCCTCACTAAGTTCTCGATCCAATGCCGCCTCGATAATAATCTGTGTATATTCATCTGCAATGTCACTATCTGCTATTGCTGCAAGCACGTCTTTTTCTGCTCCCAGCTGATATGGCGGATCCATGAAGATAATATCAAACTGCTTTTTTTTTGCATCAATGGCATGAATTGCGCTTGCGCAATCCTGACCGAGCACCATTGCCTTATCTGCCAAGTGCGTCTTTGTCAAATTCTCCCGAATGCATGAAAGAGCTTCCTTACTATTATCAACGAAGACCGCCTCCGCTGCACCACGACTGAGTGCCTCGATGCCAATGCCTCCGCTTCCAGCGAACAAGTCTAAAAAGCGACTGCCCGGAAGGTCATTCTGAAGAATATTAAATAGTGTCTCTTTTATACGATCCGTGGTTGGACGTGTTTCCATTCCTTTTGGTGTAACAAGCTGAAGTCTTCTGGCTGTACCAGCGATTACTCTCATATGATTTCCACCTTACTCTATATTGTTTATTTCTGTAAATTCCTTTGTTTTTGTACACTCTAACTATTCTATTATAGTATGCAAAGAGCAATCTGACAAGTGTTTTTTCGTGCAAATCCAATCCATCTGTAGATGTAAACAATTGTTCGGTTTTGTTGTTAGTTCGTCCCCCCTCCGGCTCTATCTTGCCACAGATATCTTAGGAAAGCATTCTTGTGCGATCCAATGCACCTTGTATATACAGCTCTTTCAATATCTGGGCCTCATGCATCTCGTAATTCTCCATCAGTTCTTCTATTGTTTCCCGTGAACTACTCCGACTTATAGAAGTCGGAGCTTCCTGCTTAAAGTCAGCACTGGAAATTCTCATTCCTACAGGGAACCTCTGATTTATCCAAGCCATGACTATTATCGTCCTATGCGAGCT
>CAVCPW010000145.1:0-3955 GCA_963604075.1 Anaerovoracaceae bacterium | reverse complement strand
AAAGAATGATTAGAGGCGGGGTGAAGTGAGTGAAGATACTGGACAATGTCACAAATACAGTTCGAGATGATTTGCATGATGAGATAAAACGTGGAAGCAAGATTTCAGTTGCTGCTGTTTGTTTTTCTATGTATGCATATCAGGAACTGCGCAAAGAATTGGAAAAGATTGATGAATTCCGATTTATCTTTACTTCTCCAACTTTTATAAAAGAGAAGACAGAAAAGCAGAAAAGAGAATTTTATATTCCGCGTTTCTCGCGTGAGTCCAGTTTGTATGGTACAGAATTTGAAATCAAATTGCGTAATGAAATGACTCAGAAGGCATTATCTAAAGAATGCGCGGAATGGATCAGGCAGAAAGCAAGGTTCAAGTCAAATGTGACTGGAGAAAATATGACTGGTTTTATGACAGTAGACGAAAGCTCCTACATGCCTATTAATGAATTTTCGACAACAGATCTGGGGTGTGCCCGTGGTAATAATGCTTACTACATTGTAACCAAGATGAATGGATTCGAGAATGGCAGATATTTTCTCAATCTTTTCGAACAGATATGGAATGATAAAACCAAGCTGCAGGATGTTACAGACATTGTTCTTGAAAATATCACTACAGCCTATAACGAAAATTCTCCGGAATTCATTTATTTCATGACTTTATATCATGTGTTTAGCGAATTTCTAGATGATATATCTGAGGATGAATTACCTAACGAAGCGACTGGATTTAAGCAGAGCAAAATCTGGAACATGCTCTATGATTTCCAGAAGGATGCTGTATTAGCTATCATCAATAAGTTGGAACGCTATAACGGCTGTATTCTTGCTGATAGCGTCGGTCTTGGTAAGACTTTTACAGCTCTGGCAGTTGTGAAATACTACGAAAACAGAAACAAAAGTGTTCTCGTTCTGTGCCCGAAGAAGCTGGCAGAGAACTGGAATACCTATAAGGATAACTATGTAAATAACCCGATTGCAGCGGATAGATTGAACTATGATGTCCTTTTCCATACCGATTTATCCAGAACACATGGCGTTTCCAACGGCTTGGATCTGGATCGTCTGAACTGGGGCAACTATGATCTCGTTGTTATTGATGAATCTCATAACTTCCGTAATGGTGTTGGAACACATGCCAACACCACAGAGAATCGATATGTGAAGCTCATGGACAAGATCATCCGTGCTGGCGTTAAGACTAAAGTTCTTATGTTGTCCGCTACACCAGTAAATAATAGATTTGTGGATCTGAAAAATCAGCTGGCTATTGCCTACGAAGGTGATTCAGAGCTGATCAACGATAAGCTTGGTACCAGTAAATCAATCGAGGAAATCTTCCGCCAGGCACAGCGTGCTTTTAATGCATGGAGTAAGTTGGAACCAGAGGATCGAACAACCGATGCACTTTTGCGTACTCTTGATTTTGATTTCTTTGAACTTTTGGACAGCGTAACAATCGCACGATCCAGAAAGCATATTGAGAAATATTATAACACAGCTGAGATTGGAAAATTTCCTGAAAGAAAGAAGCCAATCTCTCTAAGACCGCGTCTGACAGATTTGGACTCCGCCATCAATTATAACGAGATTTATGAGCAGTTGATGCATTTGAGTTTGTGTATCTATACGCCATCGAATTACATCTTCCCTAGTAAGATGCAGAAATACATAGATTTGACACATAACAAGGGTGACAATCTTACTCAGACCGGTCGAGAAGAAGGTATCCGTCGTTTGATGAGCATTAATCTCTTAAAGCGTTTGGAGAGCTCAGTAAATTCATTCCAGTTGACCTTACAGCGAATCAAGACTTTGATTAACAACACGATAGATGCAATAAATCGATTCGAAAAATATGGCAAGGCAGGTATTGACATGTATGAGGCATCAGACAATGACTTTGACATGGATGATGGCAATACAGACTACTTCACAGTTGGTAAGAAGGTAAAGATAGAGCTTGCCGATATGGATTACAAGACCTGGCGTACTGAACTGCTGGAAGATGCAGAAACACTGGAACTTCTGACATTGATGGTAGCAGATATCACACCTGAACATGACAGCAAGCTGCAAGAGCTTTTCAAAATCCTATCAGAGAAAATAGAGAATCCAATCAATCCTGGAAATAAGAAAGTGCTCATTTTCTCGGCTTTTTCTGATACAGCAGAATATCTTTATGAGCATGTAAGTAGCTTTGTAAAAAATAAGTACGGATTAGATACAGCTGTAATTACCGGTAGTATTGATGGCAAGACAACAATTAAGGGATTTAAGGCAACACTCAATAACGTGCTGACTTGCTTTTCACCAATTTCAAAAGACCGAGATGTATTGATGCCTGGAAGCCATACAGAGATTGATATTCTGATTGCTACGGACTGTATTTCGGAAGGACAGAACCTTCAGGATTGCGATTATCTTGTAAACTATGATATTCACTGGAATCCGGTGCGTATTATTCAGCGATTTGGACGAGTAGACCGTATCGGTAGCAAGAATGCGTATATCCAGCTAGTAAACTTCTGGCCGGATATGGATCTGGATGAATATATCAATTTAAAGGGCAGAGTAGAGACCAGAATGAAGATTTCTGTCATGACTTCTACCGGAGATGATGATCTGATCAATCCGGAAGAAAAAGGTGATCTGGAATATAGAAAACAGCAGCTAAAACGATTGCAAGAGGAAGTTGTGGATATCGAAGATATGTCTACAGGTATCTCAATCATGGATCTGGGCTTGAACGAATTCAGATTGGATCTCTTAGAGTATGTCAAGACACATCCTGATTTGGAGAAGAAACCAAAGGGACTTCATGCGGTAGTGCCTGCTACAGAGGAACTTCCGGAAGGTGTTATCTTTGTACTAAAGAACATAAATAACAGTGTAAATATAGATAATCAGAATCGAATCCATCCCTTCTACATGGTTTACATCGGTATGGATGGCGAGGTTATCTGCGATTATCTGAATCCCAAAAAGATGCTGGATGACATCAGACTTCTTTGCAAAGGTAAAAAAGAACCGATTAAGAAATTGTGCCAACGTTTTAATCAGGAAACAGATGACGGAAAAGATATGAGTGAAATGTCTGAACTGTTAAGTGAAGCCATTAACTCAATTATCGATTGCAAGGAAGAAAGCGATATTGACAGCCTGTTCTCTGCTGGCGGCACATCAGCTTTGATGTCTGAAGTATCAGGCTTGGATGATTTCGAGCTGATCTGTTTCCTTGTGGTCAAGTAAAGGAGGCGTTTTAGAATGCTGGGATTGCCAAAATCTACAGAGTTTAATAAGCGAATACCTAAGCAAAAATTCTATGAAAATATGGATATTTCTCCGGCACTCAAAAAGGTTTTTGTAGAGCAGGTGAAAATTATTTATTGGAAAAATAAGATTGCAGCTTCTACTACAAATCTGGCAGCGGGAGTTGATGTTACAGAGTTAGAGGTATTCGAAATAAGGCTTAACAGCCAGGTGCTTGATGACGGACTGCTTCGCCAGATAGACCGAGAGATCCCATATCACATTCTATTTTTACTGGAATACCAAGGCAGGTATCAGGCTTGGATTGGATATAAGGAAGCGGCTGCATCTGGAAATAAGGCTTTTAAGGTAAATGGCTATTATCATACGGACTGGCTTGAGGA
Source organism: Anaerovoracaceae bacterium (assembly GCA_963604075.1). Taxonomy (GTDB): domain Bacteria; phylum Bacillota; class Clostridia; order Lachnospirales; family Lachnospiraceae; genus Anthropogastromicrobium. The sequence continues at coordinate 300 of CAVCPW010000145.1, read as the reverse complement.
AGAAGAACTGCCGCTTAAGCTGGAGGGCCTAACTGTTGATAAAGTGTATGAAAGCTTTGTCAGACAGGTCGCCGGAGATAAACTCCAAGCAGAAAATGCAGAAGAAAGTCTGAAGGATTCTGTAGCAAGAGATGAGCAGCGTCAAGCCCTGCAAAAGCAGATAGATACCTTAAAGGCGAAAATCAGAAAAGAAAAACAGCTGAATAAACAGATGCAGATGAATGCGGAGTTGAAGAAGCTGAAGAAGGAACTGGAGGAAACCTAAATGGACAAAATGAGAATGGAATCAGTCGATATGAC
>CAVCPW010000144.1:0-4832 GCA_963604075.1 Anaerovoracaceae bacterium | reverse complement strand
TTATTGCACAGCGCATCACCTCCGTCATGAATACTGATCAGGTTGTGATTATCGACGATGGAAAGATTCACCGCATTGGAACGCATAAGGAGCTGTTAGCTGATGATTCGATTTATCAGGAAATTTATGCATCACAGATGAAGGGAGGCGATGACGATGGCTCAGAAGAATAATAAGCGACCAGAGAATCTTGGTCAGACGCTTCGCGTATTTTTGTCATATCTGGGACGCCACAAGCGAATGCTTTTTGTTGTAGCTATTCTTGTCAGTATTAGTGCGATAGCTAATCTTCTTGGTACATATATGATTCGTCCGGTTGTAAACAATCTTGCAGATGGTAAGGTCTCTACATTGATTGCAGGCGTTGCTGTAGCTGCCGCAATCTTTGGAGTTGGTGCGCTTTGCGCATGGGGATATTCTCAGACGATGGTAAAAGTTGCCCAACGTGTGATCTACGATATCCGTCACGATCTGTTTGTGCATGTACAGAAGCTTCCGCTCAGGTTTTTTGATACGAGAAAGCATGGCGATATCATGAGTTTATTTACAAATGATATTGATACAATTTCTGATGCACTCAATAACAGCTTCGCAATGGTCATTCAGACATTTATCCAGATGGTTGGAACCCTTTTGATTCTCTATATTTTAAATTGGAAGCTGTCTTTAATCGTAACTGTATGCTATGGCTTTATGTTTTGGTATATCCGCTTCAGTGGTGCAAAAAGCAAACAGTACTATGGAAAACAGCAGGCAAGCCTCGGTGAATTAAACGGCTATATAGAGGAGATGATCAGTGGTCAGAAGGTCATCAAGGTATTCAATCACGAGCAGAAGAGTTTTGAGGAATTTTGCGAAAAGAACGAAGAATTGAGAAAAGCCGGAACCGGTGCACAAGGCTATGCTGCCACAATGGTTCCTATGGTTGTCAGCATTTCTTATATCAATTATGCAATTGTTGCTGTACTAGGCGGTTTGTTGGCCTTAAGTGGCCATACAGATCTGGGAAGCCTTGCAAGCTATCTGGTTTTTGTTCGTCAGGCGGCTCTTCCAATCAACCAGTTTACGCAGCAGAGTAATTTTTTACTTTCTGCACTTGCCGGAGCTGAGCGTGTGTTTGAAGTGATGGATATGGAGCCAGAGGTTGACATGGGAAAGACCGATCTTGTCTGCGTGAAAAAGGAAAATGGCATGTTGATTCCGTGTGAAGAAAAGACAGGTCTTTGGGCATGGCAAAAGCCGGATGGCACATTGATTGAGTTAAAGGGTGACGTGCGTTTTGATCATGTAGATTTTTGCTATAATGACGACCACATGATTTTAAAACAGATCAGTCTTTATGCAAAACCGGGTCAGAAAATTGCATTTGTTGGTTCTACTGGAGCCGGAAAGACCACGATCACAAATCTTATCAACCGTTTCTATGATGTTAATGGTGGTTCTGTCATTTATGATGGAATCGATGTACGTGATATCAAAAAGGATGCGCTTCGTCATTCTCTTGGCATCGTTCTTCAGGACACGCACCTGTTTACCGGAACAGTTGCTGAAAATATTCGTTTTGGAAAGCTTGATGCGACGCAGGAGGAAATTGAGAAAGCGGCAAGGATAGCAAATGCTGACTCATTTATTCACCGTCTTCCACATGGCTACGATACACTCGTAACGGCTGACGGTGCGAATCTGTCACAGGGGCAGCGTCAGCTTCTAGCTATAGCGCGTGCGGCAGTTGCAGATCCTCCCGTTTTAATTCTTGATGAGGCTACATCATCCGTTGATACACGTACCGAGGCATTGATTGAGAAGGGCATGGATCAGCTGATGGAAGGAAGAACCGTTTTTGTAATCGCGCATCGTCTGAGTACAGTGCGCAATTCCAATGCAATCATGGTGCTTGAGCATGGTAAGATTGTTGAGAGAGGCGATCACGATGATCTTCTGGAGCAAAAAGGAAAATATTACCAGCTGTATCACGGCATGTTTGAGTTAAGCTGATGAGCACTAGTTACAAGTAATTAAAAAAGCACCTTAGATCGGTCAAAATTCAATCTAAGGTGCTTAATATTATCTGTATCCTTATTTTTCAGATGCAAAGTATTCTTTTGTTAGGCGAACGACTGTTCCGGATAGCAAGAACAGTGCAATCAAGTTCGGAATTGCCATCAAACCGTTGAATGTCTCAGCTATGCTCCACATCAATCCGAGATCTACAGTTGCACCTAGGATAGCGACGAGAGAGTAAGCGACCATGAAAGGTTTTATTATCTTTTCAGAGAATAAAAACTCGATACAGCGTGCACCATACAGTCCCCATCCGAGAATAGTAGAAAATGCAAAGCAACACATCGCAAGAGCAGTGAAGATGGAAATCCAGTTTCCATATACGGTAGTAAAGCCGGAGATCGTAAGTTCTGCGCCGGCAGCTGCACCATACTCAATAGAAGTACCGCTGCAGAGAATAACAAGAGCTGTAAGTGTACAGATTACGATTGTATCAGTGAATACCTCAAAGATACCAAACATTCCCTGCTTAACCGGCTTCTTTGTATCTGCACAGGCATGAGCAATAGATCCTGTACCAAGACCGGCCTCGTTAGAAAAGATACCACGGGAAACACCTTTTTTCATGCTGGTAAACATACTGCCTACGATTCCGCCTGTCACAGCAGAAGGTTTAAAGGCACCTTCGAAAATGGAACCGAAAACGGTTGGAAGTGTGCGGAAATTGATTATTACAACTCCGACTGCTAATATGATGTACAAAAGTGCCATAAACGGAACCAGCTTTTCTGTAACATGTCCGATACGCTTTACACCGCCCAGAAGAATAAGCGCAACCAGTGCAGCCATAATAAGACCGATGATTATGTTAGAGGTTGACACAGCATTTTCAGAAATAACATTAAAGCTAAGAAGAGCTGAGTTGATAGCAGTGGTGATAGTATTAACCTGAGTAGCATTTCCAGTTCCGAAAACAGTCAGCACACCGAATGCAGCGAACAGATAAGCCAGCCAGATCCAGCGCCTGCCAAGACCATTTTTTATGTAGTACATTGGACCTCCGACCAGATCACCATCTGCATTTTTTTCGCGGAAATGAACTGCCAGTGTAACCTCAGCAAACTTCGTACACATGCCAAGGATTGCTGAAATCCACATCCAGAAAATGGCACCTGGCCCACCGATAGCGAGAGCTCCGGCGACACCGGCGATATTTCCAGTGCCGACTGTCGCGGCTAGTGCCGTACATACTGCTTGAAATGGTGTCAATGCACCATCGGAGGCATTCTTTTTGCGAAACATTCGGCCAATAGTTGTTTTGATTGCGTAGGGAAATTTGCGAATCTGGATAAAATGGGTGCGAAGGCTCAAATAAAGGCCAACGCCAAAGATGCAGACCATAGCTGGAACACCCCAGATAAAATTGTTCACAGCTGAATTGACAGTCTCGATGAATTGAAGCATAAAAAGTCCTCTTTCTTATTGGTTCAAATTTTTACAAAAGACACTATAACACAATATAACGAATGGTTCAAGAACTGTTTTAAAAAGTTCAGTATATTGAACCTTAAAGACACAATACTAAAGTTTTACTAAATAGAAAAAATGAAAGAAAAGGAAAAATAAAGTGACAGAATTTTTAAAAATACAGGATTTCGACCAGATGTATTCAATTATGGAAATGAGCTTTCCAGAGGATGAATATAGAGGATACGAGGGTCAGAAAAAATTATTTGAGAATCCAGAGTACAAAGTGTTTATACATAGAAATCAGGAAACGAAAAAAATTGATGGCTTTTTATCTGCTTGGGATTTTGAGGATGTTCTTTACTTTGAACATTTTGCAATAAGCAGTGCTGCACGAAATGGTGGAATCGGAGGACGTATGCTGCGTGAGATACTTGCTCAGACAAATAAATTAACTTGCCTCGAAGTTGAGTTACCAGACGGAGAGCTTGAGAAAAGACGTATTGGTTTTTATAAGCGAAATGGATTCTATTTTAATGAATATCCGTATATACAGCCTTCTATCGCTCCGGGAAGGAAACCGATTCCACTTCGTATTATGACATATCAGAGAACAATTACGGAACCCGAATATCAGAAGATAAAAAATCTGCTGTACCGACATGTATATCATGTATCGGAGCAGCAGATCATATAAGTGTTAAAAGACATCCAGGTCTTTTCCGTTTACGGTATACCCTTCGTATCCGGCGGCTTTAATCTCATCCAGAATTGCCTCATCCCTGCGTGCCATCTCTGCCGCCAGATTGATGCGATTATCCTGAATGTTCATATGATAAATGCGGTGGTACGTGACAAGCAGCTTAGGCTGTGCCTTCTGTGCCACCCATGCCAGATCGGTACTTAACGTATGAACTTCCCTGTGGTATTTTTGCCATTTCGGTTCACGTGACGAGATACCGGCGGAATATTCTACCTCATGAAGTAAAATATCACATCCGGCAGCTTTTTGGGATACGAGTTCAAGCGGGGCTGTATCACCACTGATTACAATCGTACGGTCTGGCGTTACAAATTTATAACCATAACAGGTCAGGGTACCGTGGCTGACAGGGAATGCCTCCACATTTACATAATCATCCTGGTAGATAATGCCAGGATTTTTTTCATTTTCAATTTCAGTTACATTTACTTTATAACCATTTTCATTTGCTTTTTCAAATCCATGAATACGAAAATCAATATCAGCAGTATAAGCCTCCAAAATATGATCGGTCATGTGCTGCAAGCCTTTCGGACCAAATACTTTAAGTGGCGTCTCACGCTCAAGTACCCATGGCGTAAAAATCAGATCAGTGTATCCG
>CAVCPW010000143.1:0-3113 GCA_963604075.1 Anaerovoracaceae bacterium | reverse complement strand
GTGCATCCACAAGTCGGTCAACCTGCACGATAACCTTTCCACGATTTGCCTTTACCGCCTGACAGATGGAAAGTGCATCGCCTGACATAAACATATCGTCAAATGTGATATTTCCCTTACGGTCTGCTGCAGTTCCCTTGATCAGTGCGACTGTAATCTTCGGAAGCTTATAATAAAGAAATTCTTCGCCATCCACTTCCACATGCTTCACCAGCGAATCATCTATGGAAATACGGTTGATTCCCGGTCCTTCCTGTCTCGGATCAACAAAAATATCCAGCCCAACCTTTGAAAGTGCACCTGGAAGTCCTCCAGCCTGTGCACGAATTGCGTGAGAAATACAACCAAGAGGCAAATTGTACGCCTCAAAACGATCCTCCAAAACAAGCTTCTTTGTGCTCATCATAGCACCGAAATGGCCACAGATCAGTCGATCCACTGCACCATCACGAATATATCCTTCAGCATTATGCTCGGCATCCCACACACCAAATCCGGCACTTGAGATAATGGTCAGATGGGTAGGGGACTGCATTTTCTGATAGCGACGGTAAAGAGCCTCATGCAACTCCACCGGGTTTTCAATTCCGACAAAAGAGTTGACGCATATGCAGTCGCCATCCCGAATCAAACGGATTGCTTCATCCGATGTCATAATCTCATACATATATTAAGCCTGCCATTTCACCTTTGCTACACATTTTTTTACATGACAAGCTACCTCACTTGCACGCATCTGCGGCTTATGAGCAATGCTCGGCGGCAATATTGCGTAGGAACCTGTCGTCAAAATGGTCTGGCACATTCCATCTGGTTCTTTCCAGAATGCAACATCGCGTTTCTCGTCATATTCCTCATCGACCGCTAATCCAGTTCTGCTTACAGTATCGATCTCTTCCTCACCAGAAATGATCCATTGGATATCTGCATAACGGTCGTGTGTCTCCAGACGGCAGTTCTGTGCTATTTTTGTCTCATACTCCTGAATCATAAAATAGAAATCATCCGTTACCTGATAGGTTCCAACTTCAAGTGCTGCCAGATCCTGCTTCTTCAAATAACTAACTGCTTCTTCGATTGTCATTTCTTATTCCTTTCCAAAAGCGTTTGCACAGGCGCTTCCCTATATACATTTTTCTTTTCGTTGTCTTAATTCATCTTCCTATGTAAAATGCAATTTCAATATTTCGATTTGCCTTACATTTTACTGTGCTTTTCTATCTTACTTAAGAAACATTTTTTTGTCAAGGGATTTGGAACTGATTCAAAATGACTCAAAAACAATTCAGAAATTTTACCTTTTTAATGATTCTTTCTTATTCATCCAAATAAAAAATCCAACATTTAAAACAATTCCAAAAGTCGTTGCCACCGGTGCTGCCAATCCAATGCTTGTAAGGCTAGCATTTGGCTGAATACTCATATAGTATGCAAGTGGAAGACGAACCAGCAATGTCTGAATTAATCCCTGAGCCATTACCCATACAGTCTTATCATGTCCATTAAAGTAACCTACCATGCTAAACAATACTGCTGTAACAATAGTCTCTAATGCAAAACCCTTCAAATACTCGTACCCCTTCTGAACAACACCTGCATCCGTTGTAAAGATTCCAGTCAGAAGATCACCCTTAAAGAACACGATTAAAAAGACAATCACACCAATCACAACACCCGTACTGATTCCAGTAGCCATTGCCTTCTTTGCTCGTTTCTCGTTTCCAGCTCCGACATTCTGTGAGACGAATGATGCCATGGACTGCATCAAAGAGCTTGGAATCAACATAGCAAAGTTTACAATTTTACAGGCAACACCATATCCAGAAGATGCCTCCAGGCCCAAACGGTTAACGAACGCGCACAGCGCAAGGAATGAAATCTGTGTCAGGCATTCCTGAAGTGCTAATGGCAAACCAATCTTAAGTGCACGCTTACAATGACTGTTGATTGTAAAATCTGCCTTTGTAATCTTGAATGGAAGATTTTTCTTCATCAATATAACCAGTGCACATACAACACTTACCGCCTGCGCCACTACAGTTGCAATCGCTGCACCAGCGGCATCCATATGAAAACCAGCTACCAGAATCAAATCACCTGCAATGTTGATTACACAGGCAATCGCAACAAAAATTAACGGAGATTTGCTATCTCCAAGTCCTCTGAAAATAGCTGAAAGAACATTGTATGCAACAATAAAGACAATACCGCCTCCGCAGATTCGAACATAAACAGAAGTCAAACTTACTGCTTCCTCTGGTGCCTGCATCAGCACTGCAATCGGTCGTGAAAACGCGATCATCACAACAAACAGTACTGCTGCCATTATAGCAAATACAACGACAGATCCACCAATCAATGTACCGATTGACTGTGACCGCTTTTCCCCAATATATCTGGCAATCAAAACAGTAATTCCCATTGCAAACTGTGTAATTACGAAAGTAACTAAATTCAGAACCTGACTTCCCGTAGATACAGCGGACAGACCTGATGTCGTTCCAAATCGTCCTACAACAAGCAAATCGACTGCACCATATGCCGCCTGAAGCACTAACGCACCAAGAATCGGAATCATGAACGGAATCAATTTTCCCAATATACTGCCTTGCGTAAAATCCGCCTTGTCATTTACCGCTGCGGATGCTGCATTGTTTGATTGTACTTCATTTGATCTTGCTTTGTTTGTTTTTCTTTCATTTGATCTTTCTTTGCTTGCTTTTTCTTTACTCAATGTCGACTCTCCTTTCGCTCATAACCTGATAAAATTTTTCAATTGTGTGTATCATACACTCTGCTTCCTCGTCCGAAATCATTTCAAGATAAGGAGCCAACCGACTATAATAATTCCTGTCATACTTATCCCACAGTTCTTTTCCTTTTTCGGTAAATGAAATGTATGTGACTCTCCCATCCTCATCTGAAGAAATCTTTTTGAGATATCCTTTCTCTTCCATAGCCTTCACCGTTCTTGTAACACCCGGTCTTGGAAGATTCAACGCATCACCGACTATAATAATTCCTGTCATACTTATCCCACAGTTCTCTTCCTTTTTCAGTAAATGAAATGTATGTGACTCTCCCATCCTCATCTGAAGAAATCTTTTTGAGAT
>CAVCPW010000142.1:0-18551 GCA_963604075.1 Anaerovoracaceae bacterium | reverse complement strand
TCTTGTCAGCGCTTACATAACCTCTGCCCTTGGTAATGGTAAGCTCCATATAGAGACGGCAATCTTCTCCGCCGCTAAGTGTTGCAATTACCTGGTCCGGATTCATAATTTCAATATCCTGATCAACCTGAATGTCAGCAGCAGTAACAACGCCCTCACCCTCATGCTCAATATAAGCAATCTTTGGCTCGTTTGTCTCGCTGCTATTCTTAATCTCAAGACTCTTAACATTCATGACGATCTCTGTAACATCTTCTTTCACTCCCGGGATAGAGGAGAACTCGTGAAGCACGCCCTCAATCTTAATCTGACTGACAGCTGCACCCGGAAGCGAAGACAGCATGATTCTTCTTAAGGAATTGCCAAGTGTAATACCATAGCCTCTCTCAAGCGGCTCTACTACAAACTTGCCATATCTGTTATCCTCAGACATCTCCTTAATTTCAATCTTGGGTTTTTCGAAATCAAACACTATTAGCCCCTCCTTATAGGATGCTTTTAAGAGAAGCACTCAAATAAAATCAGCTTGTTTAGCAGTATGCTGCAAATCTTTGCAAAGTCATTACTGCTAAACAATAAAGAATTATTATTTGGAATACAACTCGACAATCAGCATCTCGTCTACCGGAACATCGATCATCTCTCTGGACGGAAGCTGCTTAACAGTTCCGCTTAAAGCCTCGATGTTAGCATCTAACCACTCCGGTACCATTCTGCTGCCTGTTACTGCGACAATGTCCTTATAACGCTGGGAATCCTGAACCTTTTCCTTGATGGAGATTACATCACCAGCCTTGATTAAGTAAGACGGGATGTTTACACAGGAGCCGTTTACAAGCACATGCTTGTGGTCAACAATCTGTCTAGCCTCGTCTCTTGTACGAGCGAAACCAAGACGGAAAATTACATTATCTAATCTACGCTCCAGAAGAATCATCAGATTCTCACCGGTCATACCGGTCTGACGCTCTGCCTTTGCATAATAATTTCTAAAAGGTTTCTCCAAAACACCATAGATAAGCTTTGCCTTCTGCTTTTCACGCATCTGCAGACCGTACTCGCTCATCTTCTTATTAGCTCTCTTAGACTGTCTGTTAGACTTCTTGTCATATCCAAGATAAATTGGGTCCATATCAAGAGATCTGCATCTCTTAAGCACTGGAACTCTACTTACTGCCATCTTTAATACCTCCTAATTAAACTCTTCTACGCTTTGGCGGACGACAACCGTTATGCGGAACCGGTGTCACATCCTTGATGCTGGTAACTTCAAGACCACAAGCCTGAAGTGCACGGATAGCTGCCTCACGACCTGAACCCGGTCCCTTTACCATAACATCAACGGACTTTAATCCATGTATTAAAGCTGCCTTAGTAGCAGTCTCTGCTGCCATCTGAGCTGCATAAGGAGTAGATTTCCTTGAACCTTTAAATCCAAGACCGCCTGCACTTGCCCAGGATAAAGCGTTTCCCTGGGTATCAGTCAACGTAACAATAGTATTGTTGAAAGATGACTGAATATGGGCCTGTCCACGTTCAACGTTTTTCTTTACACGCTTTTTTGTCACTTTCTTTGCTGACACATTCTTAGCCATTAAACTAACCTACTTTCTTCTTATTTCTCTTTCTCTCTCTACGAGTAGTTATAAGCTGCTATTCTTACTTAATTACTTCTTCTTGTTAGCAACTGTCTTCTTAGGACCCTTACGTGTTCTAGCGTTGGTCTTTGTCTTCTGTCCGCGGACAGGAAGGCTCTTTCTGTGACGGATGCCTCTGTAGCAACCAATCTCCTGGAGTCTCTTGATATCCATGGCAACTTCTCTTCTTAAGTCACCCTCTACAGTGTACTCTCCATCGATAACGTCACGAATTCTTGCAACTTCCTCGTCAGTCAGATCCTTAACACGGGTATCCGGGTTAACATCTGCTGCAGCAAGAATCTTGTTGGAACTTACTCTACCGATACCGTAGATATAAGTCAGACCAATCTCCACACGCTTTTCTCTTGGTAAATCAACGCCTGAAATACGAGCCATGTGTGTTTTGCACCTCCATTTTCACTTTCATAAAATTGAACTTTTTGAAACAACGTTTCCGTGTGTTTCAATTGCCCGGGTCATTAGCCTTGTCTCTGCTTATGCTTCGGGTTCTCACAAATAATGCGGATGATACCCTTTCTCTTAATAACCTTGCACTTTTCGCAGATCGGCTTTACTGATGATCTTACTTTCACAGTATTTTCTCCTTTCTGGAACCACATTGGTAATGGTTTGGGTTGCTTCTATTCTTATTTAAAAGCCTATTTAAAGTCCTTTAAAAAGAAAGAAACTTCACAAAAGTCCGTTTTTTAGTATAACATAATCGTCTAGGTTTCGTCAAGTATATTTTTTCAATTTTTTCAATTTTTTTTGATTGAATCTTTACTTATCTCTCCAAACGATTCTGCCCTTTGCCAGGTCATACGGAGACAGCTCAACTGTTACCTTATCACCCGGAAGAATACGGATATAGTTCATACGCAGCTTTCCACTGATATGAGCCAGCACCTGATGCCCATTGTCAAGTTCTACCTGAAACATAGCGTTCGGGAGCTTCTCCAATACTTTTCCTTCCATCTCAAATTTTTCTGCTTTTGACATTCTTTAAAATCCTTTCTTTTCTTGCTTACTGCCACTCTTTTTTATCCCAATCCGGAAGCGTCAGGATCTCAGGATCCCCGTCCGTAATCAGAATCGTGTTCTCATAATGCGCTGCCAGTGAGTTGTCATCTGTTACAACAGTCCACTCATCATCTAACACGCTGACTGCATAATCACCCATTGTAATCATCGGCTCAATCGCCAGGGTCATGCCCGGACGCAGACGGATTCCTCTTCCGATCGTCTTGAAGTTTGGAATCTGCGGATCCTCATGTAAATGAGTACCGATACCGTGACCAACCAGCTCACGAACAACACCGTAGCCGAAACTCTCCGCATACTTCTGGATAGCAACTGAGATATCATGAAGATGATTTCCAGCCTTTGCATAACGAATTCCCTCAAAGAAACTCTGTCTAGTTACATCAACTAACTGTTTGGCTTCCTTGGAGATCTCACCAACGGCAAAGGTTCTGGCTGCGTCGGAATGGTATCCTTTATAGATCATGCCCGCATCCAAGCTGATAATATCACCTTCTTTTAAAATACGTTTCTTACTCGGAATTCCATGAACCACAACTTCATTTACAGAAGTACAGATGGAAGCCGGATATCCCTCATAATTCTTAAAGTTCGGGATGCATCCAAAGTCACGGATAATCTCCTCGCCGACTTTATTGATCTCCCATGTGGAAATTCCCGGTTTCACGATCTTTTCCAACTCGTCAAACATAATGGAGAGGTTCTTACAGGACACTCTCATCAACTCGATTTCTTTTTCTGATTTAATTGAAACAGCCATCTTCTCCTCATTCCTTGTGCAACCCTACGCGCACAGACAGACAGCAGTGTCCCTGCTGCCCATCTTCAATGGCGAATCTATCATTTTCGCCTTGCTTTTCAGCCTTCCAGGACTGCCGTGATATCGGCAAATACTTCTTCCATATCCTTCGTACCGTCTACTGTCACCAACTTATTCTTTGCCTGATAGAAGTCGATTAACGGTTGGGTCTGTGCATGATATACATCGAGACGCTTCTGTACAGTTTCCGGCTTATCGTCGCTGCGCAGAATTAACTCGCCGCCACAACAGTCACAAACACCTTCCTTCTTCGGTGGAATGTATTCAATATGGTAGGTAGCCCCACAGGTTACACAGGCTCTACGACCAGACATACGTTTTACAATGTTCGCATCCGGAACATCTACGTTAATCGCATAGTCGATATCAGTTCCCATATTCCCAAGCGCAGCCTCAAGTGCTTCCGCCTGCGGAATGGTTCTCGGAAATCCATCCAAAATGTATCCATTTGCACAATCGTCATTTGATACGCGATCAATTACAAGATCACAGGTCAGCTCGTCCGGAACTAACAATCCCTGATCCATGTATTCCTTTGCCTTTTTGCCTAATTCTGTTCCAGCCTTCAGATTTGCACGAAAAATATCTCCGGTAGAGATATGTGGAATCTGATACTTTGCTGCAATCTTCGCTGCCTGTGTGCCTTTTCCCGCACCAGGTGCGCCTAACATAATGATTTTCATAATATCCTCTCATTCCGCCGCAAGAGCAGCATACATTTATACAATCAGACTTATCATAACAGATTTATTCTCAAAAAGCAAGAAAATCCCCTGCAAAACAGGAGATTTTCTTAATCAAAAACAATTCACCTTATTCCATTGACTCGGATATATCCCTATGCAAGCATGGAATTTATCCGAATCTGTTGGAACATGTGAACTGTTTTAGAATATGCTATCGTACTCTCTAGCCACCATCTTAGACTCAATTGACTTTGCTGTTTCTAGTGTAACACTTACAATAATGATAAGAGATGTTCCCATGAAGGAAAGTCTCGAAATATTGAAGACACCGCTCAAAATGATTGGAAGCAGTGCAACGATAGTAAGACCGACTGCACCGATAATAATCAGATGATTGAGCATATTATTCAAGAAATCACTTGTAGGTTTTCCAGGTCTTACACCCGGAATAAAGCCGCCTGACTTCTTCATATTATCAGCAATCTCTAATGGGTTAAAAGAAATTGATGTATAGAAGTAAGCAAATATAATGAGCAACGCTACATAGATCACAACACCCACAGAATACTGCGGAAGTGCCGGTCTGAACCAGTAGCTTGAGCTCAATGTTGCCATAATTTTTCCACCGATCGTAGTAACGTCAATCTCATAGCCGAAAAATGAACCAATAATCTGCGGCATAGACATCAGAGATGAAGCAAAGATAACAGGCATAACGTTTGCTGTATTTACCTTTACAGGAATATAAGTAGAACGTCCACCTACGCTTCTGCGTCCCTGCACCTTCTGCGCATACTGAACTGGTATTCTTCTTTCAGCTGCATTCAACAGTACTGTAAATCCGAGAATTACAAGAAGAATCGCAATTATGAAAACAGCAATAAGAATCATAACAGCAATGCTGCGTCCTGACATGAAAGTCTCATAAACTGTGATTGCATCATCCGGAAGTCTGGAAATAATATTGTACAAAAGTACAACTGAAATACCGTTTCCCACACCCTTTTCTGTAATGCGCTCACCAACCCACATAAGGAATGCACTGCCGGCTGTCAAAGTGATTACACACACTACCACATTGTACCATGTATAACTCTCGAACATTCCCTGTCTGCCAAATCCAATGGACATAGCAGTTGACTGAAGCAATGCAAGACCTACTGTCACATATCTGGTAATTTCTGCGATCTTCTTTCTTCCTTCCTGACCATCCTGCTGAAGCTCTTCCAGCTTTGGAATCGCAATCGTCAAGAGCTGGATAATAATGGAAGATGTTATATATGGCGAAATGCTCAATGCCAAAATGGAGAAGTTCTCGAAAGAACCACCCGTAATAGCATTGAACAAATTAAACGCATCACTACTGCTTCCACTAAAGTACTCAGCAAAATAATCAGAATCAACGCCCGGAACTGGTAACTGCGAACCAAATCTGATTACCAGGAGCATTAAAAATGTGAATATAAGACTTTTTCTTAATTCCTTTATCTTTAATGCATTCTGAAGCGTTTTGAACATTAGATCACCTCTACGTTTCCACCAGCAGCCTCAATCTTAGCCTTTGCGCCCTCAGAGAAAGCGTTTGCCTTAACTGTCAGCTTCTTGGTCAGGTCTCCGTTTCCAAGAATCTTTACAGAATCAAACTTATTCTTTACTGCACCAGCCTCAACTAAAGCCTGAATGTCAACTACTGCACCATCCTCGAACTTGTTAAGGTTCTCTACATTAACATATGCAACGAGCTTTGTATTTCTATTTGTGAAGCCTCTCTTAGGAAGTCTTCTGTATAATGGCATCTGACCACCCTCGAAACCGATTCTCGGTGCGCCAGAACGAGCCTTCTGACCCTTGTGGCCCTTACCAGCAGTCTTACCGTTGCCTGAACCATGTCCACGGCCTCTTCTGAAATTACCGCTGTGTACGGAGCCTTCAGCTGCCTTTAAATTAGATAAGTCCATCACTAAACCTCCTCTGAAATTAAATCTCTTCAACCTTTACTAAATGCTTTACATGCCATACCATGCCTCTTACAGCATCGTTATCCGGCAGCTCAACAGTCTTGTTAAGCTTATGAAGTCCAAGAGCCTCTACGGTTGCTCTCTGCTTTGGGATTGCACCAATCGGGGACTTCACTAATGTGATCTTTAACTTTTCAGCCATTGTATTTCCCTCCTTAGCCGATAATCTCTTCTACAGTCTTACCGCGACGCTTTGCAACTTCCTCCGGGGTCTTCAGAGCAGCCAGTCCAGACAGTGTTGCCATAACAACATTAGCCTTATTGCTGGAGCCTAAGGACTTAGTACGGATATTCTCTACGCCTGCGAACTCAAGAACAGAACGAGCCGGACCGCCTGCGATGATACCGGTACCTTCCGGGGACTTCTTCAGAAGTACAGATGCGCTTCCGAACTTTCCAATAAAATCGTGTGGGATACTCTTATTCTCATCAAGCGGAACGGTAATCATGTTCTTCTCAGCTGCCTGCTTACCCTTACGGATTGCCTCCGGGATCTCAGCAGCCTTGCCCATACCAACACCTACATGGCCATTCTTGTCTCCAACTACAACCAGAGCGGAGAAACGCATGGTACGTCCACCCTTAACGGTCTTGGATACACGCTTGATAGCAACTACGGTATCAGCTAATTCAAGCTGAGTTGCGTCAATATTTGTACGTTTCATGTGTCTTCTTCCTCCTTGATTAGAATTCCAGACCAGCTTCTCTTGCTGCATCTGCCAGTGCCTGAATCTTACCCTGATAAATGAAGCCACCTCTGTCAAATACAACAGACTTGATTCCAGCTTCCTGAGCCTTCTTTGCAATAACAGTTCCTAAATATGCAGCAGCAGCTACATCGTTGGTCTTTTCTAATTTTTCCTTAACGTCTTTCTGAAGAGTAGAAGCTGACACTAAGGTTTTCTGTGCTACATCGTCGATAACCTGAACGTACATATGGTTGTTGCTTCTGAACACTGCCATACGAGGTCTTTCAGGAGTACCGATAATATGTCTGCGCATTCTTCTATGCTTTTCTTCGCGAACCTTTGATCTAGATACCTTACTAACCATTCTTTCTCACTCTCCTTATTTATTTCTTACCGGTCTTACCAACCTTACGTCTGATTGTCTCGTCAGCGTACTTGATACCCTTGCCCTTATACGGCTCCGGTGCTCTCTTAGTTCTGATTTCTGCTGCGAACTGACCAACCTTTTCCTTATCGATACCCTTGATGATGATCTTGTTCTGGCCATCCATAACAGTCTCAAGACCTTCTGGATCGATAATTTCAACCGGGTGAGAATAGCCAAGGTTCAGCACGAGCTTCTTGCCCTGCTTTGCTCCTCTATAACCAACACCATTGATCTCAAGAACCTTCTCGAAGCCATTGCTTACACCAATAACCATGTTATTGATCAGAGTTCTTGTCAGACCATGTAAAGACTTGCTCTTCTTTGTATCATTCGGTCTGGTAACAACAACCTCGTTGCCCTCAACCTTGATTCCTAATTCTGGAGCAAAGGTTCTCTCAAGAGTTCCCTTTGGTCCTTTTACAGTCACCGTGTTATTTTCTGCTACCGTAACAGTTACACCTGCTGGGATAGCGATCGGCATCCTTCCAATTCGTGACATGCCCATACCTCCTATATATGTGGATTCTATTTAAATTGCACGGCAGTATGGCAACCCGATTGCTGCCACTTGCCCGTTGCGATAATTTCGCTCGCTTATTACCAAACGAACGCTAATACCTCTCCGCCTACATTGAGCTTTCTTGCTTCCTTATCGGTCATTACACCCTTATTGGTGGAAACGATTGCGATACCAAGTCCGCCCAGAACATGAGGAAGATCCTCACAGTTTGCATAAACACGAAGGCCTGGCTTTGAAATTCTCTTTAAACCAGTGATAACCTTCTCGTTCTTGTCCTTACCATACTTTAAAACTACATGGATGTTCTTGAAATTACCATCCTCAACTAACTCATACTTTTCAATATATCCCTCGTTAACCAGGATATCTGCGATTGCAACCTTCATCTTGGATGCCGGAATATCTACTGTATCATGCTTTGCAGTATTTGCATTACGAATTCTTGTAAGCATATCTGCAATTGGATCGCTCATTGCCATTGAAGTTTTCCTCCTTATATACTACTCTTCACTGGTTCGTAAGTCTGGCCGGGGAGCCGCACAAAGGCAAAATGCCCTGTGCTTAGTGCTTTACCAGCTTGCCTTCTTAACTCCCGGGATCTCACCCTTATATGCTAATTCACGGAAGCAAATTCTGCAGATGCCGTATTTTCTTAAATAAGCGTGCGGACGTCCGCAAATTCTACAACGAGTATATTCCTGTGTAGAAAACTTTGCTTTCTTGGACTGCTTAATCTTCATAGAAGTCTTTGCCATGGAAATCTCCTCCTAATTATTTTTCAAACGGCATATTAAATAATGTCAGTAAATAACGTGCCTCTTCGTCTGTCTTAGCAGTAGTAACAAAAATGATATCCATACCTCTGGTCTTATCAATCTTGTCATACTCGATCTCAGGGAAGATTAACTGCTCCTTGATACCCAGAGCATAGTTGCCTCTGCCATCAAAAGAATTAGCGCTTACGCCTCTGAAGTCACGTACACGAGGTAAAGCCAGGTTGATCAGACGATCAGCGAACTCATACATCTTGTCACCGCGAAGAGTGGTCTTGCAGCCGATCGGCATACCCTCTCTGATCTTGAAGTTAGCAACGGACTTCTTAGCCTTTGTTACGATAGCCTTCTGTCCGGTAATGATCTCCATATCCTTTACAGCAGAATCAAGCAGCTTCGCGTTCTCCTTAGCTTCTCCAACACCCATGTTTACTACGATCTTGTCAAGCTTCGGTACTTCCATGATGTTCTTGTAGCCGAACTTCTTAATCATGGCATCAACCATCTCGTTCTGATACATTTCCTTTAATCTTGCACTCACTGTTTCTTACCTCCTCTCTGTATTATTAGTCGATAACCTCGCCGGTCTTCTTGTTGATACGAACCTTCTTGCCGTCCTTAACAGAGAAGCCAACTCTTACAGCCTGACCCTTTGCGCTGTACATTACGTTGGAAAGATCGATTGGAGCTTCCTTCTCGATGATTCCGCCCTGCTGATTAGCTGCGCTTGGCTTGCTGTGCTTTGTTACCATGTTAACGCCCTCAACAACAACCTTGTTGTTCTTTGCGTCTACAGAAAGGACCTTGCCTTCCTTTTCTTTATCCTTGCCGGCGATAACCTTAACGGTATCGCCCTTCTTAATCTTGCTAGCCACAGTCGTGATCCTCCTTATAATACTTCCGGAGCCAGAGAAACGATCTTCATGAACTGCTTCTCTCTTAACTCTCTTGCAACTGGTCCAAAAATACGGGTTCCTCTTGGAGTCTTATCCTCCTTGATAATAACTGCTGCGTTCTCATCGAACTTGATATAAGAACCGTCTGCGCGATGAACACCCTTAACAGTACGAACAACTACGGCCTTTACAACGTCGCCCTTCTTTACAACACCGCCTGGTGTTGCATCTTTAACGGAAGCAACGATAACATCACCGATATCTGCATATCTTCTTGTAGATCCACCCATAACACGGATGCAAAGGAGCTCCTTTGCTCCGCTGTTATCAGCAACCTTTAATCTGGTTTCCTGCTGAATCATGCCTTACTCCTTCCGTCCTGAAACGATTCAGGATCTATTCATTAACTCACTTGAAAATCGAAAAATTACTTCGCACGCTCGATTACTTCAACCAGTCTCCATCTCTTATCCTTGGACAGCGGTCTGGTCTCCATAACCTTTACGGTGTCACCAATGTTGCAGGTGTTGTTCTCGTCGTGAGCCTTCAGCTTGTAGGTTCTCTTAACGATCTTACCGATAACCGGGTGCTTTACATTATTCTCAACAGCAACGACAATGGTCTTGTCCATCTTGTTGCTGACAACCTTACCTGTACGGGTCTTTCTCAGATTTCTCTCTTCCATAACCATTCCTTTCGTTGCCATTTAGTTTGCCTTGGCAGCCAAAACAGTCTGAATTCTCGCAATGTTCTTACGAACCTCTTTAATTCTGCTGGTATTGTCTAACTGGTTGGTTGCATTCTGGAATCTTAAATTAAAAAGTTCCTTCTTAGCAGCTACTAATTCTTCATTTAACTCTGCGGACGATTTCGCATTAAGTTCTTCTACATACTTATTAATTTTCACTGTTATCACCGCCTTCTAAGTCTGCCTTGGAAACGATCTTACACTTCAGTGGCAACTTGTGTGTTGCAAGACGAAGAGCTTCCTTTGCTGTTGCTTCATCCACACCGCCGATCTCGAAGAGAACGCGGCCTGGCTTTACTACTGCTACCCAATACTCAAGAGCACCCTTTCCGGAACCCATACGGGTCTCAGCCGGCTTTGCGGTTACTGGCTTGTCTGGGAAAATCTTAATATATACCTGACCACCACGCTTGATGTAACGTGTCATGGCAATACGGGCTGCCTCGATCTGATTGGACTTGATCCAACAAGGTTCGGTAGCAACAATACCGTACTCACCATAGGTGATCGTAGTTCCTCTGTTAGCCTTACCAGCCATAGAACCGCGGAACTGCTTACGACGCTTAACTCTCTTTGGCATTAACATAATTATTTATCGCTCCCTTCCTTGTTAGACTTGGTAGGAAGGACCTCACCCTTGTAGATCCAAACCTTAACACCAACCTTACCATAGGTGGTATTTGCCTCTGCGAAACCATAATCAATATCAGCACGCAGGGTCTGCAGCGGGATAGTTCCATCGCTGTAAGTCTCTGTACGGGCCATATCAGCACCGCCCAGACGTCCGGAACAGGTAGTCTTGATACCAAGAGCACCAGACTTCATAGCTCTGCTCATAACGGACTTCATAGCTCTACGGAAAGATACACGGTTCTCCAGCTGTGCAGCGATGTTCTCAGCTACTAAAACAGCTTCCTTATCCGGTCTCTTAACTTCCTTAATATCTACAAATACCTTCTTACCGTTCACGTACGGAGCAAGCTCGCCCTTTAACTTCTCGATCTCAGCTCCGCCCTTGCCGATTACGATACCCGGCTTAGCGGTGAAGATAATAATCTTAACACGGTCTGATGCACGCTCGATATCGATCTTAGATACACCAGCACTGTATAACTTCTTCTTTAAGAACTTTCTGATATTGTAGTCCTCTACAAGGTTATCAGAAAAATCAGCTTCAGCATACCACTTGGAATTCCAGTCCTTGATGATGCCGACTCTCATGCCATGAGGATTAACTTTCTGTCCCATAGTGCCCTCCTATTATTTCTCGTTCAGAACTACAGTAATGTGGCTTGTTCTCTTTAAGATACGATAAGCTCTACCCTGTGCTCTCGGTTTGATTCTCTTCATGGTAGGTGCCTGGTTAGCGTAGCACTCTTCTACGTACAGGTTACCTGCCTTCATTCCATTATTGTTCTCTGCGTTAGCTACTGCAGACTCAAGCAGCTTCTTGATTAAAGAAGATGCATATCTCGGATTGTAAGTTACAATACCAAGTGCAGTTGCCACGTCTTTGCCTCTAATGGCATCTAATACAAAACAAGCCTTCTGAACAGAAACTCTTGCATAAGAAAGGGTTGCAGATGGTCTAGTGTCCTTCTGCTCATTTCTTGCTCTCTTAATCTGGGATCTATGTCCTTTTGCCATGACTTGTGTTACCTCCTTTCAAGTATATCCGATTAACGTTTGCTCTTCTTGTCGTCCTTACCGTGACCTTTAAAGGTTCTGGTAGCAACGAATTCGCCCAGCTTATGACCTACCATATCCTCGGTAACATATACCGGAACATGCTTTCTTCCGTCATGAACTGCAATTGTATGTCCAACCATCTGCGGGAAGATTGTAGAGCGACGAGACCAGGTCTTGATAACCTGCTTCTGTCCCGCTGCGTTCATAGCGTCTACCTTCTTCAGTAAACTCTCGTCAGCAAATGGTCCTTTCTTTAATGAGCGAGCCATAGGTTTTAACCTCCTTAATTCGATTCAATGTCGGACGAAATTACTTTGTTAAAGCCTTTCCGTCTCTTCTTCTTACGATCAGCTTATTGGATGCCTTCTTCTTAGATCTGGTCTTCAGACCCATTGCAGGCTTACCCCAAGGTGTACACGGACCTGGACGTCCTACCGGAGCACGTCCCTCACCACCACCGTGTGGATGGTCATTCGGGTTCATAACGGAACCACGAACTGTCGGGCGAATACCCATATGACGCTTACGTCCTGCCTTACCAATGTTAACCAGAGAGTGCTCTCCGTTACCAACTACACCGATAGTAGCACGGCAGTTGATCGGAACCATTCTCATCTCACCTGATGGAAGTCTTAAGGTAGCATACTTGCCTTCCTTAGCCATCAACTGAGCAGCAACACCAGCGGAACGTACCATCTGTGCACCAGCACCCGGATACAGCTCAACGTTGTGTACCTCAGTACCAATCGGAATTAAGGATAATGGTAAACAGTTACCAAGTCTAGCCTCTGCATGCTCACCGTTCATGATCTTCTGACCAACCTTAAGTCCCTGAGGAGCTAAGATGTAAGCCTTCTGACCATCTGCGTAGCAGATAAGAGCGATATTAGCTGTTCTGTTCGGATCGTACTCGATAGAAAGAACGGTTGCAGGAATGTTATCCTTGTTGCGCTTGAAATCAATGATTCTATATTTTCTTCTGGAACCGCCGCCCTGATGTCTTACGGTAATCTTACCCTGATTATTGCGGCCGGAGTTCTTCTTTAAAGATACTGTCAGGGATTTCTCTGGAGTGCTCTTTGTGATCTCAGTGAAATCCAGACCCGTCATGTTTCTTCTGGACGGTGTATATGGGTTATACTTTTTGATTCCCATGATTGTTCTCCTTTACAGCATTTATTGTCACGCTTTTGTGCGTATATTCCTTTTGGGAATTACAGACCTGCAAATACCTCAATCTCCTTGCTGTTCTCAGTCAAGGTTACGATTGCCTTCTTTGTCTTTACGGTCTTTCCTTCTGTTCTTCCTCTTCTCTTGGTCTTTCCGTCATTGTTCATGGTGTTAACGGTCTTAACCTCGGTTCCAGGGAACATCTTCTCTACAGCTTCCTTGATCATTGTCTTGTTAGCTTCTGGATGAACCAGGAAGGTGTACTTCTTGTCAGCCATGATGTCCATGCTCTTTTCTGTAACAACCGGCTTTAAAATAACGTCATAATATCTAATATCAGCCATTACGCATAGACCTCCTCAATCTTCTCTACTGCTGCCTTAGTAGCAACAACAGTGCTGTACTTCAGAATATCGTATACGTTAATCAGGTCAGCCTGAGCAGTCTTTACAGATGCTACATTGCTTGCAGACTTGATTACGTTCTGATCGTTCTCAGCCAGAACAACTAAAGCCTTGGAAACCTTCAGGTTGTTCATAACTTCTACGAACTTCTTAGTCTTAATCTCGTTCAGAGCCAACTCATCAACAACGATGAACTTGTTCTCCTGTACTCTGCTGGTCAGAGCAGACTTCAGAGCAGCTCTCTTCTCTTTCTTGTTCAGCTTAATGGTGTAATCTCTCGGTACTGGAGCGAATACAACACCACCGCCTGTCCACTGCGGAGCTCTTGTTGAACCCTGTCTTGCATGACCGGTTCCCTTCTGCTTCCATGGTTTTCTTCCGCCTCCGGATACCTCAGAACGTGTCTTTGCTTTCTGAGTTCCCTGACGCTCTGCTGCCAGATGTGCGGTAACAACCATCTTTACCAGATGCTCATTGACTTCTACGCCAAAGATTGCATCGTTCAGATCCATCTTACCGACCTCGGCACCCTGCATATTATAAACAGCTACTGTAGCCATTAGTGTGGTCCTCCTTCCAACTCTGTAAAAGCGATCAAGCCTTTACTGAATACTTCAATGTTACTAAAGACTTCTTCGGTCCAGGTACTGCACCCTTAACCAGAATCAGGTTCTGCTCAGCATCAACTCTTACGATCTCAAGGTTCTGGATTGTTACCTGTACATGTCCCATATGACCTGGCATGTGCTTACCCTTGAATACGCGACCTGGTGTTGTTGCAGGGCCGTTGGAACCAGCATGACGATGGTACTTAGAACCATGAGCCATAGGTCCTCTGGACTGTCCGTGTCTCTTAATAGCGCCCTGGAAGCCCTTACCTTTGGAGATTGCAGTAGCATCAACCTTCTCGCCTGCTGCGAAAACGTCTGCCTTAATCTCATCCTTAACTGAGTAATTCTCAGCGTCATCAAGTCTGAACTCTCTCACGAATCTCTTGTAAGAAACGCCAGCCTTGTCAAAATGTCCCTTAACCGGCTTGTTAACCAGCTTCTCGCGCTTGTCAACGAAACCTACCTGAACTGCGCTGTAACCGTCATTTGCTACGGTCTTAACCTGTGTTACTACACATGGTCCAGCCTGCAGTACGGTAACCGGAACCAGTGTGCCCTTTTCGTCGAAGATCTGTGTCATTCCGACCTTTGTTGCTAAAATAGCCTTCTTCATCCTATTACCTCCTGTGAATCTACAGCGGATTGGGATTTCCCAATCATCCTAGAACCGTGGACATAAGTGGAACAATTTATACTTGTTGCTTCTATATCAACGTAATTCCGGACATACTTGTTTAAAATTACTTGTTCTTCATCTTAATATCAATATATACACCAGCTGGCATCTCCAGACGAGACAGAGAATCTACTGTCTTCTGAGATGGCTGAATGATATCGATGAGTCTCTTGTGAGTTCTCTGCTCGAACTGCTCTCTGGAGTCCTTGTACTTATGTACTGCTCTCAGAATTGTAACAACCTCTTTCTTAGTCGGCATCGGAACCGGTCCGCTTACCTTAGAGCCTGTTTTCTTAACAGTATCAACGATCTTTGCAGCGGACTGATCTACCAGCTGATGATCGTATGCCTTCAGAGTGATTCTCATTACTTGACTTGCCATAAAAAAAAGCCGCCTCCTTTTCGCACTTTTTAAATAAGTACGACAAGTGGTGACTGTACACTACCCCGTGCGTTTCCTAATCCCGCACAGTCCGTTTCTACCTCAATGTTTGTAGATGTTTCATTGTATACAGTGACTTGTCGCCAGTTTCTTGACTTGACATTCGCTCCACGGAAAACCTGCCCGATTGGCAGCAACCTCGCGCTTCTTTGCTATCATGTCACAGCAAGGTATACTATACACTATCTTCAAAGGAAATGCAAGCACTTTTTTCATTTTTTTTAATTTTTTTTCAAGACGTAGTTTTGACGTTTTTCTCAGGAGTTTACATAAGGCGGTGATGTGAATATTTCCCAAGGATTCGCGAAAGACGGTGAGATGAATATTGCCCAAAAGTTCGCGAAAGACGGTGGGGTGAATATTGCCCAAAAGTTTACGAAAGGCGGTGGGGTGAATATTACCCAAGAGTTCACGAAAGGCGGTGAGATGAATATTACCCAGAAGGTTATAGAATGTCTTCAGTGAACTTCCAGTTAGCACTCTATTGACAGGATGCATGTTCTTTCTTATACTTATAGGTATGATTGAGATATCGTTCACGTGTGATATTGAACAGTAACATTTTGAAATCATAGCAGTGCATTTACAACTGCACATTATATATAGAAGAAAGGTTGGATATTATTATGTGGCTGGCTGATAACTGGAAGGACTATGAAGTCCTCGACACCTCAAATGGAGAAAAACTGGAGCGCTGGGGCAAGTATCTTTTGGTACGCCCTGACCCACAGGTTGTATGGAATACACCGCACACCAATCCGGGTTGGAAGAAAAAAAACGGACATTATCATAGAAGTAGCAAGGGAGGCGGTGAATGGGAGTTCTTCTCTTTGCCACAGCAGTGGAGCATTCATTATGGAGATCTGACTTTCCAGTTGAAACCCTTTTCCTTTAAGCACACAGGTCTCTTCCCGGAGCAGGCAGCAAACTGGGACTGGTTTTCTGGTCTGATCAAGAATGCTAAACGCCCGATCAAAGTATTGAATCTGTTTGCTTACACAGGTGGCGCAACATTAGCTGCCGCCGCTGCCGGTGCTTCTGTTACCCATGTAGATGCTTCTAAGGGTATGGTTGCCTGGGCAAAGGAAAATGCAGCTTCCTCAGGACTTTCCGATGCACCGATTCGCTGGATTGTTGATGACTGTCAGAAATTTGTCGAGCGTGAGATTCGCCGCGGCAATCACTACGATGCTATTATCATGGATCCACCATCCTACGGACGTGGTCCAAAGGGTGAAATCTGGAAAATCGAAGATGCAATTCATCCGCTTGTTTCTTTATGTGCACAGCTTCTCTCCGACGAGCCGTTGTTTTTCTTAATCAACAGCTACACTACCGGTTTTGCTGCTTCTGTTTTAACCTATCTGCTTGGCCTTGAGGTGGTAAGTAAGTTTGGCGGTCATGTAGTTTCGGATGAGATAGGTCTTCCGGTAACACAGTCTGGTCTGGTGCTCCCGTGTGGTTCCTCGGGACGTTGGACAAATCTATAAATTAAAAAACTGGTCTCCCGCGGGAGGCCAGCTTTTTTTAGCTATTGATTCAGGAAACTGTAAAATTGTTCTGAATCATTGCTTTCCTATTATATTATATTTCGATTATTGCGGTACGCTCTGGAACAGAGTCTGTCCCGTGCTAAGTGGAAGGTATCCTGCATTTCCGGCTGCATCTTCTACATATAAATAGAAGACACCTGATTCGCTTGCAGAAAGGATTAGCTTTCTCGGGAACACCTGTGTGCCAGCGCCAAGCACAGCTGACGCCGGTGCTTCTGCTGCTGCAGAACTGAGCAGATTTGTATCTGCTGCCAAGATATAATTGAACTGTTCCTGAGAAGTCAGATCAACAAGATCATACTCATAATTTCCGCTTGTCTCACTATATGCATTTTCAGTAACTGCGCCATCCTTTAATTCATATGGTATCTTGCAGACATAACGTCCAAGGCTGTCAATTGTAACTGGATTTGTAACAGCCAATGTAAACCCACCATTTTCATCAAATGTTCCATTTGTTGATGACGGTGTTAGTACATGTGACGTATTGTACAAACGAGATGCATTTCCATATCCGTTCAATACCGTAAAGCTTCCATCCTGCATGAGCGGTGTAGAAAGATCGATTCCGTTGAATACACGCAAACTTGTAACAGAATTGTCTGCACCTGTTCCGACAACAACCAGATTCAGCTGATTATCGGATGTGTTCAAATCGCACACCTCTACCTTATATACAGCGTTGCTTCCGCTGCCAACCGTATAATCGGTACCATTCATATTGACAACCAGGCTGGTTGTTGTGCCATCCTCGGCTACCTCAGTATGATATTTAAAGAAGTCAGATGTTCCGTCTCCGTTCAGATCGGCCGTATAGTTGGTTCCCTCAGATGAAAGCGTAACAGCTGTTCCGTCCGTGAATGAAATCTCGGTTGCAGGATCGCTTGGTTCTGTCTCAGCCTGTGGAATCTCCTGCGGCTGAATCTGATTTAATCCAGTATAAGAGGATTTCACAGCACCACTCTCAACTTCCATAGAACCATTCTCAAACTGCATTCCATCCTGTGTCCAGGATACATTAATGTAACTCGGCGTACCTGCCGCATCTGTAAACGCAATCTGAATCAGATTTCCTACTGCAGTTGAGCGATTCCAGAAATGAAGGTCAGACGGCTCTGTTCCAATCAACGAACTTACCTGTGACCAAATATCCTGTGCGCCCGGCATTGCATCAAACTGACTCTGTGAAATTTCCTGTGCAGTATATTCACTATAACTTCCATCAGAAGCAAGTAAATAAGCCACTCCATTCGTTCCATTGTCTAACTTCAGGCTGATGCCATCGGATACAAATACACCCGGAAGCAAATCTGCTACCACATAGCCGCTTGTACCATCGGCACCATAAATGCAGGAATAGGATTCTCCTGTAGATGACGTTATACTCAAAACATACTGTGCTGTACCATTTTCAATCGCATTGACGCTACACGATGCCACATCTGTGATTGGGAAAATCTCAACTGCATTTGAATTAGAATTCTCAGCATTGTACCAAATCTCTTTGCGGCCACCTACATCTACGAGCGCAAAGCCTTCAGAAACTCCATTTCCATTGAAGTCATAGAATAAATAACTGTTATCAACAATTGTTCCACCTGAATCTTCTGCAAGCTTTACAAGAATATTCTCTGCATTTCGCTCTGTTGGCTGGACTTCTGTTGTCGGCTGTACTTCTGTTGTCGGTTGCACTTCTGTTGTCGGCTGTACTTCTGTCGTCGGCTGTGCTTCTGTCGTCGGCTGTGCTT
>CAVCPW010000141.1:0-7425 GCA_963604075.1 Anaerovoracaceae bacterium | reverse complement strand
TGTCTCAATCATCTGCCTTTCTTTTAAATACATGGTAGTAAACTTTTGTTTGCATTTTCGTTTATCAATTTGTGTATACGTGTTACTAATACAGTATAGCAGATAGGTATTTATCGAACAAAGTGTTACAAAAAAGCTTGACCACTACAGTGTGTTGTCGATTCATTATTCATGGATATTTTTATTCGTTTTTTGCAGAAATCCTCGTCCGACTCGTCGGGCAGAGGTGTTTACGTGTTTTTTGCCTGCAGGATAAGATTGAGAAAATCCTGAACTTCAACAGGCAGTCGCCCTTTTCGCCAAGCCAGAAGAATTTCCGTGGTAAGATCAGCATCGCAAATGTCACAAGCGTGAAGCTTGTTTGATAAGGGCAGCATGGAGGCTGGTAAAATAGCGATGCCAAGCCCTTTTTCTGCCATGGTCATAGCGGTTCGGGCATCTTCACAGGCGATGTAAATATCGCAAATCAGTCCAACGCGCTCAAAAGCCGAAAACATATATTTTTGATAGCGGTGCGAGAGAATCAATGGCTGTTCGGAAAGTTCCTTTAAGTGGATTGAAGTTTGTCCACTTAAAACGGGATAGTCTGGAACTGCCATGGCGAGTAGTCTTTCTTTTGCGAGAGGCCATGTTTCACATCCATTTAAGACAATGGGTGTACGAAGTGTTGTCAGATCAATCATTTGGTTTTCCAACTGATCTTTTAAGGTGAACGTGGATCCTTCATGGATATCAAAATGAATCATTGGGTACTTCTTTACAAAGGACACGAGAAAATCGGACATCATGGAGACAGTAGAAGGTGTCATGCCAATGTGAAGCGTTGCGGCCTGCCCAGATTTGATTACCTCTTGTTTTGTTAGATCAGCAAGCATTAACAGATTTTCGGCCTGTTCGTAGAGGGTTTTTCCTGCTTCTGTCAGTGTGATCCTTTTTGTGCCGCGCAAAAAAAGCGATACCTGAAGTTCATCTTCAAGCATTTTCATTTGATAGCTTAATGGCGGCTGCGTCATGTGCAGCATACGGGCAGCACCACTGATGCTTCCGGCGTCTACGATTGCACGAAAATATTCTAACTGTCGTAATTCCATAGAATTCTAGTTCTCCCTATAAATTGATAATGATAATGATAAATTAGCTATATAAAAAATATTGAATTATGATATAAAAACAATAATTTACATATAGATTATCACATGTTATACTGAAAAGCAAGGAAAAAGAAAGAAAAAAAGAAAGGGAATGGTTTTCGTACTATGAAACGAATTGATTTTGAACATGGAACTGTGACTGGAAATATCCTTGGAGCAGCACTTCCGATGCTCGTTGCCCAGATTCTAAACCTTCTATATAATATTGTAGATCGTATATATATTGCGAGAATTCCTGATGTGGGAACGGCGGCGCTGGGTGCAGTTGGGCTATGCTTTCCGCTAATCGTCGTGATCACAGCATTCAGCAACCTGTTTGGAAGCGGTGGTGCACCGTTATTTTCAATCTATCGCGGAAAAAATGAGCCGCAAAGGGCTGCAAATGTGATGAACACATCCTTTACAATGGTTTGTGTATGTGCAGTAGTGCTGATGGCAGTTGGCTTTTTGTTTGCCAGACCACTCCTTATATTGTTTGGTGCATCGACGGATGCACTCGTTTATGCATATCCATATCTTATGATTTATTTAATTGGAACACTTCCATCTATGATTGCAACAGGCATGAATCCGTTCATTAATGCACAGGGATATTCTACAATTGGAATGATTTCTGTTGCGGTCGGTGCTGTTGCAAATTTGTTGCTTGATCCGTTGTTTATCTTTGTTTTTGGATTTGGCGTAGAGGGAGCGGCGATTGCAACGGTAGTTTCACAGTGCCTTTCTGCTGTATTTGTATTTCTTTTTTTGACAAATAAATCCGAGTTAAAGGTGCGGTTTTTAAAGAAAAAAGAATTCACCGAGTGTATCGGCTACGCAAAAAATATTGTCAGTTTGGGTACAGCAGGATTTATTATGCAGCTGACAAACAGTTTGGTATCCATCTGCTGTAATAATATTTTGTCAAATGTCGGTGGAGATATTTACATATCTGTTATGACGATTGTGTCAAGCGTGCGTCAATTAGTTGAGACCCCGATTTATGCAATGAATGAGGGCACCTCTCCAATTTTAAGCTATAATTATGGTGCACGCCGTCCGGCGCGTGTGCGAAAGGCTATGATGGTGATGAGTGCTATGATTCTTGGCTATACAGCGGTGATGTGGAGCATTATCATACTAATTCCAAACGTGTTAATAGGAATTTTTAGTTCAGATACAACACTGATTCAGGCAGCAGTGCCAGCGTTAAAGCAATATTTTGCAGCATTTATCTGTATGGATTTTCAGTATATCGGGCAGACCGTATTTAAGTCATTAAACAAGAAAAAGCAGGCAATTTTTTTCTCATTGCTTCGCAAGGTAGTTATTGTCGTACCGCTTACCTATCTGATGCCATATGCGCTTCATATGGGAACAGCAGGTGTATTCCTTGCTGAGCCGGTGTCAAATGTAATTGGCGGAAGCCTTTGCTTTATTGTTATGCTGTGCACTGTACTTCCAGAGTTGAAGCATATGGATAAAGAGAAAGATAAGCAAGGTATCAGATGAAGTCATCCGAAACGTGAGTGAAATCATAAATCCTACAAAATTTGTGATTGAGCCACTATCATTAATAAAACTGGAACCTGATTTCAAGAAAAATTTGATTTCGGATTCCAGTTTTCGCTTTTATGTGAGTAAGTAGCGAAGCGGATTGCGAATATTATTGACAAAATAGAGCGTACCCCCGCTACCATTGAGTGGCGGGTCGCAAGTGTTACATTTACTTGGCAATCACAGCATCACCTGATAAATGCACGGAAGACCTTCTCTGTCTGATACGAAGATAATACTCTTGTTATCTTCAGAAAAACATGGATGCGGATGAGAATCCTGAGGATTTCCATGCTTTGCAAGCCATGATGTTCCGTGATAGCAGAGCTTCTTTTCTGTACGATTTTTCACGTCAATCAGGTAAATAAAATCATTGCTTACGGTGTTCTTTTTCTCTTTTAACATTTCCTCTGTCAGCAGATGAATAGGCACGTCGCTGCCCTGGGAGTCGCCTACCATGTATTCATTTTTCTTGTCACAGATAAAATGAGCGAACGGAGAGCACGGCATCAAAATTTTCTCTTCTAAAGTTTCAGGATTCATCATGCGGATGTTTTCTGTCTTGGCACCTGTCGTCTCACGATACACGTAGGCAAATTTGGAACCATCCGGAAGCCAGAATTCATGCGTTAAAATCAAATCAGACGGCTGTTCGCGACAGCAGCGATAACGGCTTCCATCGCTTTGAACGAGCCATAATCTTGCGTCAATCAGATCATATGGACCTTCATGGCAGAACAGAATTGTATCCGGGTCGTTCGGGCGAATCTGTGTGTGCCCAAACCAGCAACGATCCTCAAGGACTACATGACTCTTACCGGTGGCTACTTCAATATAAACGATGCGGCATAACGGTTTTGCCTGGCATGTCAGTGCAAAAAAATTCCATCCGGCGCTGCCATCGCGCGGCGGTAACGTATCTTGCCTCGTTTCGACAATTGACATGAAATGATTGTCACTGCTCATGCCTGGTGCACTACCGCTCCAACCTTCTGGCGTCTCATAAAAGCAGTGCGCCTCAAGTGTCTGCACATCCATTGCATAAAAACGGTTATTTTGTTGATAAAAAATCGTTTTGTCATCGTGTGAGAACATCGCGCTGTCCTGACCGACACCATCTCCCTCTGTGATCTGGCGGATTTCTCCGTTATGGAGATTCATCATATAGAGCTGACGTCCCTCGTCGCGTTTCTGACAGATTAGAAGGTATTTGCCATCTGTTGTTGTCATGCGATTATAAAAATACATGTGGTGACTAAGAATTGCCGGATCGGTCAGGCGTTTCACGACGGTGCCTGTGTACGGGTCCGTATATTCAGAAAAAGTACTGTGAAAAATTTGTCCTTTGCTCATGATATTTTGTCCTTTCTGTAAGTGTAACTTTGAATGATTGCGTTAATTTCATTCTATCAAAAAAAGATGCAAAAGCAAGTTAAAACCAAAAAAAAGATGCAAAAGCAAGTTAAAACCATACAAAGTGCTTACAAAGCCTGATTGGTCATTGAAATTTGCTGGACTTTGTTGTATAAATAGATGGGAAGTTATGAAGTGACAAGAATATCGTTGAAAAGTAAGAGGATAGTCACTAGAAAAAGAGGAGAAAATACATGGATAGGCAGCAACTGAGAAAGAGCCGGATGCAGACATCAGAATGGATTTATCAGCATCGGTTTGTACTCGCATTTATCCTGTTGATCTTATTGGTGTCATTTAAAATAAGTGGTTCATCGATGGGATACTGGCAGGCTTTTTTGGGTGATGCGCCAACGGGAGTGCTTTTGGGAGAACCGCGCGCAGTTCGAAGTGATGAGTGGGGAACATTGACGCCACTTTGTTTTAGACAGCAATATAATTCGCTTGGCGCATATAATCGCTACAGTCAGACAATTGGTGTGGTTCGCACAGATAATTTAATTGTGTATGGACAGCCAGCGTGGGATGTACTTACTTTATTTCGACCTTTTTATTGGGGATATCTTTTCTTTGGAAGTGAGAGAGGGCTTTCGTGGTTTTGGTGCGCGCGTCTGATTGTATTATTTTTATCGTGGTTTGAGCTTGGAATGCTGATCAGTGACGGGCAAAAGAAATTGTCGGTACTGCTTGGCGTTTGTGTGAGCATGGCGCCGTTTATACAATGGTGGTTTGCCATTAACGGTCTTGCGGAAATGTTGATCTATGGGGCATTTTTTGTGCTCGGAAGCAACTATCTTGTATCGCACGCATTTCATCCAAGAAAGATTGCAGTGGCAATAGGTATGTCAGTGTGTGCAGTCGGGTATGTTTTGACCTTTTACCCGACATGGATGGTTCCAGTGGCATGGGGATTTGTTCCACTATTTTTGTGGGTACTCATTTGGAAAACAAAAAAAGATGTCTTATGTCGCAAGGACATTGTGCCATGGATTCTAGTGGTTTTGCTTACAGCAGCTGCGCTTATAACACTTGTTGTTACTTCATGGGATGTCATTTTGGCAGTATTAAATTCAGACTATCCGGGAAATGCACCGCAGTCTTCAGGAGGAAAAGGCCTTTGGTGGATCATGAAGTATCCAATTTCGCTATTGGGGCAATTCAATAAAATTAATGCATTAATTGTAGAGAATTCATCCACCATTTGTTTTGCTCCGGCAGGATTTTTGCTAGCGTTGTGGGTACTTTTTAAAGAAAAGAAAAGAGATCCATTATTAATCCTCTTAGTGGGAATGGATGTATTTTTAGTCTGGTATTATTGTATCGGAGTACCGATGTGGCTAGCCAAAATTACACTTCTTAGTTTCACAAATTCAAATAGAGGACCGCAGATGCTGGGATTTCTTCAGCTGACGATTTTAATCAGAGCACTTTCATTAAAAGAAAAATCACCAGGCAGAATAGTGTCAGTTCTGTCAGCGCTTCTCTTTGCGGCAGTGCCTGTTTGTATGGCATGGGGATTTTCGCGGTATGATACAAGTGGATGTGTAAGCGCATATTTCGATACACTATGGAAAATGGTATTTGTCTGGCTGGTTTTGGCCGTCTTGTTTTATCTGCTATTTTACGCTCACAGAAAAAAATATACAGCAGTAATGATTAGCTGCAGTATAGTAGTGGTATTATCTTCCTATTGGATTAATCCTATTGCGCAGGGAACAGATGCCATTACAAAGAGTGAAACCATGCAGACGATACGTGACATTGTAAAGTCAGATCCTTCTGCAATATGGCTGACAGTCGATCTGGAATATCCGGGAACAAATATTCCGGCAATGGCGGGTGCAGACTGTTTTAATACGACTCAGACATATCCGCAAAAGGAACGCTGGACTATATTAGATGAGACCGGTGAATATAAGGAGTTTTACAATCGATATTGTCATATCAAAGCCACACTTGGAAGTGAGGTTTCATTTGAACTTGTTAATACTGACTACGTAAATGTAACGCTCTCACCAGAGAAATTTAAAGAGTTAAAAATTAAATATGTTGTAAGTAGTAATGAGAGTAAGCTGGATGAGAAAATCGCAAACGGTACAGTGTTTGGTGAAAATCAGAACGGCTTGTCAAATGGAGGAATTGAGTTAAAAAAATGTTATAGTGGTGCGGCA
The DNA here is from genome assembly GCA_963604075.1 of Anaerovoracaceae bacterium. Taxonomy (GTDB): domain Bacteria; phylum Bacillota; class Clostridia; order Lachnospirales; family Lachnospiraceae; genus Anthropogastromicrobium. The sequence goes on along the minus strand of CAVCPW010000141.1, from coordinate 1,154 downwards.
CTGTCGATTTATGAATGTATTTATTGACAGTGATTCACAGATTTTATAAAAGTGCAAGAGCACGTAGCGAAGCGGATTGCAAATATCATTGACAAGAAATCCGCGCGAAAAATAAAAATAACACAAAAGAGAGTATGAGAAAGGGAAAAGGATGGATAAGATTGCAATATTGATTCCGTGCTACAATGAGAGTAAGACAATTGAAAAAGTAGTAACGGATTTTAAACGTGAGTTGCCAGACGCAGTTGTTTATGTATATGACAATAATTCAACGGATAAAACGGCCGAAATTGCAAAGAAGGCAGGTGCAGTTGTACGTCATGAGTATCAGCAGGGAAAAGGAAATGTTGTAAGACGAATGTTTCAGGAAATTGATGCGCATTGTTATATTCTGGTGGATGGGGATGATACATATCCGGCAGAATCCGCTGGTGAAATGGTGCGTATGGTAATGGAACATAATGCGGATATGGTAGTAGGAGACCGCTTATCATCTACATATTTTGAGGAAAATAAGCGCCCGTTTCACAACCTTGGAAACCGCCTTGTAAGAGGGATGGTATCAAAGCTTTTTCATGGAAGCATACGCGATATTATGACTGGATATCGGGCGTTCAGCTATCGTTTTGTAAAGACATTTCCGATTCTTTCATGTCGCTTTGAGATTGAGACAGAGATGAGCATTCATGCAATTGATAAGCGTATGCAGGTGGAAAATGTGATTATTCCATATCGTGACCGACCGGAAGGCAGTGTGTCAAAGTTAAATACGTTCTCTGATGGTTTGAGTGTAATTAAGACATTAATTCGTTTATTCCGCATTTATAATCCATTCGCATTTTTTGGCACAATCAGTGCAGTGTTGATGCTTGTTGCACTGGCATTATTTATACCAGTGCTTGTTACCTATTTTGAAACGGGTCTGGTACCTCGTTATCCGACCTTGATTGTGAGCGGATTTTTTGCAATTGCTGCGATACAGCTTACAGGCGTAGGTATTTCCTTACAAAATATGCTGCATAAAAATCGACAGGATTTTGAGCTTGAGTTGTATCATGCAGAATTTCAGAAACGACAGGAAGAACGTTGACAAAAATTTTTAAACAGGAAGCTCCGACTTCTATAAGTCGGAGTAACTGACTATACTCATGGAG
>CAVCPW010000140.1:0-7361 GCA_963604075.1 Anaerovoracaceae bacterium | reverse complement strand
TGTTTCGTTAAGAATAGACTGAATCAAACATATTAAATCACTGTAAAAAGATCAGGCAGATGAGAAAGCTGCCTGATCTTTTAGAAATTTAGAAAACTTTTTACTCTTTATTGGAGAAATCTGAAGTATTGGATTGTGCTGAAGTATTTGATGTGTCAAAAGCAGTTGAATCGTTTGTTTCACTTGCTTCGTTTGTATTTTCTGCTTTTTTAGATGCTTCCTGCATTTTCTTTTCTCTCTTTGGAAGCTTTGCATTGACAAATACACGGCTCAAAAGTAAAGTAGCAAAATCAACGATAGCAGTGACAATTAATGCGATGCCGGAGAAAATCCAGATTGCTTTAACTGATGAAAATGGATTTTTAATGACCAACAAAGCAAATATAATTGTCAAAGCGGCGCTGATTGCCCCCATCCACCAGCGCTTTTCTTTCTGGCGAAGAAGATCAATGCTCCACTGAACTTTATAGAAGCCAGAGCCCAGCAGCAGGATTCCGTAGAGAAAAGAGAGCAGAACGAAGGTATCCAGAAACCAATGAGAAAAGCAAACACAGAAAAGACCAATAGAAATGCTCGCAAGACCTTTCATCAGGTAGAGGCGGGACATTGCTTCTGCAAATGGCTTTCGCCAGTAAAAGATGATCTGGATGATACCGAAGATCAGGCAGGCCGCGCCAAATGCAATAATGATACCAGTTGTAAAACCGGTAGGGTTGATGAGTAGCAAAATTCCAAGAATAAGCTCACAAAGCCCTATCAGCAGATTGACGAAATTATTTTTGAAAAATGTCATAAAAACCTCTTTTCTCTGTGCCTTTCGCAAATTGGGCTGGCACAGCAGCTCATTTTCGCTATGAAACTTGGAGATAGCTACTTTGAGTATAGTGGATAAAACTAAAAAAAACAACCATTTTCTATAAAATAGGTTGCTTTTTTAAAACGTGCAGCGTATAATTATTTTCAGTGTAGTAAGTTGCACGTGTGGATGCAAAAATAGTGCATTTTGTGTTATTGTTCGCGCGAACAGGGATCATTTTGCATCGTAGTGTTCATACATCATATATGGGAAATATTGAAAATATGCCAAGATGGGAGGATCATACATATGGCAGCAAAAGCAAAGAAAGAAACTGTAGCAGTTGCAGAGACAAAGGAAACCGTAAAGAAGGCTACTGTAAAAAAGACTAAAGAGGTTTATCTGCAGTGGTATGGAAAGGAAGTTACCGTTAGCAGCATTACAGCACGCATTGAGGAGATGTGGAAGAAGGAGATGAAGAGAAAGCTCTCCGAACTGGTTGACTTAAAGGTATACGTAAAGCCAGAGGAAGGAAAGGCTCATTACGTAATCAACGGAGAGATTACTGGAAGCATCGATCTGTAATTGATTGGTTCTCAGTATAAAAATAAGATAATAAGCGGGTCTTTGTGTGTGAACACAGAGGCCTGTTTGTTTTATGAAAAAATAAAAAAATTTCTACAAAAATGCAATGATGTGTGTTATACTATAAGAAAGAAGCAAAAATCCGTAGAATGAGGTGGATGCATGATCAGTGAGGAAAAAATCCGCATGATGACACAGGCGGCGATGATGAAAAAAAGAGAAGAACGCCGTGCAATTGAGATCTGTGGATACCGGAAAAAGGATTATGTGTCATTTCAGATGATTAAGATTTGGATCAGCTACACGGCAGCATATTTATTGTTGACGCTGGTGGGGATTGTCTGCATGGGAGGCAGCATGGAGATGGCTTCATTTTCAGAACATACATTGCTCATGATTATTGCACTTTGGGTCATTGCTTATCTGGGATTTATGATAACGGCACTCGTGATTGCGAGACACTGTTACAGTAGGCGTTACCGCACAGCGGCAGTTTTGGTACGCCAGTACCGCCAACAGCTGATGGAACTTGGGGATTTTTGCGAAGAAAGGAGCCAGACGAATGACAGCTCTGCTAGAGCTTCGGCAAAAAATAAGTGAAGTTTATGGCCGGTATGAGGCATATGTGCGTGTGTGCATAAAGTGTCTGATGGCATTTCTAATATTTTATTTGATTCACCGACAGCTTGCAAATAGTTTGCAGCTTCGAGCCTTGGCTGAGATCAGTATCTTTACATTGGTGGCAGCAGTAGTGCCAATCGGAGGAATGTCTCTATTAGTGGGGATTTTTGTGATTATTCATATGGTGGCGATTTCTGTAGAGGCTGGTGCGATTACGGCAGCATTCTTTCTACTTTTGTTGCTGACGTATTTTATCTTTAAACCCAAGCAGTCTGTACTGATCGCAGTCATGTGTCTGGCAGGAATGCTGAATGTAAGCGGTGCGGCGGCAATTCCAATTGGACTTTTGTGCAGTCCGTTGGCTGTCATTCCGGCAGCAGCTGGTATATTTGTGTCCGGCATGATTTTGACGCTTCGCCAGAACAGTTCCGTCCTTGAGACGGCAGCAACGCAATTAACTTCGATGGAAAAGGTAGCCTATTTCGTGAGGGAGGCGTGGGACAATGAGCGCCTGCTGCTATTGATAGCAGCATTGATTATCACGATTCTGGTTGTGTATCTGATTCGAAAGCTTCCATATTCCTATGCATGGGCGATTGCCATCGCGGCTGGAACGGCATGCTATGTGCTGACCGTGCTCGTGGGCAACGTGGCATTTGGTGTGACGGTCAATTTGCTGTATTTAAGTGTTTCAATTGTCAGTGGAGTTTTGATTGCCTGTGCACTCCATGTGTTCTGCTTTTTACTAGACGGGTCACATACGGAATTTTTGGAGTATGAGGATGAGAATTATGTATATTATGTCAGGGCAATTCCGAAATATTCTGTTGCCCGAACCGAAAAAAAAGTAACTACGATAACAGCACCAGGGAAAGCGAATACGGCTGAAGATTTCTCAGAGGATGCGCGTGATCTGGATGATTACTTCCGCGAATAGGCTGGAGAAAGGACAAAGAGATGGAAGCCATCAAAGAATTTTATGAAAATTATATACACTGGTCGGCGGCTTCCATGACATGGAGCGATGTCCTGGAGATCGCGATTTTTGCATATCTGATTTATCATATTATTTTATGGATTAAGCAGAGTAGGGCATGGATTCTATTAAAAGGTGCGGCAGCAATTTTTGCTATGTATGTTCTGGCGGTTGTGCTGCAGTTAAACAATATTGTAATGGTGTTTAACCGGATTGCACCGTATGTGGCGACGGCACTTCTGGTGATTTTTCAGCCGGAGATTCGCCGGGCACTCGAACAACTTGGTACGAACCACTTATTTGAATTATTTTCTATTTCGGGAACAAAGGATAAGGTATTTGAAAACGAGGATGACACGATAGACGCAATTGTGCGGGCATCGTTTAGTATGGGACGTGCCAAGACGGGTGCTTTGATTGTCATCGAGCAGAAATTTGTGTTGAACGAGTATATTGCAACCGGAATTTTATTGGATGCGCTTGTCAGTGCACCGCTTCTTGTGCAGATCTTTGAACACAACCTTCCGCTTCATGATGGTGCGGTTGTAATCCGTGGAAATCGCATTGCAGCGGCTACCTGTTATCTGCCACTGTCGGAAAATAAGACGATCAGCAAAGAGCTTGGAACGAGACACCGCGCTGGACTTGGTATCAGCGAGGTGACCGATGCATTGACGGTGGTCGTATCGGAGGAAACCGGTCAGGTTTCGCTGACAAAAGACGGTCAACTGTATCGAAATGTTGACAGTGATCAGCTTCGTGCATTGCTTGGTGGAGAAAGGAAAGAAGACAAACCAACAACGCTGTGGGACAAATTGAAGAAAGGAAGGAAATGGCATGAAAAATAAAAGTCAGAAAATCTTTCTTACAAATATCCCATTGAGGCTTTTGGGCATTATGTTGGCGATTCTTCTGTGGCTGGTATTAAATAATACGCAGGATCCGGTTATCACCAGCAGTGTGACTGTTCCAATCACATATGATGAGAGTGGATTAGCCGAGAAAAATATGGTGGCAATTTCAAAGCCGACATCCATTACGATTCCAGTGAAATTGCATCGCAGCCGCTTGCGGTATCTCTCTGCTGATGATTTTACCGTTACCGCAGATCTGACCGAGGTAATCGGTGACATCAAGGAAGCACCTGAGGCCAGCAAGGTCAGCATCGAGATTGCTAAGACACCATCTGCTAATTATATTCAGAGTTGGGAGTATCCGCAGTCACAAGGGTATGTTAAAGTAGTGCTCGATACGCTAAAGTCAGTGACATATTTAGTTCAGTTTAATACCACAAATGAGCTGCCCGAGGGGTATCAGGTCGGGACTTTGTCGAGCAATCCGTCACGCGTCACTGTGAGCGGACCAACGAGTGCATTCTCTAACCTGGCAGCGGTAAAGGCAAATGTGGATCTGAGCGAACTTTCCGACACTGGCAGCGTTACCGCACAGCTTGCACTGTATGATGGAAATAACCGTGTCCTTATAGGAAGCGGTCTCACAATCAGTCAGGAAAGCGTGGAGGTGACAGTTGGGCTAAATCAGACGAAAGAAATCAGCATCAGCATTGCGGGAAGCAGCGGAACGCCGGCGGATGGTTATGTAGTCAGCAAGGTGGATTATACGCCGAAGCTTTTGACTATATCCGGTTCCAAGACAGCACTTGCAAACATATCAACGATCAGTATTCCGAGCGAGAAGCTTGATATTACGGGTGCAAGCCAGAGTCAAACGTTTGAGATTGCGATTGAGCCGTATCTTCCAGAGGGCATTACTTTATCGGAAGGACAAAGTGGTACGATTTCTGTTACGATTGAATTGGAGCAGCTTCAAACAAAGAGCTTTCAGGTTGATGCGCAGCAGTTTGAGTTAATCAATACAAAAGAAGGATACGAGTATGAACTGATAGAGCCGACATTGACGGTGACGCTGCAGGCTTTGCAGGCTGATCTGGATATTTTAGATCCGGAGACACTTCAGGGAACGATTGACGTTGGAGGGCTTGAAGCAGGTGAATATATCAATGTTCCGGTTACGCTTGTGCTAGACAGTGCATACACATTGACGGGTGATGTGATTGCATCGGTGCGTATCATTGATACGACCACTACTGCGGAGTCATCGGAAAACACTTCGATAACTCCAGACAGTATGGCAGAGCAAGAATCATCCGAGAATGCAGCACAGGAAACAGAGACAACAGCGCAGGAGTCTAGTTCGTCATTCGAGACGACTGCGCAATAAAGAACAAATATGCACAAACGGGCAGCGTTGTCTGCTCTGTGATATAAGGAAAGGAAGAGAAAAAGTATGGTAAGTCAGAAAATTACAGTAAAAAACATGACAGGATTTCATTTGAGACCGGCAGGAATCTTATGTAAGATCGCAATGAACTACAAGTCAAAGGTGCAGTTCCAGTTTAATAACGTTACTGCGAATGCAAAGAGCGTGCTCAGTGTGCTCGGTGCAGGCGTAAAAAACGGGGATGAGATTGAAGTTGTCTGCGACGGTGTCGATGAAGAAGAGGCATTAAAGGCCGTAATCGCAGGAATTGAAAATGGTCTTGGCGAATAATATGGGGGGCAGAGGCAGTAAAGTGCTTCTGCCTTATACCATATATAGCGCTTTTGCCGTAGTAAGTGCCGTGCTGGAGCGAAGTGGTTTTTTTGTGGCAGCAGGTTGTGTGCTTTTGACAGCAGCCGTGGTGATGAGCATATATTTTTATCGCATGGATCAAAGCCTTGTGTCATTTCGCTTTTTGCTTTCCGTATTTTGGACAGCAGGAGAAGGGTTAGCCGTCATGCAGTTAAGTCGACTGCAGTCCTCATGGACTATTTGGACGTGGCTTTCTTTCAGCGGCTTTTATCTGCTGTTTCTGGCAGGATACGAGATCATTGAGAGCAGATACAAAAGGCACACGGATGATTTCGATAGTGAAGCATTTTTTAAGGCTAAAAGGAGAAAAAATAATATAGAGAGTAGCAATGGCAATTCCAAAGACAAAGAGAATACTGTAGATTCTAAACAGGAAGCACGCTTTCAGGAAAGACTCTTTACTTGTATTCGTATTGTCTCACTTGTTACTTTTGCTACTTTTGTCGCAGAGGCATGTATACTTGGCTATGTTCCTATTTTTTCAAGTGAGACGCATGCGTATGACCATTTCCATATCTCAGGTGTACATTATTTTACCGTTAGCTGCATGTTTACGCATTCACTGACACTAATCTATCTGTTAAAATATCGCCAGAAGAAAATGATGCTTGGAAAGAGCAAAACCATTCAGCTGATTATATATAATATATTATCAGCCTCCATTCCGATTTTAAGTGTTTCAAAGTTTCAATTTATTCTGACACTGGTGCTTCCGATGCTTATTTTCCTTTTGATGCGTCCAAATGTCAATAAAAAGAAACTTTTTGCATCCTTCGCTGCGATTGCAATGGTTGTTATTGCGGCAGCAGTCTTTATGACGATACGGCGAAATTATGAGCCGGGCTATTTAAATAGCATCTTCCAGATGAAAAATGAGAACATGCCGCTTTTTGTGCAGTATGCGTATATGTATATTGCAAATAATTATTCCAATTTTAATTGTCTGACACAGGCATTTGCACAGGGAACCGTCACACATGCCTATGGATTAAAGCAGATGTTTCCTGTGTTTGCGCTCACAGGCATGAAATTTATTTTCCCGTCACTTGTCGCATTCGAGGTGCCGGTCACGATCACTGAGCTCAATACGTTGACGTTAATTTATGATGCGTACTATGATTTTGGACTGATCGGAGTTTTATTATTTGGCATTATTCTCGGAACTCTCTGCGCGGTACTCACTCAAAAAATCAAGCGAAGCAGCAACCCGATTTTGTATTTGTTTTACGCGCAGATTGCACTGTATCTGGTATTGTCGTTCTTTTCAGCATGGTTCACTGTGCCGACAACATGGTTTTGGTTTGCATTGACTGGTGTATTATATTGGTACACTGGGAAAAAGTAGATTTACAAAAAAGCCATATTGTGGTATGCTGAATAGGATTGTCGATAAAAAGCCGTATATCGGCAGAAATGTGGGTAGATATGCAAGAAATGAAAACAGTAGATGTAATCATCCCGACCAAGTATCCGGATGAGAAGTTTCAAAAGATTATAGACCGGTTGGAAAAACAGACCTATCCGGTGGGGCGCATTATTGTGATAAATACTGACGAAGCGGGCTTCCCGACAGACTTTCGCCGACCGTCCAACATGGAAGTATATCACATTTCGCCAGAGGAGTTTGATCATGGTGCGACAAGGGATATGGCAGCGAGAAAATCGACAGCTGACTTGATTCTGTTTATGACGCAGGATGCAGTACCGGCCGATACGTATCTGGTAGAGCAT
>CAVCPW010000139.1:0-5775 GCA_963604075.1 Anaerovoracaceae bacterium | reverse complement strand
GACATTTAACCCAAGGCTTGGCATTGTCGGAGGAATTTCAGTACTCGGCACGAGTGGCGTGGTAGAGCCGATGAGTAGTCAGGCGCTCCTTGACACCATTCGTCTTGAATTAAACATGCAGCGCGCACAGAACAGCCCAATCGCGGCGATCTCACCGGGCAATTATGGACTCGATTTTATGAAGGAAACTTACGGCTACGATCTTGATACCAGCGTCAAGTGTAGCAATTTTATCGGAGAGACGATAGACATGGCTGTGGAATGTGGGTTTGAAAAAATGCTTCTTACAGGACACATCGGAAAGCTAGTCAAGGTTTCAGGCGGTATCATGAATACACATTCCAGAGAGGCAGACTGTAGAGTCGAGCTGTTAGCATCAGCTGGGCTTCGTGCCGGTGTCAGTCACGCCAATTTGATGAAAATCCTGGACAGTACGACAACGACGGAGGCCATTGCTTATCTGGAAGAAGAAAATAAGACAAAGCCTGTTATGGAATATCTGATGGAGCGGATTCTTTATTATACAAATCGACGTGCCGGTGGCAAGATGCGAATCGAATGCATCCTCTATGATAATCAGTACGGTGAGCTGGCAAAAAGCGAAGACGCAGAGAAATTCTTGAATGAGTTAAAGAATCATAAGTAGCTATTTTGGTAGAAAAAATATGCATAGCAGCCACAAAACAGGCTGCGGATTGAGAGGAAACTATGGTATCATTTGTAGGGGCAGGCTGCGGTGCAGCCGATCTGATTACAGTACGCGGAATGCGGCTTTTGCAGGAGGCTGATTTGGTTATTTATGCCGGATCACTAGTCAATCCTGAGTTGCTTTCCTACACAAAAGATGGCTGTGAGTGCTTAAATAGTGCATATATGACGCTTGATGATGTAATGGAGGCATTGCAAAAGGGTGAGCAGGAAGGAAAGAAAATGGTGCGTCTTCACACAGGTGATCCGAGCATTTACGGCGCAATCCGTGAGCAGATGGATCGCCTCGAAGCACTTGGAATCGGCTACGAGACCTGTCCGGGAGTAACGGCATGCTTTGGCGCAGCGGCAGCACTTGATTTAGAGCTGACAATACCTGAAGTGTCTCAGAGTCTGATTATCACGCGCATGGCAGGGCGTACACCGGTGCCGGAAAAGGAAAGCATCGAAAGCTTTGCAGCACATCATGCGACGATGGCGATTTATTTAAGCGCAGGTCATTTAAAGGAATTGTCACAGCGACTGATTGCAGGTGGCTACAGCGCAGATACACCGGCAGCAGTTGTCTATAAGGCGACCTGGCCCGAGCAGCTTTGCTTAAAGTGCACAGTGTCTACACTTGATGAGGCAGCGGCGCAGTATGGCATCAAAAAGACGGCTGTTGTCCTTGTAGGAGACGCAGTGTCTCCATCTGATTATGCGCTTTCCTGCCTCTATGCGCCTGACTTTGAGACTGAGTATCGAAAGAAAAAGACAGATCAATCTGGGCGGACAAAGTTAGCTCAAAGGGCAGGACAGACTAGAATTATTCAAGTAGCAGAAAATATCGATCAGGTGGCAGACAACAGAAAGCCAGAAGAGGCGGCAGATGGAAGAAACAGGGAATAGCAGTAACAGTATCAATATTATTAGCTTTACCAAAAAAGGAGAAGCACTGGCAAAACGCATAGGTGCTTATCTGGAAGTAGCGGAGCAAATTTGGTATCAAAACAAATGTCGTACATCTGAAAATTATTCCTCAAAGCGTTTGTCTGAGTGCGCGAAAGAAAGCTTCGAACAAAAGCAGGGAATGATTTTTATCGGAGCTGCTGGGATTGCAGTGCGCACCATTGCCCCATTTTTAAAGGATAAACTGCATGATCCCTTTGTCATTGTCATTGACGAAAATGGCGACTATGTCATTCCGATTTTATCAGGTCATGTCGGACGCGCCAATGAGTATGCACGAAAGCTTGCCACGTTTTTGGGAGCGCAAGCGGTAATTACCACGGCAACCGATGTCAGCCATTGCTTTGCGGCAGACTTGTTTGCACAGAAAAATCAATATGCGATTCAAAATAAAGACGGCATTGCACGTGTTTCTTCAAAGACGCTTGCTCATGAAACAATTGCAGTGCAGACTCTCGATGAGATTATAACGCTTTCCTTTGATGGAATTATAGTGAAGAGAGAGCCGCTTCGGGAAAATCAAGAAGTAACGAGTGATTCAATAAGCGATTCGATGAGCAATTCAACGAGTGATTCAACGAAAATGGTATCAGCCCAAACAGATTTCGTAGCGTCCGATTTCTCTGATATTATCATTTCACCTTTTATAGAGGATAGCAAAAAGGGCGCGCTGTGGTTGGTGCCGCGTTGTATCGTAGTAGGTGTGGGATGCCGCAGAGGAAAAGAGACAACCGCAATCGAGCAGACAATTCAGGAACGCTTGGCAGCATGTGGAATTGCAAAAGAAGCTATTTGTCAGATTGTTTCGATTGATCGGAAAAAGGATGAAGTTGGGTTGATTGAAACAGCGGCGAATTTTCATGTCGAATTTGTCACGTTTACAGAAGAAACATTAAAACAGGTGCCGGGAATCTTCAGCAGTTCAGCATTTGTAGAAAGGACAGTAGGTGTAGACAATGTATGTGAGCGTTCTGCGATGGCAGCAGCGCCGAGGGGAACGCTTATTGCAGGAAAATATGCAAAGGATGGTGTGACAGTGGCGATTGCAATGCGTGAATTTTCGCCATCCTTTTGACAATTTGTCGCGGTACGCTCGTGACTTTAGTATGACAAATGGTTCAATACGATAAAAATAGTTCAGCGTGAAAGGCAGGATACGAATTTGAAACAGAAAATATATGTAGTGGGAATTGGACCGGGAGCTCCTGAGATGATGACATCTCAGGCAAGACAGGCACTTGAAGACAGCAATGTGATCGCAGGATATTCAGTCTATTTAAAGCTACTTGGCGACTTGGTTCAAGATAAAAAAACAATTGCTACACCAATGACAAAGGAAGAGGAACGCTGTCGCCTTTGCTTTGAGGAGGCAAAAAAAGGCTGTACGGCCTCGATTGTGTGCAGCGGTGATTCGGGTGTGTATGGCATGGCATCTTTGATGTATGATCTTCTCCCGGAATATCCTGGCTGTGAACTTGAGATTGTTCCTGGCATTACGGCAGCAGTCAGCGGAGCAGCTGTTCTTGGTGCGCCAATTGGTCATGACTTTTGCGTGATAAGCTTAAGCGATCGCCTGACACCATGGGAGATAATTGAAAAGCGACTGTTAGCGGCAGCAGAAGGAGATTTTTGTATTGCTATTTATAATCCATCCAGTAAAGGAAGACCAGATTACTTAAAACGTGCATGTGAAATTCTGTTGCGAAAAGTAGAATCGGATCGTAAATGCGGTTATGTACGAAACATCGGAAGAGAAGGTACTTCGTATAAGATTTGTACACTTGGTGAGCTTAAGAACGAGCAGGTAGACATGTTTACAACTGTATTTATCGGAAACTCACAAAGTCATGTAGTGAAAGGAAAACTTGTGACAGGACGCGACTATCACATCAATTTGCACATGAATAAAGAAAAATGAGAAAGCGAAAGATTAAGAAAATGAAAGATTGAAAAAACAAAAGACAAAGAAAATAAAAGATTAAGAAAATAAAAGATTAAAACATAGAAAGCAGGTGATTCTGTGAAAAAAGTGTTGATATTTGCAGGAACGACAGAAGGGCGTGAGCTGGCAGAAATTCTTGCAAGCGCAAGTTATGCAGGCGGTACATATATTGCAACTAGCGAAAACAGTACAGACGGCGAAAACGATATAAGTAGCGAAAACAGTACAGATTGTGCGAGTATTATGTGCAGCGTGTGCGTGGCAACCGGCTATGCACGTGAGTTGATGGATGATGATCGTTTGGATGTGCATTGCGGTCGCCTGACTGAGGATGATATGGAAGCACTTATGCTAGATGGCGGCTATGATGCAGTCGTCGATGCGACGCATCCATATGCGCAGATTGTATCACAAAATGTTCGTCAGGCAGCAAATCACCAGTCTATCCCACTGATACGTTTGCGCCGTATTACGGAGAATACAGAAAAAGATCTGATTTCTTTTCAAACACATAGAGAATGCAGTGAATGGCTTTCAAGGCAGACAGGAAATATTTTACTCACAACAGGAAGTAAGGATTTGGGAGTCTATGCGGCAGATGAAGCCATAAAGAAACGTCTGTTTGTGCGTGTGCTTCCGGGAGAGGAAAGCATCCGTCTGTGTAATGCACAGGGTATTACAGGTCGTCAGATTATTGCCATGCAGGGGCCATTTTCTGAGCGAATGAATGAGTGTATTTTAAAGGAGTATTCCATTGATTGGATGGTCACAAAGATCAGTGGTCATGCAGGCGGCTTCGAGGAAAAGATTGAAGCAGCCCGAAAGGCGGGCACTGGAATCTGCGCAATTTTGCCGCCGACAGAAACTATGTGCCAGTCAGAAATGTCTTTGGAAAGAAAAATAGAACCAGATGTATTCGTCTGCGATAATGTGTATGACACTGTAAGGAAGCTTGAAGCACTTTTAAAAGAAGATATTTTATCACATCGCAGCCGCAAAATAACTCTTGCCGGAATTGGAATGGGAAGCACAGAGAGCATGACAAGAGAAAGTTACCATGCTTTTGAGGAGGCAGAGGTTATATTTGGCGCATCGAGAATGCTTGAAAATTTGCCGGGCAAGGGTGTTAAAGTGCCTTATTATCGAGCAGATGATATTATTTCCTATTTAATTGCGCATCCAGAGTATATAAAGGCGGCAGTGGCTTTTTCGGGAGACAGTGGTTTTTACAGCGGTGCGCAGGCAATGGTGACAGCATTAGAAGCGGCAAATAAGAATGGTGCCTTAAAGTCAGAGACGACTGTTTTACCGGGTATTTCATCCATCAGTGCACTTGCAGCACGTCTGCGTGTCAGCTGGGGAGACGCGGTGTTGGCTAGCATTCATGGAAGGCAGACAAATGTTATTCGTCTTGTCCGTGAAAATCAAAAGGTATTTCTGCTATTATCCGGAAAAAAAGATTTTAAGGAACTCTGTAGTAAATTTCACGCAGCAAAGCTTGATCACGTGAAATTTTATGTAGGATATCGACTCTCTTACCCGGATGAAAAGCTGTTTGTATTTTCTCCATATGAATTTTATTCAAATAAATCCAATGGATTGGAAGGCGAATCAAATAAAAACGGTTTAAGTGGATGCAATTCAAATAAAGACGGTTTAAGTGGATGCAATTCAAATAAAAATAACCTAGATGAAAATAATTTAAGTGAAGATAATTCGAATAAGGTAAATATAGCTGACAAATTGGAAATCTTTATCCAGAATTTGCCGGATGGTGTCTACACTTGCCTAATTGAAAACAAATCAGCTATCGACATGAATCCAATTTTAACACCGGGCATAGCAGATGAGGTCTTTTCACGCACGAAAGTTCCAATGACAAAAAATGAAATTCGTGTGTTAAGTATCAGCCGATTAGAGCTGACACGCCACGCCATCGTATATGATGTGGGCAGTGGAACGGGATCAGTTAGTGCAGAGTGTGCACGCCTCTCACCAGATATACACGTATTTGCTATTGAGCAGAAGGAAGAAGCTGCGAATCTTACAAAAGAAAATATGGAACTTTTTGGTCTTGCCGATCAGGTCACAGTGATTCATAAAAAAGCACCGGAAGGCTTTGAAAAGCTCCCGATGCCGACTCATGTATTTATCGGAGGCAGCAACGGTGCGTTAAG
>CAVCPW010000138.1:0-17474 GCA_963604075.1 Anaerovoracaceae bacterium | reverse complement strand
TGCAGTAGTGGTTGAAGCAGGAAGCTCCGACTTCTATAAGTCGGAGTAGTTCACCATTGCTATAAAAATATTGACCACGAAATGGAATGCTTATCTGCCCAAAGAGCATTATAGTTTTACATTATGGCCTGCTCAAAAAAGATCATTGCAATTTTGCACGGCTCGGGGTATCATAATAGCATGATGCTGATGAAAGCAAAAAAAGAAAGGCGACAGATTATGACAGCACAGGAAAAAATACATGAGTATCTCGCTGCTCATCGCGACGAGATGATCGAAGATATTAAAACATTGGTAAAGATTAATAGCGAACGCGCAGATGCACTGCCGGGCAAGCCATATGGAGAGGGCGCAGCAAAGGCGCTCGAGGCAGGAATTGCAATATTTGAAAAGCATGGTTTTAAGGGAACCAACTGGGACAATTATGCAATTGATACCACGATTAATGGCAAAGAATTAGGAATGGATATTCTCGCCCACCTTGATGTAGTTCCAGGTGGAGACGGATGGACAAAGACCACTCCGTTTGAGCCGATTGTTGAGGATGGCAAGATGTTCGGCCGTGGAACCTCTGATGATAAGGGACCTGCTGTTGCTGCATTGTATGCAATGAAGGCAGTACGCGATCTGGGCTTTGAGTTAGACAAGGATGTACGTTTGATTCTTGGCTCTGATGAAGAGTGCGGCAGCTCTGATATTGCTTATTATTTTGGAAAGAACAGCCACGCACCGATGACCATTTCACCGGATGCGGATTTCCCGCTTGTATTCATAGAAAAAGGAAGCTTGCATACCACATTTACAGCAAAGGTATCGTTAGAGGATGGTCTTCCGAGAGTAAAGAGTGTGGCGAGCGGAATTAAGGTAAATGTCGTTCCGGCAAAGGCTGATGCTCAAGTAGAAGGAATGACAGCCACTGAGGCAGAGTCTTATGCAAAAAAAGTAGCTGCACAGACAGGCGTACAGTTTACTATTACACAGGAAGAAGGCGCAGTTAAAATTCATGCAGATGGTATTTCCGCACACGCAGCCAGCCCGATGGATGGAAATAATGCACTGACAGCATTACTTGTATTGCTTGCCTCACTTCCGCTTGCAGACAGCAAGACAAAGACACTCATTCACAACCTGACAAAGCTTTTCCCACACGGCGATTACTATGGAGGCGGACTGGGTGTGAATCTCGAAGATGAGATTTCTGGAAAGACTACATTGACACTTGATGTGTTCCATTTGACAGATACCGAGATGGGCGGAACCTTCGATTGCCGTGTATGCAATAGCGCAACTGAGGAAAACACGAAGAATGTAGTGGAAAAAAAGCTTTCTGAGGCTGGATTTGAGAATGATGGCTCTCCATTAAATTCACCTCACTATGTTCCAAAAGATTCCCAACTTGTTAAGACATTACTTGAGACCTATACCGATGTGACTGGTGAGGTTCGAGAGCCACTTGCAATTGGCGGAGGCACCTATGTTCATCACATTGACAATGGTGTAGCTTGTGGATGCGCAGATCCGTCTGTTGACAACCATATGCATGGACCGGATGAGTTCGTAATTCTGGATCAGCTGGTCATGAGTGCGGAAGTTTTTGCACTTGCAATCGTAAAACTCTGCGGAAAATGAGAAAAAAAGGGTCGGATTCATAAATAGTTAAATTTTTGGACAAAAATTGAACACATTTATCGGTTATTATAAAGGCACAGTTGAGAAATCAACTGGACATTCATATATCTTTTTCATAGCCGATGAAGTAATCGGCATCCCTCCCCTTTTTATTCCCTTTTGGCCCTGCAGAGAGCAGGGCCTTTTTCTTTTGTAAAATAAGATAGCGACTCATAGCCAAGTGGCAGAAAGGCGAAAAACATGACACTACAGCAATTACGATATGCGATTGCAGTCGCGGACTGCGGATCGATGAATCAGGCAGCGGCAAAACTGTTTATTTCCCAGCCCAGTCTTTCAGAGGCAGTTAAGGAGCTTGAAAGGGAGATTGGAATCCGTATATTCGGGCGCACCAACAGAGGAATCCTTGTCACAACTGAAGGAAACGAATTTTTAGGCTACGCCAGACAGGTCGTGGAGCAATATCGTCTGATGGAGGAGCGGTACGTCGAGAAGAAACAGAGTAAAAAACGCTTCGCCGTTTCCATGCAGCATTACACATTCGCCGTCAAGGCATTTGTCGAGATGGTCAAGGAATTTGGCATGGATGATTATGCATTTGCAATTCATGAGACGAAGACTGGAAAGGTAATCGAGCATGTCAAGGATTTCATCAGCGAGATCGGAATCCTCTATATGAGCGACTTTAATCGAAAAGTCTTAACGAAATTGATTCACGAGAGTGAACTCGAATTTGTTCCATTGTTTGATTGTAATACTTATGTTTATGTGTGGAAGGGAAATCCGATTGCTTCAAAAGAGTCAGTAAGCTTAAAGGAACTTGAAAGTTATCCGTGTCTGACCTTCGATCAGGGAAAGACAAATTCCTTCTATTTTGCGGAAGAGGTCTTTAGTACCTACGAGTACAAGCAGACGATTCAGGTTGATGACCGCGCGAGCATGTTAAATCTGATGATTGGTCTAAATGGTTATACAATGTGTTCTGGGATTATCTGTGAGGAATTAAATGGAAACGATTACGCTGCTGTTCCTCTTGTGGAAAATGAGGTCATGACGATTGGTTACGTCAAGCGAAAGAATATTCAGCTAAGTGAGTTGGCACAGCTTTATGTTAGTGAACTCGCGAAGTATCAGAAAATGGTGCTAAAATGAGCCGTGCAGGAAAGCGTTGCTTTTGCTTGTTTGTAACATTGTGGATTTTTGTATTTGGCATCTGGCAGGTGGAGAATAAGAGTGTGCAGCTGCCGAAAGTGCTGCAGCAAAGTGCAATGCATGTATCTTCGTGGCAGACACAGGACAAAGGACCAGAGTGTCGACTAGAAACGGTTGCACAGGGTCATGCACTTGTTGCGGGATTTTTTAATCAGCAAACGCACAACACAGGACTTTTTCGCAGAACGCAGAATTTCTTATTGTTACGCCTGATTTTAAACTGTATCATTTTGCTTGGATGTTGTATTGTCAGCAGGCGCAGATATCCACCGACGATAGAGCGACGTATCTTTAAATATATAATCCGGGCGCGGGACGCCGGGGATGGGCGAAAACGCAGTTCTTTCTGATGAAACGAAAATGTCTGTCTGTTCTGTTATGAAGCAGCAGACAGATCGTCTGAATCGGAAAGGAGCAGCCATGATTGCAAATTGTATCGTAATTGCAGCCTGCATCGCGTTTGCAGGTCTTTCATTTTGGTGCTATCGCATGGAAAGCGAAGATTGATATAAGAAAAAACAAAGAGTTCTCATGTAGTGTTGTATGAAGAAATGTTATAGGTAAAAACAATAGCAGGCACTTACTTTTGCGTATTGGACAAAAGCAGGCGCCTTCGCTATAATACAGACAGTTAAACAAAACAAGCCAAGCAATGCTAGCAAAGTAACATCAAGTAGCACAAGCTAAGGCAACACAAGCAATACGAAAAAACGTACCACCCGAAAGTGAGGATTTGAATATGAGTACATTAAAGGAAAGAAAGTTAAAGTTTGAAACCCTGCAGCTTCATGTAGGACAGGAGGAAGCCGATCCGGTAACAGATGCAAGAGCAGTGCCGATTTACCAGACATCTTCTTATGTATTCCATAACTCCCAGCACGCAGCTGATCGTTTCGCGCTGAAGGATGCAGGAAACATTTACGGAAGACTGACCAACCCGACTGAGGACGTATTCGAGCAGAGAATTGCAAGCCTTGAGGGTGGCGTTGCAGCACTTGCAGTAGGTTCCGGTGCAGCAGCAGTTGCATATGCAATTCAGAATCTGGCATTTGCAGGTGATCATGTTGTAGCAGCAAAGAACATCTACGGTGGTACGTACAACCTGTTAGCACATACCTTTGTATCCTACGGTATCAACACAACCTTTGTAGATCCATTCAATTATGAGGAGATCGAGGGTGCAATCAAGGATAATACTAAGTTAATCTTTATCGAGACTCTTGGAAACCCAAACTCCGAGGTTGTTGATATTGAAAAGATCGCAGCAATCGCACACAAGCATCAGATTCCGCTTGTAATTGATAATACATTTGCAACACCATATCTGGTAAGACCGATTGAGTACGGTGCAGATATTGTTGTTCATTCTGCAACTAAGTTTATTGGAGGTCATGGAACTACCATCGGCGGTGTTATCGTAGATGGAGGAACCTTCGACTGGAAGGCATCCGGCAAGTTCCCGCAGCTGACTGAGCCAGACCCAAGCTACCATGGAATCAGCTTCGTAGATGCAGCAGGTCCGGCGGCATTCGTTACCAGAATCCGTGCAATCCTGCTTCGTGATACAGGAGCAACCCTTTCCCCATTCCATGCATTCATCTTTTTACAGGGACTTGAGACACTGTCTCTTCGTGTTGAGCGACATGTTGAGAATGCATTGAAGGTTGTTGAGTTCTTGAAGAAGCAGCCATTAGTAGAGAAGGTAAATCATCCTTCTGTATCTGATGATCCTGAGCAGCAGGCACTTTATAAGAAGTATTTCCCAAACGGTGGTGGTTCCATCTTCACATTCGAAATCAAGGGCGGCGCAAAGGAAGCACAGGAGTTCATCGATCAGTTGAAGCTGTTCTCCTTACTGGCAAATGTTGCAGATGTAAAGTCTCTTGTTATCCATCCGGCATCCACTACACATGCTGAGTTAAACGAGGCAGAGCAGGCAGAGCAGGGCATCAAGCCAAACACCATTCGTCTCTCTATTGGTACTGAAAACATTGATGATATTATTTTTGATCTTCAGGAAGCATTTGACGCAGTAGCAAAGTAAATAAAAAAAAGTAAATAAGAAATTAAAGCTTCACCACCTAAGTAAAAAAGAGAAAAGAGTCGGCGTATCAAATTGATTGCCGGCTCTTTTTTAAGCAGGAAGCTCTGACTTATATAAGTCGGAGTAGTTCACAGTGGAGAATAAATGATAAATTATATGAACTCACTCTTCATTTTTCATTTCGTGCAGTACATATTGCACCATTTCTTGGTGTTCTTTTGAATAACCAAAGAAAAAATTTGGATAGCGTGTGTTTAATTCGTGATAAATCGCGCTGACCTCGCGGTGTGTTTTTCCATTTAATGTGTATTCCTCACCCTTCATTGTCACTACATGAATCGTGTAACTTAATTGCTTTCCTTTAAGCGTGCGACGCATTGTAGCATGGTCGTAAATCCATAAAACAGCCTCAAGCGGAATAATGGCGCAGATTTCATCGGAAAGTTCTACTAGATAACGAGGTGTTAAGATTAGTGTTTTCGTTTCAAATAGGATTTTTCTGTGAATCTGTTTTTCTACATCGGTTAGAATGCGCTCTGCATCACCGTAATGCTCAAGGTTGCGGTAGGTTTTTGTCAGGCGTGGGTTAATGATATATGTGATGGTTTGTATGATAATCACAATCATCAATACAAACACAGCGAGAAGAACTGCCATCAGCACAATCTCTCTTGTATTCAGATATGCAGTCTGATTGATAAAATATTTCTGACAGACGCTTTTTAACGAAGCGGCATCCCATGAAATATTCTCGGCAAGCTTTTGCGTCAGAGGGTCAAGTGTTTCAGACTCAAATGCATCCACGCGACCGATGATTGTCTGACCATTTAGGGTTTCAGAGGCGGGATACCCGGCCGTTGCGCGAATGAGATAAAAATGGCAGGTGCCATTTACTAGTTCATAATAATAGTGTCCGATTAATTCACTTCCAGCTATGCAGTCCTCGCCACTGTAATAGAGAGTTCCTGTTTTTATCTTCGCATACAGTACCTTTTTTGCGATTGAATCATTGATTAGCACGGCATTGCTTATCGTGCGCTTTGTCACATAGTCAGTGACAGGTGAACGCCAGACAAGAAAGATTACTACGCTGAGCAGCATCAATGGGTAAAACAGGTGCTTCAACTGAGTTTTTCTTATATATGATAGAATCATAAGTATTCCTTTTCTTATATGTGTTATACAATGCAAACTATTGTCGAGTATTCTTGTTACTGTTCGATAAAATAAACAGCTATTACAATATAGACAAGTATAGTAAACTTTTCAGCTTTTGTAAATGAGAAAAAAGTTGCGAAATCTATTTCCTTTTTTGCCACTGCGTGATATGCTTTTGTTAGGTTTTGCTTTTTTTGAAAGTTTTTCGAAGAAAGCAGCCTTAAATTTTTGCGGGAGGCATATTTGTTTATGGAATTTTTAATCCTATTCATTATTTCAATGGTAATCAGTTCTATCGGATTCAAAAAATTTGTATGGTTTCTATCTTTGGGATACGGTTTTGCAATTGCTGGAATTGGTGTGGCATTGATGATTTTGTTTCATTCATCCTTAACTTTGGTTACAGTGATTATGTCAATCTTACTGATTGTATATGGGGTTAGACTCAGCGGATATCTGTTAATTAGAGAACGAAGAAGCGCGTCATATCAGAATACCATGAAAACGGAGATCAAAGACGGTTCTAAGATGAACTTTTTCCTGAAGGTTGTTGTGTGGGTCGCATGTGCACTGCTTTACTGTTGTGAGGCATCACCGATCTTTTTCAGATTGCTGAATGCAAATGGGGCAGCAGCACAGACGGACGCGGCTGCGATTATCGGTACGATTTTAATGGTATGCGGAATTGTTCTGGAAGCTGCGTCAGACTCGACAAAGAATGCGTATAAGAAAGCACATCCGAAGCGCTTTTGTGATGTTGGATTATTTAAACTTGTAAGATGTCCTAACTATCTGGGAGAGGCACTTACCTGGACTGGCGTGCTGGTGTCTGGAATTACAGTTTTGAATGGTGCATTGCAATGGTGCGCAGCACTCGCAGGTTGGATTGGTATTGTCTACGTTATGTTCGGCGGTGCGAGAAGGCTTGAACTTCGTCAGAATAAAAATTATGGAAAGGATCCAGAATATCAGAAATATGCCAAGACAACACCGATTCTGATCCCGTTTGTTCCGCTGTATAGCGTGGCAAAATATAAGTGGCTGGTAGGGTAAATGTAGTATGACAAAGAAAAATTATGAAAACTTCCCATTATCGCTTGCGTTGTTTGATGCGCTGCCGGTGCTCTTTTTTTGTATTTCCATGATTCTCATTGGCGTAAATTACAAAAATACAGTGTTTATGATCGGAGCGGTGCTTTGTACATTGGCAGGAGTCGGCAAGGTGGTATGGAAAATCATCATTGCGGGAACGCGAAAGGATATTGTGATTTTAAACAGACAGATGCGTGTGATAATGCCGATTGGATTTTTGTGTATTATCATTGGTACTGTCATGGGTGCGGTTGCGGGAAATATTGATACCGGTGTACTGATGGCAGGGATTTTGTCATTTCCGTCAGCACTCTTTTTTGCAGTTACCATAATTGGAATGATTTGTATGATGGTATTTGCTGTTAAGTTAGATAGCACAAAAATCGCATCAAACTGGATTGAACAGATCACAAATGCGATTGCGCAGGGGTGTCTTTTGCTTGGCATTCTCAATATGATTGTTTGAACCCCTTGTCAATTCTTATAAGATCGGGTATAATCACTTTTCGAACCTTTGTGGAGAAAAAAAGAAAGGCGTGGAATTATTTTATGGACGCATATCATGCATTTGCACTGGTCTATGACCGTATGATGGAGGAAATCCCATACGGGGAGTGGTGCGATTTTGTGACCGATCAGCTAAGACATTATGGCATTGAAGATGGACTGATGCTCGAGCTTGGCTGCGGAACGGGAACACTTACAGAGATGTTTGCTGAGAAGGGCTTTGACATGATCGGTGTGGATAACTCCGAGGAAATGTTAGCAGAGGCGGTTGAAAAACGCGATCAGAGCGGAAGTCAGATTCTTTATCTGAATCAGGATATGAGAGAGTTCGAGTTGTATGGCACGGTATGTGCAGTGGTTAGCTTATGCGATACGATGAATTATCTTACCGGATATGATGACCTCGTTACCGTGTGCCGTCTTGTCAATAATTATCTTGATCCGAGTGGAATTTTTATGTTTGATTTAAAGACGGATCACTATTATAAAAAGATTGGTTGCCAAAGCTTTTCGGATGCCAATGAGGAAGTTAGTTACATCTGGGATAATGGCTACGATGAAGAATCTCATATCAACAGCTATGCACTCACGTTGTTTGTGCAGGATGAGGACAATCTTTATGAACGTTTTGATGAGTATCATGAACAGCGTGCATTTTCACTAGAGGAGGTACGTCGCGCTATTGAGGAGTCAGGCATGATTTTTATTGATGCGATTGATAAAAACGGCGCACCGGCAGGGCAGGATACTGATCGTGTTTATATCATTGCCCGCGAAAATGGAAAGACACCGATTGAGAACGTCAATTAAATATTGATGAATGCGATACAGCGCATATGAGGTGCGTTGAAGAAAGAGAGGATAAATTTATGATAAATGACTATATGATTCGCGCGACAGCCGCAAACGGTCAGATCCGTGCGTTTGCCGCAACAACAAGAGACCTTACTGAGTATGCAAGAAATGCGCACAACACAAGCCCGGTTGTCACTGCAGCATTGGGACGTACTATGACAGCAGCTGTCATGATGGGTTCCATGATGAAGGGCAATAAGGATCTTCTTACGATCAAGATTCAGGGTGATGGTCCGATCGGTTCCATCACAGTAACAGCAGATTCGCATTGTCACGTAAAGGGTTATGCACAGAATCCAGTTGTACTGATACCGGCAAATTCCATCGGAAAGCTTGATGTGGCAGGTGCCGTCGGAAAGGGTGTGCTCAGCGTTATCAAGGATATCGGACTGAAGGATCCATATGTTGGACAGACCGATCTTGTCAGCGGTGAGATTGCAGAGGACCTGACATATTATTTTGCAGCATCCGAGCAGACACCGTCCAGCGTTGGTCTCGGTGTGCTGATGAATAAGGACAACACCGTGCGTCAGGCAGGTGGCTTTATCCTTCAGCTGATGCCAGATGCATCAGAGGAAACCATCTCTGCCCTCGAGAAGAAATTAGCAAATGTATCTTCTGTCACTGCAATGCTTGACAGCGGAAGGACACCAGAGGATATTTTACAGGAGCTTCTTGGTGATATGGAGTTGGCAATTTTAGACCGCACAGCAGCATCTTTCCAGTGCAGCTGCAGCAAGGAGCGCTTCGCGAGGGGAATCGCAAGTATCCAGAAGTCTGACATTCAGGAGATGATCGATGCCGGAGAAAATATCGAGACCTGCTGTCAGTTTTGCAATGCAAAGTATGTATTTACGCCGGATGAATTAAAGGAATTGCTGTGATAAATTCCTGCGGTTAAAAACGTGGGCTTTGCAATTCAATTTTTGTAAATGAGCACTTTGTAAATGAAAAATTTGTAACTAAAAAGCCGTATCCATTTTGACGTGGATGCGGCTTTTTGAGGCTCTAAATAGTTATTTTATAGATATTATTTTACTCTTCAATCTGGAAAATCTGGCGTGCGCGCTTCTGGAGGGCAAACAAAAGTACCATTCCGAAGATGCCGCAGGAGATGATCTCACCGATACCGACGGTAGCCATCAGATACCAGATGGAATCTGATGCACCATAAACGATACGAAGCACCTGCGGTACCACAATGATATTGGCAATAATCGGCGGCAGCGGAGCCAGCCATTTGGAAAAATGGCGAAGCTTATAGGTAAAGAATGCGCCAATAAGCGTGGCGAGGGAACCAAATAAAATATCCCAGACAGCTGCGCCGGTGATTGTGTTGCTGATGATACAGCCTACGAAAAGTCCCGGGATGGCAGCCGGTGTAAAATACGGAAGTATGGTGAGTGCTTCAGAAAAGCGAACCTGAACGGCACCGTTTGCCAATCCGAACAGGTTTGCCAGCCATGTCAAAACGACATACATAGCGGCAATTAGAGCTGCCTGCACCATAAGTAAAACATGTTTATTTCTCATTGTAAATCAAGTCTTTCTATTTTTTTTATATTGTGAACTACCCATCACCTAAAGGTAGTGGGTTTTACGCTCTAACTTATAAAATCTTATTCGATTTTACTGTAATCCCAGCATACGCTCAAGTGATGCCTTAGAGGTAACTCCTGTCACTTGATTGATCAGCTGACCATCTTTGAAGATGATCAGTGTCGGGATGGAGGTGATGCCATACTCGGAAGCCAGATCGGATTGCTCATCGACATTTACCTTTCCAAATACAATGTTGGAGTGCTCGGCAGCAAGCTGGTCAATGATTGGAGCCTGCATACGGCATGGACCACACCAGGAAGCCCAGAAGTCAAGCAGCACCGGCTTATCAGACTTTAAAACGGTTTCATTAAAATTGCTCTTTGTAATAGTTAAAACTGACATAGTAAAATTCCTTTCTCGAAGTAGTATGCGCCCCACAACGGGCGGTTATTTCGGTAATGTTACACTGTTTTGCAATGATACGAGTACACAATTGCAATGTCAACGGTCTTGTAATAATATAATTGCATTATGCAATTACAGTGCCAGCAGCTTTGTGATCAGTGTCTCAACGAGGCGAGCGGAATGGTAGGATGCCATCTTTGAAAACTGTGTGTAATCCATGGTTGCGCTGCCATCTGCCTTATCAGAGATGGAACGGATGATCAAAAATGGTACTTCATTGATAGAAGCAACGTGGGCAATCGCGCCGCCCTCCATCTCAGCACAAAGGCCATGGAAGGTGTCAATCAGCCAGTTTTTCTTTTCCTGACCAGAGATGAACTGGTCACCTGTCAGAATCAGGCCTTCGTAAACGGTGACATCCGGGTTTGCCTCATGACTGCAAGTGACAGCCAGATCGTGAAGTTTACTGTCAGGTGTAAATACCTTTCCAGTGCCTGGAACATCACCCGGCTGATAGCCAAGGTCAGTTACATCGAGATCATGTTGAATTACCTCGGTGGAAACAACGATGTCGCCAATATTGATGCGAGCATCTAAAGAGCCGGCAGAACCTGTGTTTACGATCATCTTTACATCAAACAGATCGATTAATATCTGGGTGCATGCTGCGGCATTTACCTTTCCGATGCCAGCTTTTACGATAACGACGGGATACTCATGGATAGTACCGCAGAAGAAAGACAGTCCGGCTTTTGTGACAGTCTTTTCAAGTGAAAGGTGCTCAAGTAACAGGTCGATTTCCTGCTGCTCGGCACCGATAATACCAAGTGTTTTCTTCATAAGAATAAAAACCACCTTTCTTGTGTTTTCCTTAGATTATTTTAACAATTCATCCCACAGCTTTAGAAGTGGAGACATCTTGTCTAAGGTGTTAGTTGCATCCGGGAGCTGATGCAAAAATAGTCGCAACTGATTATATAAGTGCGAGTTTTCGCGAACTTCACCCCAGTATAATACAGTATATCAGTCAAACTTAAAGTCCGCAAGGGAAACTTTAATTCCAGATATCGGCCAGAGAAAAATTTCTAATATTGCAATTTACAAGTATAAAATAAGAATAATGAACCAAAGTATATGTGAACTACTCCGACTTCTATAAATCGGAGTAGTTCACGGCATTTATCATGCGGATATGTCGATGTAATGCAATTAATTATCTAGAAAAGAAAGAGGCAAAGAAGCGAAAATGTGTAATGATTGAGTTAACGAAGGAGCTTGAGGAGACAATACCGGATCACACACTTAGAGATGCGGTATCAGAGAATGAATTGGCAATGTATATTCAGGAATATTTGATAGGTCTTCCTTCAAATAAGAGGATCCTTTTTGTGCGGCGCTATTGGTATGGAGATTCAATTAGCGAACTGGCAAAAACATTCCATGTGTCACAAAGCGGTATAAAGGTCTCATTGTTTCGTATGAGAGAAGAACTAAAAGAAAATTTGGTCAGAAATGAAATTATATAATGAGGTCTCCATACCAATGCGGCACACAGTTTCTGTGGATGTGGTATACTTCATAATTTGATAGAGATGTGTCTGATTGTGAAAGGAGAATGGTATGAAAGTACATATTCTATTAAAATCGTTAAATAATATTGATGAAGAAATGATTGCAGAGGCAGATCGTTTTGCAACAGAACAAAATCTGCATCGTAAAGGCAAGTGGCAGCGGTTTTGGACAGGAATTTCGGCTGCGGCAGCAGTGATAGTTGCAATGTCAGGTATTCTTTTCTTTGCGACCAGGGCATAGCCCAGTGAATAAGCCAGATGGAAATATTGTAGTGACAACACAAGAAAAGACAAGTAATAGTAACGAACAAAATGAAACACAGACTGCGTCAACAAAAGCGGCAGAGGAGTCGGTTTTGATAGCGGTCGCAGCAGCAGATTATACACAGGATATGGTTGGCTATATTGAGTCAGTGTCGAAAGAGTGGCTGCAGCTATTTGAAAGCTATCGAGAAAATGTACAAAATAGTCAAGAACAAAATGCACAAGAACAAAAGAATTGCGAAAGTGGGTCTGAATTTATCGTCATGGAGCCATTTCAGACTTGGAATCGCACTCAATCCGAAGAAACTCTTTCTGATGGCTATGTACTTCCTATCATTTGTGATGATCGGGTGATTTGTACAGTAGCATTATATCAGCTTGAGGATAGTTGGCATTATTCAATATCGGATGATTTGTGTGAAGAACTGACAGCACTTATCAATAGTAATAAACAAGCAAAAATAACATATTGTTTTGATGCTGAGGGAAATTATACGCAGATAGATGTTTCATATGAAAATGGAGAGGATAATACAGTACGAAATATTGGTATGTTAATGACGCTCACAGCTCATGATGTGACAATTTCGCAGTGATTATTAACATGACTTTTGATATTCTTGACCGTTAATGCGGATAGAATATTTGGCATTGGTCAATCTGCACGATATGCATACCCATAAATCTTGTGAAAAAGCACCTTTGAAAAGCAATCCCAAAAAGTGTAGAATAAAATACGGAGAAGGCGGCTTTCTAATATTAGAAAGCCGTTAAAAAATATGTGAGGTGAAAAAATGATGTATCATATCGGAGATTGGGTCGTGAGGTCAACAGATGGATTGTGCAGAATTGAGAGTATAACAAGTCTTGATTTTGTTTCGAATAGCAAGAAACTGTATTATCAATTGATTTCGGAAGGTGATCCGAATGGGAAGGTTTATGTGCCGGTAGAAAGTGCGCAGGAGACAATGCGTCCAGTGATGTCTTCGATACAGGCAAAGGAATTAATTAAACAAATTCCTTTGATAAAAGAAAGTTGGATAGTAAGTGAAAGAGAGCGTCAGAATCATTATAAACAGGCATTGCAGAGCAATGATCCAAAACAATTAATCGGGATTATAAAATTGATTTATCAAAGAAAAAAGAATCGTAAGGCACAGGGAAAAAAGATGACTGCAGTGGATGAGCAGTACTTTAAAGCGGCAGAGAAAAAATTATATTCAGAATTGGAATATGCACTTGGTAAAAACAAAAAGGATATTGAAGAAATGATCAAAGAAAGCTGTGAATTTACAGCTTAATGGTCGGCATTACTAGGCAGATTTTTTGAATAGCTGGAACAAATAAAATATGGCAGTTGTCTACGATGACATTTTTGGCTTGCAATGTGGTGCCACATGTATTATAGTAGGGGAAACCACGTTTGGAGAGGAGCGTAAAATGAACATAAAACTAGTAAAACTGACATATGAATATAAGCAGCAGTTAACTGACATGATGGATGAGTGGCTGGCAGTTGAGCAGGACTTCTCTCCGTATTCGATTCGCAAATGTGATTACCATGACTTTGATAATTATCTGGAAAATCTGGAACTGAAAGAGGCACGAAATGGTCTTGTTCCAGATTCTACATTTTTCTGCCTGGATTTGGATCGTAATATTTTTGTCGGTGCTGTCAATATTCGTCACTATTTAAATGAAAGGTTATCCAAATCGGGTGGGCATATCGGGGATGGAATTCGCCCGAGTGAACGGCGAAAAGGTTATGCAACGGCAATGATTGGTCTGGCACTTGATGAGTGTCGAAAGCTTGGCATAAATAAGGTTTTGATGACATGCAACAAGACAAATGTGGGATCGGCAAAGTCAATCATGAATAATGGCGGTGTTTTCGAGTCGGAATTTGAGGAAGATGGTGAGGTGGAGCAGCGCTACTGGATTACACTTAAAGAGGAGTCGACAGAAGGCGGACAGCTGAGTATTCGAATTGCGCAGGTTGAAGATGCGAAGGATTTGCGTGCCATTTATGCGCCATATGTAAGAGAGACTGCCATCACATTTGAGTATGATGTGCCGACGATAGAGGAATTTGCAATGCGTATCGCGCATACACTGGAGCATTATCCGTATATTGTCGCAGAGTGTGATGGTGAGATTGTGGGATATGCGTATGCAGGACCGCTTCATGAGCGTCCGGCATATGACTGGGCAGTGGAAACATCCATTTATGTAAAGCAGGATAGAAAAGGTCGTGGAATAGGAAGAGCACTGTATGATGCACTTGAGGCACAGCTTCGCAGACAGCATATCGTAAATGTAAATGCCTGCATCGCAAGTCCGGCAGCAGAGGATGTGCACTTGACGAAGGCAAGTATCCTATTTCATGAAAAGTTAGGATATCAGATGGTTGGTGAGTTCCATAAGTGCGGCTATAAATTTGATACCTGGTACAACATGGTCTGGATGGAAAAGATGATTGGTGAACACACAGTTCCGCAGCCTGGTGTGATCTGGTTTTCACAGCTACCGGAAGCGTAATCGTATTCAAGGGTCGTAATTTGGATTAGCGGTGAGACGACGACAAAACATCGTCGAACCGCTCTTGAAAAGAAAGGAAGAATATATGCAGTATCGCAAGGACAAAAAAGGAAATGATATCTCGCTTCTTGGATTCGGATGTATGCGATTTGAGGGAGGTGGAACAGGAGACTATTTTCAAAAGGCAAATGATCAGGTAATGGAGGCAATTCATCAGGGCATCAATTACTTTGATACTGCATATGTCTATAAAAATAATGAAAAGGTTCTGGGACGTATTTTGGCGGAGAATAATTGCCGGGATCAGATCTATATTGCAACAAAGCTGCCGCAGTATATGGTGCGTTCTATCGCGCAGGCAGAAAAGATTTTTAATCAGGAGCTGGAGCTTTTGCAGACTGACCATGTGGATTATTATCTGATGCATATGCTAAATGATGTGTCATCGTGGAATCGCTTAAAGGCGATGGGCATTGAGGACTGGATTAAAGAAAAGATGGACAGCGGAAAGATCCGCAACATCGGATTTTCGTACCATGGAAATACCGAGAGTTTTAAACCGGTTGTCGATGCGTATGACTGGGACTTTTGCCAGATTCAATATAACTATCTGGATGAAAACGTTCAGGCGGGTAGAAAAGGCCTTTTATATGCAGCAGAGGCAGGTCTTCCTGTAATCATTATGGAGCCGCTTCGCGGTGGTCGTCTGGTTGGAATGCTTCCGGAAACTGCCAAAAAGCGTATTGAAAAATCTGATGTAAATGAGTCCGCGGCATCATTGGCACTTCGCTGGCTGTATGACCAGCCGCAGGTAACATGCGTATTATCGGGTATGAATTCGATGGAGATGGTAAGAGAAAATATAAAGACGGCATCCGATGCGCTGCCGGGATGCCTGAGTGCTGCGGAGAGACAGTTGATTGAGGATGTCAAAAATGATATCAAAAACAGTGTGAAGGTGGGATGTACTGGTTGTAATTATTGCTGCCCATGTCCAAAAGGTGTGAATATACCTGCTGTTTTTCAGTGCTACAATCAGCTGTCAGAGGACAGTCGTGCGCGCTGGCGATACATTCAGATTACTGTATTTCGCAAAGAGACGACTAATGCTGCAAAATGTGTTGGCTGTGGTGCCTGTGCGAAAAAATGTCCACAGCATCTGGATATTCCACGGCTGTTGAAGGAGGCCCAGAAGGAGCTTGAGACACCAATGTTCAAGATCATAAATTGGGGAACTCACTTTTTCCATTTTTATTAAGCTATGGTACTGGAAGTGAAAGGTATTTTGCACCAACTGTGTCTCAAGTCATAGTTATAAAGTCATAGGGACGAAAAAACGGCACGTTAGTGCCGTTTTTTCGTCCCTAGCCAGTTTTATTTGACTTATTTTATTTATCTTTGCACATCAAAGCTCTGATTCATCAATCTTTGGATGCTATCAACATCAGTGATATTGGTATCGCCGTGGATGGAGTGCTTCATAACAGATGAAGCAACAGCAAAGTTGATTACATCGCGTGGCTTATAATTATTCATAAGAGCATAGATCAATCCGGATGAAAATGCATCGCCGCCACCGACACGGTCAAGGATCTGGAAGCGGAACAGCTTACTCTCGTAAGTCTGTCCGTTGTAATACAGGTAGGCCTTTAAGGAGTTCTCACTGCTGGAGTGGGTGTAGCGCACATGTCTGGCAATTGCCTTGAAATGATAGCGGTCCGCCATAGCCTGGAAGACGCGATCCTGCTCCTCATAATCTGGCTGCATGGACATACCGTCCTTTATATCGTGACCATTTTCATCCTGAAGATGAAGCGGCTCAATTCCAATCAGCACGTCAACATATGGCAGGTAGCGGCTGATGACATCTCTTGCCTCCTCGAAGCTCCAGAGCATACTGCGGTAGTTGCAGTCAAAGCTGATTGTCATGCCAAGCTGCTTGGCAGCGTAGATAGCCTCCTCGATTAAAATCTGGCAGCTGTTGGAAAGTGCTGGCGTGATACCACTTAAATGGAGCCAGTCATAGCCTTCAAGAAGAGCCTTAAAATCAACTGTAGTATAATCATATTCTGCAAAAGCAGAGTATTTACGGTCGTATATAACCTTTGAGGAACGCACACCGATTCCTTCCTCAAGGAAATAAACTCCCATACGCTCACCGCCGAAGATAATAGGGGAGGTATGTACATCATTTGCCTTTAAGGAACGGATTGCGCTGCGGCCGATATCATTGTCCGGAAGAACCGTGAATACGGTAGTGTCAATACCAAGGTTTGCCAAGGATACGGCAACATTGGCTTCTGCACCGCCGAAATTAACAACGTAGGAGCTGGTAGTACGGATTTTCTCATAGTCTGGAGGAGACAGACGCATTAAAAGTTCGCCGATTGTGATAAACTTCATAATTTTTAATTCCTTTCTGTTTGTATTCGATTCACTATTACTGCCATTATAACGAATCTGTGAGAAAATTACAAGCAAAAATAAGTAAGATTGATAATGAGCCGCCGCACACTCGTGACTTTAGTCGTGAGTTAGGCGGTTTTTTCTTGAAATTTTATCAAACGTATGGTATACTATTTACATGAGCAAAACAGTATATTGTGAACTACTCCGACTTATAGAAGTCGGAGCTTCCTGCTTCAACCACTACTGCA
>CAVCPW010000137.1:0-4788 GCA_963604075.1 Anaerovoracaceae bacterium | reverse complement strand
TATCTCTTGAAACCGTGGCCTGCGTCACATCAAAACCGTCCGCGCAGAGCATTTGTGCCAGTTCTTCCTGTTTTTCTATATCATGCATTTGAATCAGCTCGAGTATACGCTGCTGTCTTCCAGTTTTCATAGACACCTCCTCTTTCATACCATTTTTATCGACTCAACTTTTTACCGAGTGTTTCCAGAAAGCTTTTCTGGTCAAGACGAATAAGCCTCACCTTATCAGACGCGCTTCTTATTATCAATTCGTCACCAGAATGGACTGATACCACATTGTCAGAATCAAAGCTAACAGCCTGGCGGAGCGTGCGAATACTATCTTTTGCCTCGACTACCAGACGTATATGTGCATTGTCAGGAAGGACAATGCTGCGCGCTGTGGTTAGTGTCTGCGCACATATCGGTGTGAGTACAAACAAATTCGAGGTTGGAAGAACGATCGGACCACCGGCAGAAAGACTGTATGCAGTGGAGCCAGTCGGTGTGGCAACGATAATGCCATCTGCATTGTATCTTGTGATAAATTGACCATCTACGTAGAGCGAGAACCGAAGCATTTTCATACTTTCTAGCCTAGTCAATACCACATCATTTAATGCGGTATCGCTGCATACCACCTTGCCGTCCCGCACGATCTCGCCAAGAAGCGTCATTCGCTCCTCGATAAAAAAGTCATCCTTTAAAAGGCGATCCAGACTTGGAAACAGATTTTCCTGATCGACCTCGGATAAATAGCCTAAATTACCCAGATTGATGCCTATTAACGGATAACTTGTCCCTTTTAAATCGTGCGCTGCCTGAATCAACGTACCATCCCCGCCTAAAACAATAACGCATTGTGTATCAGCAGGAATCTGGCCAGTATCGGTATAGTGATACCGGCCATTATCCGGACCTGCCGGCCCGGCAATGACACACTCTGCGCCTTTTGCAGTCAGGTATTCTTTTATCTGCTGCACGCAAAAAAGTGTGTGCGGCTTTGCATAATTTGCAATCACATAAAAACGCCTCATAGGTCCCTCCAAAACTGCATCAGAGCAGTTCATGGGACTGCTCAACGAGTGCCTTTACATCTGGCAGCGGTGCTGCAAGCTCTTCTGCCGTTGGTGTTTTCTGAAGATAAAGAAGATATTCAATATTTCCTTCCGGTCCCTTGATTGGTGAAAAAGCAAGTCCCAGTACGCCAAAGCCAATAGACAATGCAAAATCCATGACCATGCGCACGACTTCCATGTGCGTCTCCTTTTCGCGGACAACACCCTTCTTTCCAACCTTTTCTCTTCCCGCTTCAAACTGTGGCTTGATAAGGCAGACGATCTGTCCGCGCTCGGCCATCAGCTCTTTAACCGGAACAAGTACCTTTGTCAATGAGATAAAGGAGACATCGATCGACACAAAATCAACCGGGCATCCAATATCCTCCGGCACCACATAACGGATGTTTGTCTTTTCCATACATACAACGCGAGAATCGTTTCGCAGACTCCATGCGAGTTGTCCATGACCAACATCGACTGCAAACACTTTTACGGCACCGTTTTGAAGCATACAATCCGTGAAACCTCCAGTAGATGCACCGACATCCATACAAGTCTTTCCATCAAGATCTATCGTAAATTCCTCCATGGCCTTCTCTAGCTTTAATCCACCTCTGCTGACGTATTTTAATGAGTTACCCCGCACTTCGATTGCCGCATAGGTATCAAACATAGTGCCAGCTTTGTCCTCTTTCTGCCCATTTACATAGACACAGCCTGACATAATAACAGCCTTTGCCTTCTCTCTCGAAGGCGCATAACCCAAATTAACTAACAGTACATCCAAACGTTCTTTCACTTTATTTTGTCCTTTTTCACTTATTTATTTCATTTCAACTCGCGGTCAGTATTTCACATGACCTGACACATTTCATCAAACTAACGCTCTGATTTTCTGGTAAATATTTTGTGCATCCAGCCCAGCCTCTTCGATCAGCTCATTAATCGAACCCTGATGGATAAATATATCTGGGATGCCGCAGGTGACAACACGCACACCTGTAGAATGCTGCTCCACATAGCGACAGACATGCTCACCTACACCGCCTGAGAGCACATTTTCCTCCATCGTGACAATTAAGTTGTGATAATCGAGCACCTCGTCAATCATTGTTGTATCAAGTGGCTTTGCAAAACGAAGGTTTACAACAGTCGCATCAATGCCATCCTTTGCAAGAAGCTCCTCGACTTCCATCGCTGTCTCAACCATAGTACCGATCGCAAGAAGTGCCACACGACTGCCGCGCCTGATCCACTCGCTCTTTCCAATCTCAATCGGCTGACGATACTCCTTTAATGTGCGAATTGCCTCAGTCTTTGGATAACGAATTGCCATCGGTGCATCAAAATCAGCCGCAAACGCAATCGCATCCTGAAATTCATATCGATTCTTCGGTGCAAAAACAGTCATATTGGGAATCATTGTCAGATATGACAGATCAAACACGCCCTGATGCGTCTCACCGTCATTACCGACAATACCAGCACGATCTAGCATTAGCGTAACCGGAAGATTTTGCATACACATGTCATGCAAAACCTGATCATATCCTCTCTGCAAGAACGAAGAATATACAACAAAAAATGGATGAAAACCACCTGCTGCCAATCCACATGCAAACGTAACAGCGTGTTCCTCTGCAATTCCCACATCAAAAAAGCGATCCGGGAAACGTTTAGAAAATCCCTTTAATCCGCAGCCCTCCATCATTGCAGCCGTAATCGTCACAAGCCTCGGATGCGTCTGTGCCAAATCACATATCGTTCTGGAGAAAATATCAGTGTACGTAGCTTCTTCCTTTGGTTTTTTCGCCTTTCCACTTTCCTTTATGAATGGTCCAACACCGTGATAAGACTCCGGATGTAATCGTGCCGGTTCATAGCCCTTGCCTTTTTCTGTTATCACATGAATCAGCACTGCACCTTCCACCTGTTTAGCATCCTCAATAATCCCTGTGAGCGCAGCAATATTATGCCCGTCAATCGGCCCAAGATATGTAATGCCCATATTTTCAAACAGCATCCCCGGAATAAAGGCTTGCTTGAGCATACTCTTTGCACGATGAATGTTTCGCTCTAATTCCTCACCAATTGCATTCATCTTGCTTAATGACGCTTTAACATTTTTTTTGAGATTCGTATATCCCTTTGCTGTTCGAAGCCCTGCCAGATACTGCGAGAGTCCGCCAACATTCTCCGAGATAGACATGTGGTTGTCATTTAAAATCATGATGTAATTGCTCTTGAGAGACACCGCATTATTCAGTGCCTCAAACGCAAGACCACCTGTAAGTGAACCATCACCGATTACCGAAACGACATTGTATTGTTCTTTTTTGAGCTCACGCGCACAAACCATGCCAAGGCCAGCTGACAACGAAGTTGAACTGTGTCCTGTATCAAATGCATCACAATCACTCTCCTCACGCTTTGGAAATCCACTCATACCATGATATTTGCGAAGCATATCAAAGCCGTTCTTTCGTCCCGTGAGTATCTTATGTGTATAGGACTGATGTCCAACGTCCCAGATCAGCTTATCCTCTGGAAAGTTCAAACACCTGTGAAGTGCAATCGTCAGCTCCACTACTCCAAGATTAGATGCCAGATGACCACCATTGTCGCTGACCTTGTCAATTATAAATTGCCGAATCTCGTCTGCAAGGATAGGAAGCTCTTCTTCGCTGAGTGCTTTGACATCATTCGGCCCCTGTATTTTTTCAAGTACCATAACCCGGCCCCCTTTAGTATCGCAGTGCTTATTTTTTTCTTACGATGAGATACTCAAAGAGCTGCTTTAAAAAGATAGCATTCGGGCAAACCTTGTCCAAAAGTTCCATTGCTGTCTTGGAATATTCTTCTACAAGCTTAGAAGCACCATCCACTCCGTGAATCGTTACGTAAGTAGTTTTATTATTCTTCTCATCGCTCTTTACCGGCTTGCCCAGTTCCTCCGTCGTGGAAACCACATCCAGAACATCATCACGAATCTGAAATGCCATGCCAACATGGTGTGCGATTTGCTCCGTAGCCTGCACCTGACTGTCATCAGCTCCTGCAAGGACAGCTCCGATCATCATCGCCGCCTCTAATAATGCAGCTGTCTTTAACTCATAGATAAATTCCAGCTGACTCTGCGTTACCGGTCGGTTCGTATATTCTACATCCACACTTTGTCCGCCGATCATACCGTAAATTCCGGCCTTGTTTGCTAAAATGGAAATAGCTTTTCCAACAAGATCTGCACGATCCGTCAGTGCAAATGCCTTTGCTGCTGTCTCAAACGCATAGATAAACAGCTTATCTCCTGCAAGCACTGCCATATCATAGCCATACTTTTTCCATGTAGTGAGATTTCCTCTTCTGTACTCATCGTTGTCCATACATGGCAGATCATCATGGACGAGCGAACCGGAATGAATCATCTCAAGTGCCGCCATAAACGGCTCTACAACCGCACCGCTGCCGCCGAAGGCTTTAAAGCTTTCCAGCATGATCATCGGACGAAGGCGCTTTCCACCAACTAAAACACTATAATTTGACGCCTCGATCAAAAGCTTCTGATGTCCGGTCTCCTCCGGAAGGTAGCGCTTTACTACTTCCTCTGCTTCTTGTGTATGCTGTTTTAACTCTTCTTTCCATTCCATCATGACTCTTCCTCTGTTTCTGTCTCTATGACCTTAATACGCTTCTGCACACGGTCAATCTGACCAGCGCACCCACGGACAAGACGAATGCCCTCTTCATA
>CAVCPW010000136.1:0-43519 GCA_963604075.1 Anaerovoracaceae bacterium | reverse complement strand
AACTGCCAGACGGCATCCACGATGACCCATCATTGGGTTGAACTCATGCAAGGACTCGCAGGTAGCGGTTACTTCCTCAACTGTCAGGTTCATATCCTTAGCCAGTGCTGCGATATCTTCCGGATCGGTCGGAACGAACTCATGCAGCGGCGGATCTAAGTAACGAACGGTCATCGGACGACCCTCAAGTGCCTCGTACATAGCCTTGAAGTCTGACTTCTGGAACTGAAGAAGCTCTGCTAATGCTGCCTCTCTCTGCTCAACAGTCTTGGACAGGATCATCTTACGGATCTTCGGGATTCTCTCTTCACCGAAGAACATGTGCTCAGTACGGCAAAGGCCGATACCTTCTGCACCAAGTCTTACAGCATTGATTGTATCTGCCGGAGTATCTGCATTTGTACGTACAGACAGCTTTCTGAACTGATCAGCCCAAGCCATAACACGTCCGAAGTCTCCACCTACAGATGCCTCAACAGTCTTGATATCGCCCTTGTAGATCTTACCAGTGGTACCATCCAGAGAAATGTAGTCTCCCTCATGGAATGTGTAACCACCTAACTCGAAGACCTTAGCTTCCTCATCGATCTTGATTTCTCCGCAACCGGATACACAGCAGGTACCCATACCACGTGCAACTACTGCTGCGTGAGATGTCATACCACCACGAACAGTCAGGATACCCTGAGATGCATGCATACCTTCGATATCCTCAGGAGAAGTCTCCAGACGAACCAGGATAACTCTCTCTCCTCTGCCGCCGATACCAGCAGCCTTAGCATCATCTGCGGTAAAGTAAACCTTACCTGCAGCAGCACCAGGAGATGCCGGAAGTGCAGAACCGATAACCTCACCTGCCTTTAATGCAGCGGTATCAAATGTTGGATGAAGCAGCTGATCCAGAGACTTAGCCTCGATACGGCATACAGCCTCCTCTGGAGTAATCTGTCCTTCATCTACCAGATCACAAGCAATCTTAATAGCAGCCGGAGCGGTTCTCTTACCGTTACGTGTCTGCAGGAAATACAACTTGCCTTCCTCGATGGTGAACTCCATATCCTGCATATCATGGAAGTGGTTCTCAAGGTTGGTAGCCAGCTCCATAAACTGCTTGTAAACATCCGGCATAGCCTGCTCCAGAGTGGAAATCGGCTGAGGTGTACGAACACCGGCAACAACGTCCTCGCCCTGTGCGTTTAACAGGTACTCACCGAAGATACCCTTTGCACCGGTAGATGGGTTACGAGTAAACGCAACACCTGTACCAGATGTGTTACCCTTGTTACCGAATACCATGGTCTGTACATTTACAGCAGTACCCCAGTCACCCGGAATATCATTCATACGGCGATATACGATTGCACGTGGGTTATCCCAGGAACGGAATACGGCCTTTACAGCCTCCATTAACTGTACTGTAGGATCCTGCGGGAACTCGCTTCCCATTGCATCGAAGTAAACCTTCTTAAAGCGAACAATCAGTTCCTTTAAGTCATCAGCGGTCAGCTCTACATCGTAGGTTACGCCTTTCTCAGCCTTAATCTCATCGATGATCTTCTCGAAATGGCTCTTCGGAACCTCCATAACGACATCAGAGAACATCTGGATGAATCTTCTGTAGGAATCGTAAGCAAATCTCGGATTTCCTGTCTTCTTTGCGAAGCCTTCTACAGATACATCGTTCAGACCCAGGTTAAGGATGGTATCCATCATACCAGGCATAGATGCACGTGCACCAGAACGAACGGAAACAAGTAACGGATCTTCTACGTCACCTAACTTCTTGCCGTTGTACTCCTCCAGCCACTTTAAAGCTTCAAAGATCTGTGCCTGAATCTCATCAGAAATCTTCTTGCCGCAGTTATAATACTCGGTACATGCCTCAGTAGTAACAGTGAAACCCTGTGGAATCGGCATTCCCAGACCGGTCATCTCTGCCAGGTTACAGCCCTTGCCTCCGAGAAGATTTCTCATAGAAGCATTGCCTTCCTGGAACTTGTAAACCCACTTAGCCATTATAAACCTCCTAAAATAAGGGATTGCTCCCGGTTTTCTTTTGTGTCCAAACAGACCTTTACTGTTTTCACAGACACTCTGTTAATATTATAACATAATCTGGCAATTAGTAAAGTGGAAATTTCTAAAAATTCTTGTAATTTTAATTTTCTTATAGTAAAATAGATAGCATGGTTGTAAGATTCTTGCTTCCTAGCAATCAATCTTGCCAAATAGAGGCCTGCGGACTGTTCGTAAGGCTACGGAAAGGCATGGTACTTTATATGACAACTCCAATTCTCCCCCACAATCACGGGGATATCCATAACGTCCTTGAGGCGATGCCCTCCAAAGACACCTGTACAGATATGGCAAATGCCTTCAAACAGCTGTGTGACGGCACGCGTCTCCAGATTTTCTGGCTCCTTTGCCACAGTGAAGAATGCGTTTTAAATATTTCAGCTGCAATCGGAATGAGTGCACCGGCTGTCTCCCATCATCTGCGCTGCTTAAAGGATGCTGGACTGATTACAGGAACACGCCACGGCAAAGAAGTTCATTATCACATTGCAAACACTACACAGGCAGCACTTCTTCATCATTTTGTGGACAGCTATCTGCATACCAGCTGCCCGGGCGAATTTGACAGTCACGGCATTTCCCATTCTCATGTATGTGATTCGCATGCAGATTATTCTCATATGTGTAATTCGCATACAGATGTTTCACACGAAAGTGACGTGCAGAGAGATTCTAATCATGCTCACAGTCAAGATTCTTTCACCTGCGGCTGTGAAAAGGAGGATTCCAATGAATAATTTACCAAATGATCCAGTGATTCTTTTAAGCTATATCAACACACAGCTTCGCGACTTTTATCCGAATTTAGATGAACTATGCAGCAGTTTGGATGCTGATAAACAGTCAATTTGCGACTCACTTGCCCAGATTGACTATTCATACGATGCGGTGTCCAATCAGTTCATTTAAACTGGAAACGTAAAGCGCTACCATTGGTGGTAATAAGTAATTATACAATTCGTGTCATTTGTACCACTCGTATTGTTTATATCACTCATATTGTTTGTATCACTCGTATTATTCGTAAACTTCGCATAAACGAAGCTGATTTTTTGTACAGAAAGGCAGATTTTTATGGCAGGTTCATCTTTTGGCACTATTTTTCGAATTACTACTTGGGGTGAATCCCACGGTCCGTCAATCGGTGTTGTCGTTGACGGATGCCCGTCAGGGCTTTCACTCACAGAAGAAGATATCCAGATACAGTTAAACCGTAGACGCCCGGGGCAATCTCGCTACTCCACTCCACGAAATGAAGCAGACCGCGTTCACATTCTCTCCGGCATATTTGACGGACGCACAACAGGTACACCAATCGCGATGGAAGTCATCAATGAGACACAGCGTTCCAAAGATTACTCCGAGATAGCTAACAGTTATCGTCCAGGTCATGCCGACTACACTTTTGATCAGAAATATGGTTTTCGCGATTATCGTGGCGGTGGACGTTCCTCCGGCCGTGAAACAATCGGACGCGTGGCAGGTGGTGCTATCGCCATGAAGCTATTAGAGCAGCTTGGTGTTTCCGTTACCGCTTATGCATCGTCTATTGGACCGATCACCGCCAAAAATTTCTGCCCGGAAGAAATCGACAACAATCCCTTCCATCTGCCAGATGCAAATGCTGCCCAAAAAGCTCAGGAATATGTGGATCGCATGATGGAAGAAAAAGAATCCTCCGGCGGTGTGATTGAGTGTCGCATTACAGGTGTTCCTGCAGGGCTAGGCGATCCTGTCTTTGAAAAGCTTGACGCAAATCTTTCCAAGGCACTTGTTTCAATCGGTGCTGTCAAGGGCATCGAGATTGGCGATGGCTTTGCGGCAGCTCACGCAGTTGGCTCTGAAAATAATGATTCCTTCTATATTAACGAGGATGGAAAAGCCGCCAAGAAAACCAACCATGCAGGCGGCATTCTCGGCGGCATTAGTGATGGCGATACCATTCTCGTGCGTGCGGCGGTAAAGCCGACTCCTTCGATCTTTCGACCACAGCAGACCATCTCGCGCAACCTTGAACCAATGGAACTGACAATCAAAGGTCGTCATGACCCATTGATTGTTCCCCGCGCAGTTGTCGTAGTCGAGGCGATGTGCGCGTTGACAATTGCGGACAGCCTGCTTTTAAATATGACATCTCGCATGGATGGTGTGCTTCGCTTCTATAAAAAAGATTAATGTATCAATTCAGGTACATGCCTCAATTTCGCAGATTTATAAGGAAGCTCAGTTCCTTTGTCAACTGAATCAATTGACATGGTTCTGAATGGTTGCAAATGCTTCTTCATGATCCCGAAAATAACGGATCATTTCATTTGTCAGGCTCAGGTCATCGTAAGAATCCTGAGCCTGATTGATTTTATCACGCTCAATCCACTCCGCAACTGAAAGCTCCTCCTCATCCATACGAATATCCTGTTCTCCGTCCGCTTCGCAGAAAAATCCCATCAGTAGCGTATCGCTAAAGGACCATGGCTGGCTCTTATAATAGCGAAGATTCTTTACGCAAATACCCGTTTCCTCCATCACCTCTCTGACTACTGTCTGCTCAAGTGTCTCGCCAATTTCAGTAAAACCTGCTACTAGCGCATATCTGGTATAGGTTCTTCCGGCATATTTTGTCATAAGGAGCTTTGATCCCTTTGTGACGGCAATGATAACCGCCGGGTTAATGCGCGGATACACACGGCTGCCACACTTCTCGCAGTAAAGCATACGCTCCTTATGATCTTGCTTCAGTAGCGAACCACAATGACCGCAGTAACGGTTATTTCGATACCAACCGTCAAGTTGAAGTGCCGTAATTCCGGCAAAAGCGATAAAGCGTGGCATAACCTCACGCATATCACGTCTGTTTTTCCAGGCTCCAACAACCCCTTTTGTATTTTCAAGTGTCTGCAAACAATCCAACGGAGCTGCTATCATATTGCTCTCATCTTCAAGAAAACCCGTGTCCTCTTTTCCTGTCATCTGCTTTAAAAAGTAGTGCTTTTTATCAATTGCGAATAAGTAAACGGCCCCGTCAATTGCCTGTCCTATCTCATCAAATGTCGGTATGTACCAGCTGTCATTCTTTGTCTCATCCCGGCATAAAAAGGCTCTTCCATCCTTGATGCAGATGCAAAAGTCCTTTTTATCTGGCTGGTATTCGGTATAATGATTATCATACTGATGCGGTGTAATATCCTGAATCATATTCTATCTCCTCCTGTATTCTGCCCTATATCCTAGCACAACTTGCGATGATGTGCAAACAAAAAGCAAAATCGCCAGCCAGATGTGAAATGCACCGTTTTATTTTAAAATCAAGGATTTTAAATACAATGCTGACTTTGCAATTCCATCGTATTGATTTTCCAGTCCGAACTGCTCAATCGCTAGCCAGCCATCATAACCATCTTTCTTTAAATTAGAAAGAATAGTGTCAATCGGAATATAGCCATCTCCTGCACTGACTGGACGCAACCCTTTATTATACACGCCCACGATTCCATTTGATGTAGGATTTTCTGTTCCTCTGTCCTTACAGTGTACATGTGCAGTATAGGTATAAAGAAGTTCATACGCATCTAAAATATTCTCATTGCTATATGCAAAATTTCCAGCATCCAGTGTCCAACAGATTCCCGGTACATTCTCCATAAACCATTTTAACTCATTCATTCTAGAACATGTTGATAATACACTGTCAAAATCTTCCAGTGTCACAGTGACGTTTTTTTCATTTGCATATGCAACGGCTCGGCGAAGCCCCTCGGTAATATTTTGCACAGTTTTATTGATCTTCATAAATGCTGATATCTTTTCCCAATCATGTGCACATGCACCAATCTCTGCAGCATCTGCCTCATTAAAAAATCCCGGAACAAGAAGGACACGATTACATCCATTTTCTGCTGCCATATCAATAGAATCCAGGCATTTTTGTTCCCGCTGATCATCATCCAAATGACAAAAACAATATATATTGCTGATCTTCAAACCTGCACTCTGTAAATCATTCAAAATATTCTGATTGCTATGCGCAAGCTTATCATGGATAAGCTCATCATAATCCATCTCAACGCCATCAATGCCACATGATTTCACATACGCAAGTACCTCACGAATTGGCTTTTTTGTCTGCTCACATGCTTTTTCGATGTGCTCATAAAATACAGATATTCTCACGGCAGTCTTACCTCCTTCACTTCTGCACAATCAAGCTGATTTGCCTTTCGCACAACCGGCTTACACCAGTATACAGCATTGTGAATCACTTTTTGAACCTCTGGTATGTAATAAACCGGATATTCTTCATGACCTGGTTGGAAATAAAAGATTTTTCCGTATCCGCTGTGGAATGTACAACCACTTCTGAAAACCTCTCCGCACGAAAACCACCCGGTAAAAATCACATCATCCGGCTTTGGAATATCAAAATATTCTCCGTACATTTCTTCCTGTGGAATATCAAAACGCTCCGGAACTCCCTCTGCAATAGGATGATACGGTGCTGTACAAAATACATGCTCGCTCTGTCCATGTTTCCAGCGAAGAGTCATGCTTGTTCCAAGCAATCCCTTCATAATTTTTGAGAAATGTGCCGAATGAAGTGCAATAAGTCCCATACCCTGACGGACATGATTACATACGCGCGTTGCAACTTCATCTGAAAATTCATCCTGGCGCATATGACTCCAGAAAATAAGTACATCTGTCTGAGACAAAACCTCCTCTGTCAAACCATGCTCCGGCATTTCAAATGTTGCCGTGCGAATGCTAAGTTCATCATCCTTCTTCAGAAATTCCTTAATACAACCATGAATTCCATTCGGATAAATGTGACGTACTGGTTCCTCCTTCTCATGTAAATATTCGTTCCATATCGTTACTCGAATCATTAACTTCCTCTTTTCTGCGCAAGATGCGCTGTTTTTTCTCTCATTTTTTTCAGTATAGTCCATATGCATTCTCTTGTCTAGCCACAAAAAATCCCGCCACGCACTTACGTGCTGACGGGATTTTTCTTATTCACCTGTTATATTTAATTGTTCGTTCACAAATCACAGCTGTTCTTTTTATTATCACTATTTATATCACTATCTCTTCAAGCCGGATTGACATGCACCATGATGTGCTTTACCTTTGGAAATTCGCTTTCAATACAATTATGGACACGTTCTGCTACTGCATGCGCCTCACGAAGTGTCTCATTTCCATCTGCTCCGATCTCGATATCGACATAAATCTTGTTGCCGAATACTCGCGTCTTAAGCATATCAATACGCACAACACCATCCTGTTTGCCGGCGCAGTCACGAATCGCCTGCTCAGTTTCATCGTCACACGCCTTATCGACCATCTTGTCAATAGCATCCTTAAAAATATCAAGTGCTGCTTTTTCAATGAATACACAAATTACTAAGCTTGCGAGCGGATCCATTAATGGATAACCCATTCTAGAAGCTGCGATACCAACTAATGCACCGATGGAAGAAAGTGCGTCTGAACGATGATGCCATGCATCTGCCATAAGCGCAC
This sequence comes from Anaerovoracaceae bacterium, assembly GCA_963604075.1. Classification (GTDB taxonomy): domain Bacteria; phylum Bacillota; class Clostridia; order Lachnospirales; family Lachnospiraceae; genus Anthropogastromicrobium. The sequence goes on along the minus strand of CAVCPW010000136.1, from coordinate 35,923 downwards.
TTGAGTCGATTTTCTTTGCGTAAAATCTGGTATACCAATACATTCCCTCTTTTGTGAAAATGGAGACTGAAGCAGCAACTAATGCCAGCATGCCAGGAATTACCACAACACCTGTACTCTCCTTTGCTATGGACTGAATCGCAGACCAACCGATTCCAAGACCAGTTACTGCAAGAACAGTTGCCAAAATTATAGCTGCCACACACTCCATTCGCTCATGACCATATGGATGTTCCCTATCAGATTTCTGACCTGACAAATGAATTCCAATCATAACAACAATTGTGCTGAATACATCAGATGCAGAGTGAATCGCATCACTGACCATTGCACCGGAATGTGCAAGCACACCTGCAAGCAGTTTGAAAATAGAAAGCAGTACATTGACAACAATGCTGACCGTTGAAACCTTCATAGCCTCTTTTTCAAATTGTTTTTCCTGCAGATTTGCATTTTGATTTCCATTCCGATTCACCTGCAAATCCTGTTTTTTCATTTTTTCCATAGTAGCTACCTCCTGATAAATGATGAGTTGATAACTCTTTATGGCACTTATTTTTTCGTGGAAGATAAAAAGACACCCACGAAACCAGTAATTACATATACTGTCCCGCAGATGTCTTCGATCCACTGTCATTTTACGACCCGGCCCCAGGAAACTCCCGGCCTGCTCAGTTTGTACTGTATTGAATACTGCAGTGCAAAGAGTAGTTTTGCTTACTATACCATATCTATATTCCATTGTAAAGCTGAAGTTACGACTAACTTTTAAATTTTTTTTACGAAAAATATTGCTCACGAGATACGTAAACTGCAGCATAAAATTTACTTCTTTAATTTTTGTATTTTCTCTGTATTTTTTACTGCGTTTTGATGACATTTTTTCCATTTTTTTAACTAATTCTGTATATTTCTCATTGTATCTACTCCCATATGGATTATCAATATCATCATATTATAATATATAATCCATCTTTTTCAGGTATTATTGCGGTTATTTCTTCCACTTGTCTTTAACATAGTTCTGTGCTAAAGTAATGTTTGTGCTTTAAGAGGACAAATTTCCTTTTGATACGCAAAACATTGTAACCATTCAAAATTATATTTTATTTTTATCAATTGTATACATAGGAGGAGCATATGTTATGAAATATCTTAGACAATTTCTGTTGATTCTTCTGATTTCCTTTATCGGAGAACTGCTTCATGAAGTTCTTCCGCTTCCGGTTCCTGCAAGCGTGTATGGCTTTGCAATTTTGTTCATCGGATTGTTGAGTGGCTTTATCCGACTCGAACATGTCAAAGATACCGGGAAACTGTTAATCGAAATCATGCCGGTTATGTTCATTCCTGCAGGTGTCGGGCTTATTGATTCTTGGTCACAGCTTGCCCCAATCGGCGTACCAGTTATTGTAATCACTATCGTCTCCACGCTTGTAGTAATGGTTGTTTCCGGACGGATTACGCAATTTGTAATAAAAAAAGAGGCGCAAAGAAAAGCGTCTTCCAAATCAACAAAGGAGGCTTGAGCGTAACATGCTTAATTTTTTAACAAATTCCTTATTTTTCGGTGCTGCTTTGAGTCTGGCTGCCTATGAGGTTGGCTCACTCCTAAAGAAGAAATTTAAATCACCACTTTTAAATCCACTTCTTATCAGTATCATTCTGGTAATTGCAATTCTGCTTATTTTTAAAATAGATTACCAAAGTTATAATATCAGTGCAAAATATTTGAGCTATCTGCTAACTCCTGCCACAGTATGCCTTGCTATTCCACTGTATGAGCAGATTGAGAAGCTTAAAAGCAACTGGAAGGCTATCATCGCCGGTATTGTTTCGGGCATCATTTCCTGTGTCCTGTGTATCTATTCATTCTCTCTTTTGTTTGGCCTGACACATGAGCAATATGTTACCTTACTTCCAAAGTCAATTACCACAGCAATCGGTATGGATGTCTCGACTGAACTTGGTGGAATCACAACAATCACCGTTGCTGTTATTATCATCACAGGTGTATTCGGAAATATCATTGGCGAACCGGTATGTAAGCTATTTCATATTACAGAACCTGTTGCAAAGGGCGTCGGCCTTGGATCTTCTGCCCACGCGATTGGAACAGCTAAGGCCATGGAGATGGGCGAAGTCGAGGGAGCTATCAGCAGCCTGTCTATTGCTGTAACAGGACTTTTAACTGTTATTGTCGCTTCGATTGCTGCAAATTTATATTAAAAAATTTGAAACAAAATCAAACAAGCCGTACAGAAATTTAACGTTCTGTGCGGCCTGTTTTTTCTTACAAAATATTGCCTTACATCCTCTACTTTAGCCATGGAGAGTGTCTTTTATTTTCTTCCAAAATGGAAAAAGCCTTTCTTTTCATATGGCTCACTCTCATAAGAAACAAGCTCATATCCAATCTCTTTAATCTTATTCTTTGCCCACGGAATATCAAGTGCATCCTCGCTGATTACAACAGTCTCTCCGTCCTTTGCAGAGGAAGAAACCTTCTTCACTTTAAAATTGCTGCGAATCAGCTCATTTATATGTGCCTCGCACATGCCACACATCATTCCCTCAATCTTTAATGTTGTCTTAATCATACTATCTGTACCTGCCTTTTTTTATTATGTCAATTATGTCAGCTACTCAATTTACGAATAGCCTAAAATCTGCCAATCCTGCCAGCTACTCAATTTACGAATAGCCTAGAATCCCACACCAGATTTCCAAACTGGAATCGTCTATAATTGTCCGTAATTAAATATACCCCTGCAGGGTATCTCTATCGTATGCCCCACAGGAGTATTTGTCAAGCGCAGTCTGTGTTATTGATATATTTTATCATTTTATATTGTAAATCGTCAATGATGTTCGCAATCCGTTTCGCTACTTACACTTTTATAAAATATTGCACTCATATTTTGTTTTATTGAAACTTTGATTAGTAGATATTATCAAATCATTGCAACCTTAATACGGATTCTTCGCATCCGACGGCATTCTCCAGTCACCACGCGGTGAAAGTGACACTGTACCGACCTTTGGACCATCCGGCAGACACGAACGCTTAAACTGCTGTGCATAGAAACGTCTAAAGAAATTATCAAGTGTGGACGCGATTTCCTCCTTGGTTACATTCTTCTGAGCAAATGCAATCTCTGCAAGCTTTTGAATCTTCTCTTTTGTAAATCCATTACGTACAAAATGGTACAAAAAGAAATCATGCAAATCGTACTTTCCAATCGTAGCCTCAGTAGACTGTGCAATGTTGCCCTCTGCATCCGGTGGAAGCAGCTCAGGACTGATGATTGTGTTACAGATCGATTCAAGCGTATCATGGACAATAGGATGAAGTTCCGCATACGCATGTACCAGATACTTAACAAGTGTCTTCGGCACGCTGACGTTTACCGCATACATGGACATGTGATCACCATTATAAGTACACCATCCGAGTGCCAGCTCTGACATATCACCTGTTCCGACTACGATACCGCCCTCTTTGTTTGCGATATCCATCAAAATCTGGGTACGCTCTCTTGCCTGTGTATTCTCATATGTCACATCATAGCTGTCGCGCTTATGTCCAATATCCTCAAAATGCTGCAAACATGCCTTTGTAATATCAACCATGCGAATAGTAATTCCTAATTGCTCCATCAGCTTCCAGGAATTCGTCTTTGTCAGATCTGTCGTTCCAAAACCCGGCATTGTGATTCCGATAATGTCAGTAAGCGGCCAGCCAAGCATATCATACGCTTCCTTGATAACAAGAAGGGCAAGTGTTGAATCCAGACCACCAGATACACCAATCACGCACTTATGAATACCAATCTTTGTAAGACGCTCTGCAAGACCTGTTGCCTGAAGACGCATAATTTCTTTGCACCGTCCGGCGCGTTCCGCCTCGTTCGGAACGAACGGATATGGATTCAGGCTCTCTGGCCAATGCTCTATGCTGTGCCCTACGGCTGCAATCCGCACGTAACCCTTTCCATTTGATACCATCTGCGCACATTGTGCTGCCGCATAAGAAAAGCTGTTGTTCTTTACACGGTCGTTATTGATTCGCTCCAGATCAATCAGTGCCTCTGTGGCTTCTTTATTACTGTCTGCCAGGATTGCTCCGTTTGCCGCAATGATATTATGACCTGAAAAGATCAGATCTGTCGTACTCTCACCGCTTCCGGAAGAACAATATACGTAAGCACACATATTGGTACCAGACTGCATACGGACTAAGTCTCTGCGATACTCTGGCTTTGTGACTACATCGTTTGACGCAGACAGATTTGCAATGACATTGGCACCTGCTGATGCATGGAAGGAACTCGGTGGAATATTTACCCACAAATCCTCACAAATTTCACACGCCAGACGTATACCATTTCGTCCCTCAACGATCAGGTTTGGTGTAAATGGAAAAGTTTTACAACCTTCTTCATCACAATCATAGAATACTTCGTTATAGTAAATCGTATCAGAAAATCGGCGATCCGCAGGGACAAACCATCTCTTCTCATAGAACTCGCTATAATTGGGTACAAAAGTCTTTGGCACAATGCCTAGCAGCTGATTGCCCTTAAAAATAAGTGCCGTGTTAAATAGCATTCCATCTTTTCGAAGTGGTGCACCGACTGCAATCAGCATATCTGACTGCGGCAAATTGTCGCGCAGATAGGTGATTGCTTTTCTGCACTGTTCCTCCATAAAGGACTGTAAAAACAGATCGCCACAGCTGTAACCGCTGATAGTCAGCTCTCCGAACACGATCAGATCCGGATTCTTGCTCTCGTATTGCATTACCTGCCTTACAATCTCTTTTGCATTCTCCATTGGGCGTCCCAATGATGTCTTCATATGAACTGCCACTGCTTTTATATATCCGCTTTTGCTCAATGACATTCTGCTACCATCCTCTCTTGCTTCCAAATTTCATAAATGTTCCAACTCTGCTACGATCTCCTCTGGAACCATTTCTTTCCATTTTCCATCTCCGGCTTTGATGCTCTCTCTTACTTTTGTTGCACTAAAATTCGGATAAATTCGCGGCTCATGGCTGATCAGGATACGATCTCGATGTCCCCTTAAAAATGGAATTTCTTCGATCATTTTTTCCGGCTCATCCCCATCTCGCGGAATTACCAGAATCTTTGCCAATTCAAAGATACCTTCTGCACGATACCATATAGACAACTCAGAAAGCTTATCCGTTCCACATACATAGATAAGCTGTGTATCTCCACCATAACTATTTCTCAGATATTGCATAGTATCGTATGTTTTCGCACTTGTCTTTCCGTATACCTCACAGTCCTCACAGAGAAATCCATGTGACTCTGTCGCTTTTTTTAATAAGCGAAGACGCTGCTCTCCCGACAAAATATCATGCTGTTCCATCGCCTTCCATGATGTCAGAAAACGGTCTGGTGCCGGAATATATAAAATCTGCCACCCTGGCAATTCTTTTGCAGCAATCTGTCCGATCTCTACGTGAGCCTTTGTCACCGGATTAAATGAGCCGCCGATTATGGCAAATTTTTTCACAGTCTTTCCCTGCCTTTCTGCAAATATATCATAACTTTTCAATATCTTCGCCACTGTTATTATTCACTACACTATACTATTTATATCGCTTATACAGTTCTAATGTCATGAAGCATACTCATCTTCATCTCATAATAATCCGGGCTCATATCAATATAATGCTTATGCGGATTCTCGAAACGCTGCTCCTCTTCCCAGATCTCATTGTCAAGCTGCTCTTTTACATATGTCTGCAGCTCCTGAAGAGACTGGGTTTTAGTCAGGCGCTTTCCACCCTCGATAACCTTATGAAGCAGCGGCTTTGCAGTGCAATTCTCATAGCATCTGTTCTTCCATGGCTTCTCAGGATCCACATAGCGATACGGCTGGTCAAAATCCACCTTCTCATCAAATCCAGTAATCAGATCAGCTACTGCATGACCTTCCTCATCATATACACGATATACATTCTTCAGACCCGGATTAGTAATTTTCTCAACAGTCTCAGAAACTTTTATTCTCGGTGCAAACTTGCCATTTTCTTCAACTGCACAAATCTTATAAACAGCACCAAAAACAGGATCAGTCTTTGCAGTAATCATACGCTCACCGACACCAAAGCTATCGATACAGCCACCCTGAGAAAGAATAGAGCTGATGGTATATTCGTCTAAGCTATTTGAAACAACAATCTTCGCATCGGTAAAGCCTGCTTTATCAAGCATCTTTCTTGCCTTTCTGGACAGATAAGCAAGGTCTCCACTGTCAAGACGAATGCCATAGCGTGTCAGTGGGATGCCTGCATCCTTCATCTCCTGAAATACCTTTATGGCATTCGGAACGCCTGACTTTAATACGTCATATGTGTCAACAAGCAGTGTGCAGTTGTTTGGGAATACCTTTGCATAGCTACGGAATGCTGTCAGCTCATCGCTGTGCTCCATAACCCAGCTGTGTGCATGTGTTCCGCCTACCGGAATACCAAACATCAATCCAGCGCTGACTGTTGCCGTACCGTTTACACCACCGATGTAGGAAGCACGTGCGCCATAAATTGCTGCATCCATGTTGTGAGCGCGTCTTGCACCAAAATCAGATACGCTGCGTCCTGCTGCCGCCTTAACTATACGTCTTGCCTTCGTTGCAATCAGACTCTGGTGATTAATCTGTGCCAGAATAGCAGTCTCAACAAGCTGTGCCTCGATTAATGGCGCAACGATAGTAACAACCGGCTCGTTTGGATACATGATGGTTCCTTCATCAAATGCATAAACATCGCCATGAAAGCGAAAATCCTTTAAATATGCGAGGAACTCCTCATCAAAAAGATTTAAGGAACGGAAGTAATCGATATCTGTCTCCTCAAAATGCATATTTTCGATGTACTCAATCACCTGCTCTAATCCGGCAAAAATTGAAAATCCACCGCCATCTGGATTTCTGCGGTAAAATACATCAAATGCAACTTTTTTCTCAGTATCATTTTCCTTAAAATATCCGTATGCCATTGTCATCTCATACAGATCCATCATCATTGTTATATTTCTTGATTCAAACTGTGTCATTTTTTAGCGCCTTCCATCGCCTATAACTGGCTATAAATAAAAAGGAATCGGGGATTCTTCATTCCTTTTATTACTTTCCTTTTATTACTTTTATTTTCTATCTTTCCCCAGATTTCTATGATACCTGTCATCAATTACATAGTCAAGGGCATTTTATTTCAATTTCTACATAAATCAAAAAATCCCGCGGCAAAACCGCGGGAAATGTATGTTTATCAATATATTTTGTATTCTCAAGCAAGTATTAAGCAAGCTTCTTTCCCATTGCAATCGTCAGCAAAAGCGTAAACACCTCTGCCGCTGGGAATGCGAGCCACACACCATTAATGCCCAGAAACTTTGGAAGCACCAGTGCAAAAACAATGATTGCCACAATGCCTCTTGTGATTGCTACAATGGAGGACTCCTTTGCATGGTCAGTTGCACTTAAAAAGCCCGCACAGATAATATTAATTCCTGCCGCAAAGAAGCCTGCAAAATAAATACGGATTCCCGGGATAGCATAGGCCGCAAGCTGTGCGGAGTGTTCACTATTAAACACATCTGTAATGCCTGCCGCAAAGATCCATACGCCTCCGATCAAAACAACCGCTAATACAATTCCCGTCAGAATACTTTTTGTCAGAATTTGTCGCTTCTCGTGTGCATCGCTTCTCGCATGTGCCTCACTCGCAAGCGGCTGAAGTCCCTGCGAAACTCCATTAAAAATCGCGGTTCCGACAAGCGCAGTATTAGCAATAACTCCATACGCGGCAACTGCAGTATTTCCATCAATTCTCAGAAGCACAAAATTAAATACCATTGTGGTGATTCCACTAGCAATCTCACCGACAAATGCGACAACGCCAAGACTGCATGATAAGACCAGCATCTTCACTGATGGCACGACAAATCGAAATGATATACTACTTTTTGGTGACAGGTAATGCACCAGACAGATTAGAATACTGACAATCGGTGAAACTGCTGTTGCAAGTGCCGCACCCTGCATACCCATTCCCATAGGGAACATAAACACGTAGTCAAAAATAATGTTAAACAGACTGCTTAACAATGTCGCTGCCATCGCAATGTGCGGTGCATTATCATTTCGTGCAAATGCAGTAAATGCATAATTCATCATAAAAAATGGAGTAAAGCAAAGTACGATGCGAATATACGGCGCACCGATGGCTTCAATCGTCGCATCGGCACCCATTATACGCATGACCTGTCCTGGAAAAAAGACACCCGCTGCAATAAAAATCAGGCTAATGATCACATCCCACAGCAATGCATTAGAAAAATAATTTTTTGCCTGCGGCTGTCTGGTCGCATTCGCTAATGCATAGCGAATCGCGGATCCCGTTCCGATCATGGAACCTATTGCAAAAATCAATCCGTAGATCGGCAACGTCAGATTCAATGCTGTGATACCGTTTGTTCCCTGTGCCGTAGAGATAAAAAATGTGTCTGCCAAAATATAACATGACATACCTACCATGGCCAGTATATTGGGGGCAATATACTGATACAAGCGTTTCTGTTTCACAAAATTTTCCTCCTGTTTTGTAAATGCTTTTATACTCAAACGTAAATATGGGGCTGTCGTATGACAGCCCTCTTTTTTAACTTTCCTTAACGATACTGGCGAATAATGCGCTGTATACTCTTTTCAGTAAGATAATACTTCTGTGAGAGCCTTGGGACACTTTCCCCCTCCTGATGCTCTCTAAATATAGCACTGTTGCGCTCGTCCAGTTCTTTCCTCGCCTGTGTGCATTCGCCCCAGCCTTTTCGATGTTCAAGCTTTCTCGGAATATAAATATTTTCTCCGTCCACGTACTGCTGAATCACTTCAATTAATTCTCTTGGCAGAACCTCCTCTGCCTTTCTATAGCTCATGCTCTCCTCTCAATCTGCGCTGCGACTGCAGCGGCTTCCCATGCGGTACTATTTACCGGAAAGCAATGGCTATAACAAATACAATTTTCATTGTCTATTTGCAACAGCCACTGCTATGCGTCGTATAATTCCTTCATTTGCAATTCATATGTTCTCAATCTATTATTTATAATCAACACGCTGGTGTCCTCCTTTTTAATATCATAGTTACCTCCCTTTCGTCCATAAAATATCATCTTTAGTATTGTATCATACTTTTTTTCAGATTACCAGACCTTATTTCTTTAAGAAACATATTTGTTCACGAAGAAAATTGCTACCCAACAGGCTTGTTAATAGCGGTGACCTCCCGGTAGACTTACGAAGCACAGATGCATCTATCAAATCTGGCATTCATCCACGTCCATAGGAGCTATGCACCGCATGGGCGTGGAGACTTCATATTATGCATTTCTTCTTTTCAATAAACATTTTACATGGTATACTGGATTTACAAGAAATCTAATAAGATTGGAGAATTATTATGGGCAATTCAATGAATGATACGCAAAATGCCATTTTATTAAAGGCGAAAAATTATGTTGATGCGCTTACGATCAAATCTTCCTGCAACATTCCAAAGGAAGTCGTGGCAGATGAGCATAAGTTCTTTTCATGGGACAATGAGAAGCGTACCCCGTCTGTAAAGCCATATCTGTTTGACTGGAGCTATTACAACGGTGTTGTAATGGAAGGTCTCTATGATACATATGAGGCAAGACCGGAAGATGGCGCAGAATATAAGCGCTATGTACTAGAATATCTGGACGCAATGCTTGTGACCGATGAAAATGGAATTCATCACTTAAGCCGCAATCTTGCAGGTTATGTAGATCATCACGGCGCAGACTGTTATAAGACTGCTGCACTTATTATGAAAGCTTTTGACGAAAATCCAGCATACGCGGAGGTTGCTGCTGAATTGTACCGCGATTTAACAGATCCGAAACACACTAATTCAAAGGGCGATATTGTAGTAGAAAAATATACCGAAGACGCACTTGGAAAGAACTATTGGCACTGCTGGGCAGGTGGACAGCCGCCAAAATATAAGGTGTGGTTGGATGGAATTTATATGCTCCAGCCATTTTTGGCTCATTATGCTGCAAAGATTGGTGATACCGCACAGCTTGCTGTTATTAATGAGAGATTGAATTGGGTGGCCGATGTGATGCTTGCACCAAATGGAATGTATTATCATGCATGCAACAGCCGTGAGGATGTCTGCGCTTACCACTGGACACGTGCGATGGGCTGGTATGCGATGGCGATGGTTGATGTGATGGAGATTCTTCCAGACTGCTATATCGAAGAACGGAAAGCTGCTTTAAAGCTATTTGCAGACGGCATGTTAAAGTATCAGCACGAATCTGGATTATGGACAAATCTTGCTGATCAGCCTCTTACTGTGACAAATCGTCTGGAAGTCAGCGGTACTGCAATGATGATTTATATGCTGCTAAAGGGTGTGCGCAAGGGATGGCTGGACGAGTCCTACCGTGAACCTGCAATCAAAGCATTTAATGCAATTGTAGATATCAAACTTCACGATAACATATTAGAAGATATTTATTTGAAAGCAAGTGCAAACAATACAAACAATTATGAGATTACGGAATATTATCTTCCAGATGAAGGAAAAGGAAGTGGCCCATTTATTATGGCATATTCAGAAATGTTATATCTGTAATTATTATATATTTGGCATCCCATGCCTAAATATAATCACTATACATTGTTATATTTATAGTCATTAACTATTATTTTGGCGGCTCCAAAAAGAGCCGCCATTTTTTATACTGTATTTAGTCAAGCGGATTTTCAACCCGCTTCGTTACTTGCTCATAACCAAATAACTGCACACAATTAAGAGAATCTCTTTATTCTCCCCGTAAAATTTTTACTGTCTCTGTAACAGCCTGAATGATTATCTCCACCTCTTCTGGTGTATTTTCATAATCAAGTGTCAGACGCAAAGACCCTCGTGCCGTCTCCGGATCTCGTCCAATCGCAAGGAGCACATGGCTAGGATCAAGAAAGCCTGATGTGCATGCAGATCCAGAAGACGCACAGATCCCCTTATTATCAAGCAAAAGCAAAAGTCCTTCTGCCTCCGTTTTCTTAAAGCAAAAATTTACATTGCCTGGAAGACGTTTTTTCTCATCCCCATTTATGATTGAATCTGGAATCTGCTTCAATCCTGCGATCAGATGATCACGAAGCTGTGTTACATAAGCAGCATGCTCCTCTTGCAACGCACACGCCTCCTCAAGTGCTGCCGCCATTCCGGCAATGGCTGGGAGATTTTCTGTTCCGGCACGCTTTCCACGCTCCTGTCCGCCGCCTTCGATCAGATTAGTCAAAAAGACATTACTCCTTGCATACAACACGCCAATACCTTTTGGACCATTGAATTTATGTGCAGACAGCGATAACATATCAATTTGATCATCATTTACATTAATTGGAAGATGACCTGCAGCCTGTACCGCATCCGTATGAAACAACACACCATTTTGTCTACACACTTCTCCGATCTCTCGAATTGGCTGAATGGTTCCGATCTCATTATTTGCATACATTACAGTCACAAGTGCTGTATCCTGGCGAATCGCCTCTGCTACCTGCGTAGGTCTTACAATTCCTTCTTCTCCAACATCAAGAAGTGTAATCTCAAAGCCTTCTTTTTCCAGTTTTTTTAAAGTATGCAAAACAGCATGATGCTCAAATGCTGTTGAAATAATATGCTTTTTCCCTTGTCGCTTTCCGATGACTGCCGCAGACAAAATTGCCTGATTATCTGCCTCACTTCCTCCTGAAGTAAAATAGATTTCCTTCGGCAGACAACCAAGGCATCTGGCAATTCGCACACGCGCATCCATCAGCGCACCTGACGCCTGCTGTCCTGCTGTATATGGGCTTGACGGGTTGCACCAGTTTTCTTCCATGGCATACAGCATCGCTTGCTTTGCCGTCTCACTCATCTTTGTTGTTGCTGCATGATCCGCGTAAATCATAAATCTTCGTTTCCTCTCTGTACAAACCATCTTATTTTCACTATTCTCTTCAATTTATTTATTGTGATACTTAATTTTTATGCGATTCACTCCACAATTTTTCAGCGGACGGTGTCCAGTTCTTTGCATACTCATCACACTTGCTGCAAAGATGCTCCGCACTTTCCGGGCTTTGCATATCCGTTGACTTCGCCTGTGTCTTTTCTACCATCTCTCTTAATTTCTGCGGATTTTCCAGCATTGGACATGGACGCAGATGATTTTCGTTAAATGGCTGATTATCGTGATAAGCCATAAATAATGGAGACTGTAAGCATTCAAGAAGTGTCTTCTCATGGATATTACTGTCCGAGTAATGAATGAATACACACGGATCCACATCACCGTTTGCATTAATATGTAAGTAACGGCGTCCTCCAGCTACACATCCGCCAACATACTCACCGTCGTTCTGGAAGTCAATTGCAAATATCGGCTTTGTGCACCTGCAATAACGTACACGATCATACATCATCTCTCTTTGAGACGGTGTCGGCATCAACTGTGGTACTGCATCATTTCCAACTGGCATATAGTGAAAATACCATGCAAATAATGTACCTTGATCAACCAGCCAATCATAAAATTCGTCACTACTGATGCTGTCGCAATTTGCACTGGTATAACAGCATGAGACACCAAATGGAAGCTTCTTCTGCCTTAACAGCTTCATCGCCTTTTCAACTTTTTCATAGGAACCATTTCCTCGTCTGCTATCATGAGCTGCCATATCACCTTCCACACTGATTGCAGGAACAAAGTTCTTTACACGAAGCATATCATTAGCAAATACTTCATCAATTAAAGTTGCATTGGTAAAAGAAAGGAAAATACAATCTGAGTGCTTCTTGCATAATGCGATCAGGTCATTCTTTCTGACAAGTGGTTCGCCGCCAGTATAAATATAGAAGTAAATGCCTAATTCTTTTCCCTGCTCAATGATATTGTCAATCTCATCGAATGACAAATTCAGCTTGTTACCGTACTCAGCTGCCCAGCAACCTGTACAGTGCAGATTACAGGCTGAAGTCGGATCAAGCAAAATCGCCCATGGGATATTGCAATTGTATTCTGCTCTTAACTTTTCCTGCTTTGGCCAACCAAGAATCGCTGCATTTAAGAAGAAATTTGAGAAAATTGTCTTAACGACTTCTGGATTTACCTCCTCAATAATTCGCATAATCAGCTGATACATATTGGATTCCGGATGATTTAACACATCCCATACAACCTTTCTCTGCTCCTCAAAGCTGTCCGGACCTTCCCCTGCGATACGGTCTACCCAAGTCATAAGCTTTTTTAAATTATCTTTCGGATTTTTCTCGATATAACGGTATGCAGTTGCAATACCCATTTTTCTTAATTCCTGTCCAATCATGTCAATTCATTCCTCCTACCATTTAAGGGTACAGTTTATTTATTCGAATTTTACAAACTGTCCCCCACTATATCAGCTGCATCTTTTATATCTTTGCTACTGCCTCTGAATTGACTTTATTGTACTGACTAACATGAAAATATGGAATAGACATACAAAAACACCTGTCCAAAATTTAGACAAAGTGCTTTCGTTGTCTATACCCGACTGACTCTAACAAATTCTATTTAATTTTGTCTGCTTCGATTGTTTTCACCTGCCGGCCGAAATGACTCTCTTTTTTTAGTTTCCAAATCTTTTAAGCCCTGTGCTATATATACACTCGAACCTGTCATGACAGAAATAATTTTCTCAATATCACCAGTCATTTCACTCATCTCCATGCCACTCTGAATCCACCGCATAACAAGATCCACAAAAAACAAATCATACATACGAATCATAAATTCGCGATTTTCTTCTGAGATATCCACATCACGAATATTTTCTGTAATAATTTCCTCCACTGATGGCCGGAAATAGTTCTGCATAAATTTATCAATCTGCATAGGATTCACAGAATAAAATGCATTTAGAATCAATCGCCTGGTTTCTTCATTATTAAGCTCATTAATAACTACCTGAAGGCGTTCTCTCCAGTCTGTCATTTCTTCTGTTTCTTTTTTTAAGCGTTCTCCTTCTTCAACAAAAATCCATTCAAGAAGCTCGTAAATATCCTGAAAATTATAATAAAATGTCTGACGGTTCACTCCGCAGATTGCCACCAGTTCCTTTACCGTAATCTTATCTAATGTTTTTTTCTTCAGCAGCTCTTTCAAACCGTCCGCCAGAAGTTTCTTTGTCGCTATCGCCATAAAAAACCCCTTTCCCAAAAGCGGTATAATCATTTAAATACTCGCTTAATGTTGCAATTATACCGTTTTTTCAAGAAAGAGGCAAGTGAAATTACTATAAAATAATAGTTAACCCTTTGGGGGCAAAATTTTGCACTAATGCACCAACCTATCAGATATGTATACCTAGTTTTGATACGTGTCTGCTCCCAGTTCAATCATTAAATCCACATTTGCCTTCTCTACATCACTTAGCATAGTATCCGGATTAAAATCATCTGATTCAATTAAACCGTGATACCAGTTCTTTCCATTGAAATAATTTTGTAGTTCAGCATTTTCGAATTTGCGTCCCTTACGCGCAAAAATTTCATTTTTGGCAATCCATAAATCATATATACTATAATTTTTCAAAAATGCTTTCGAGAGTATATAGACGTTGCTTTGCGGCATCAGATATCCATCCGCACTTTCTCGCTCATCCTTATATGAATAACTGTAAATTTTGCAATTCGGATGCTTTTGCTTAAAGCGTTCTAAGCTACCGTCTGTTATATTTAGTCCACTGATACTAAGCACTGACAGATTCGGCAAATTTACAATCGGATCAAGTGAAGTAACCAATGAATGACTCAGATATAAATTAGTCAGATTTGTCAGGCCACTTAGTGGAGAAAGATCACTCACATTTGTATACCATACATCCAGGTATTTAAGATTATACAGTGATGAAAGCGCAGACAAGTCACTCACAGCTGTCTCTCCTGCATCAATTCTCGTCAGACTGGTAATACTTGAAAGCGGTGAAAAATCTGTAACCGGATTATGATAAATATTGAGAATACTAAGCTTGGTCAAACTGGATAAATCAGATAAATTGGTAATCTGGTTCTCGCCCAGATCAAGCTCAGACAAATTGTCATAGCCTCGCACACATGATGTATCAGAAAGTTCCATATTTCGCCAATTCAATGTTGTGACATCAGCCATTCCCGAATCATCCTGATATACTTTCTGATCAGAGTTTACTGAAGACCCTGCAGTATTCTGCGACGAATTTTGCTGCTTTGTCTGTTCTTTTTTCTGCTGTGTCATGCTTTGCTCGTCTGATACAGTCTGCGCGGCTGAAGGAATATCGGATTGTTGGTTGCCATTTGCGTTCTGATCATCATAATCGTTTACAATCTCTTCTGCCCATTTAACAACCGGCTTTCCGAATAAAAAACCACATCCAACCGCCAAGCACACTGCTGCCACTGTTACAACAGGAGCAATAGTTTTCCCTGTTTTCATGCTTTTTTGAACTTCTCCTGCCGTGTCGTCCCAACCTACTGCACGAAACATGCAGATCATAACCCTTCCATTACGCACTGTATCGCTTCTACAATCACAAAGTATCTTAAATATCTTTTTCTTAATTACGGCATAGTTGGTCGAGCCTCTTTCAATCTCCTTCATCATGTATGGAATCGCTCCGCAGTCAAATGCTTCCCGAATCCAATTAACCTTATCAGAGCCTACATTCAGGTTCATGTACACATCGAGTGTTTTCTGTTTATTATTCAATATCTCATATCCACCGCGCAGCTGCACGATCTCCAGAAGAGAATCTTCAAATTTCTTCATTATGTCTATTTCCCTTTCTCTTTCCTTCATCGAATAAAGTACAAATTCATCACGCCTAATATGAGCAATCCAAGCAGTGCTGCTATATTCAAGACAGTAAAAGGAAGATGTCGAACCCACAACGACTGCATGCGAAGATGCATGCTTCCTGCCGGCATCAGCGAACGATGCGCAGCCTTATTTACCTTTAGAGACTGCAGCTCGCGCTCCATCGCATCCAGATCCTTACTTCTTATATAAAAAAGAATCTTCTTCAGACATTTTTCCAGATACTCGTATCGTTTGATTGTCTTTCGCACTACTCTTACCTTGGCAATCCCTCTCACATCATGTAGCAAACAGCAGGTTAAAAGAATAACTATCCCCCCACAAAAAAGCATAATTATCGTTGCCGCAACAGTCGATTCCTCTGGCTGAAGCGAATACCGAAACAGATCTGCTCCTCCTGCCTGACCACACAAGAAAAGTTTAAACCAAATTTCAGTTCCCAAAACATCCATCAAATACGAAAGCATTGCCACATCACAGCCTAGCATAATAATCACTGCAGCCAAACGAAGCCAGATGCCCTTCATATCACGCAAAATACGCATGTTGTTTCCAATTTCCTTATCGATCCAGTTTTCCCTTGCTTCTGCGGTTGCTCTAACAAAATCCTGTGCTCCCTTTTCTGTACTTTCAATAAAGCTTCTATTTGTATATGGAAGACGTTTTTCCTTTAAATAGCCAATAGGAACCCAGCGCTTGCTGTCCTTTTGATACATCAGATAACCTTCAACCTGTGTAATTACAATCGGTTTATCCGTAAGCTGATACAAACCACTTCTAAATGCAACATAATTATTACACAGTTTCTCCAAGAACTCATTTTTTGCCTTTGCATATCCATTATAATCACGCAAACGATTCTGTGCTGTTTCTATCAGCTCGTTCATCGTACAAATTGCATCCGGCTGATCTGAATAATATAAATCCATATGTGCGACTATCCAGTCAATGCTAGTATCATCTATTTTCCATTCCATAACTTATTCTCCCCGCAAACTGTTGATTTGATCTGTCAGCTGACGCAAAAATTCCAGAATGAAAGCTCCTGCCGTATAAAAGCAATCCGTCTCATTCTGCAAAAGAGAAATAAATACCGATATCATACAGATCAGCAGCATGCAAATTATCATTGAACCGATTCCGACAAGGCTCACTGCTTTTTTCTCAGCTTCCACTTCCTGTTTGCTCATAAATCCCGTAAAAGCAATTGTCTGGTATTCATCTTTAAGTGTTGTAAGGCCTTCCGATTTGAACCTGTCTGCATCGAAGTCCGGCCTTAACACAGATTTTTTTCCTGCTATACGTTCTTTGCTCTTTGCAGGTTTAAATTCTGCATCTGCCGAAACAGTACTGTATGGATCTGCAAAATCGGCATTTTCTTCCGTCGGGGCATCGTTATTAACATTCTCCAAAGCAATAAGCATTTCATCAGCTGTCCGATAGCGATCCGATGCCGAATACCTGCATGCTTTCATCACAATTTCCTTGAGTCTTTTTGAACCTCTAGATGGCTCTGGAAATGTCTCACCCTTTAATCGTCTTCCTACACTATCTGCGTTCAGACCATTTTCAGAAAACGGCAGATGGTTTTCATTCAACAGCTGATACAATATCAGTCCAACACTGTAAATATCTGCAGCTTTTCCATATGGAAGATTATTCCACTGTTCCGGTGCTACATATGCCTGAGTTCCGGTATGTGTAAAAGCCACTGTACTATCACCGAGCACCTTTGAAATTCCGAAATCGCCGAGCTTGTACGTGTCATGGTCAGCAATAAAAATATTGGCTGGCTTGATATCTCTATGAAGAATGCGCTGCTCATGACACACCTTAAGTGCCATCATGATATCTTTTCCCATTTTTATTATCTGTTCTTCCGAAAATTGTGTCCCTTCCCGAATTTCCTGCTGCAGCGTTTTCTCCATGCGCTCCATCATAATATATAGAAGAAGTCCTTCTTTTCTGGTGTGCTGTTCATCCCACACAATGACAAATTCATACTCCTGATAATTCACTACATTTGTATGACCACTGACTCGATGATTAACTTCTATCTCATTTGATGCAGCCTCCATTTTATCTGCCAACTGCGTCTCAATCTCGTCCTCTGTGCCATCAAGGTCTGACAGCAATGTCACCACTTTCAAGGCCCTTACCATATTTCCCTTGCTTAGCTCATAAACGGTTGCAAAAGATCCTTTTCCAAGCTCTTTTCCAATTTTCCAGCCTGCGAATACAAGCTCGTTTACATCAATGTCAATTCTCTCCATATGTCAAAGCTCCTCGGTCTGTATGTTTTACCTTCTTCACCAGCAGACAAGTGATATTATCCTTACTTCCCTGCTTAAGCGCCGTTTTTAAAAGATCATTTGCTTTATCTTTCAAGCTTGATTTTTCTTTCAGAATATATTCCATATCCCCGCTGCTGCATGCATCTGTAAGTCCATCACTGCACAGCAATAAGATGTCATCATCCTCAAAGTCATACCATCCTGTCTCATCCGGAACAAGTCCAATCATCTGAGTATCAATTCCAAGGAAGCATGTCAAACTATGCTTATCACGTCTGGCTTCCTTACTGTCCTCGCGATATAATCCCTGCGCGATATGCTCTGCCGCCAGCGTATGGTCTTTTGTCAGACAGCTCACCTGACCATCCCGAAACAGATAGGCTCTGCTATCTCCACAATTCATCACCTGAAATTCTGTTCCATCCGTACAAAGTACTACTGCAGTCGTTCCAATCACTGTATGTTGTTCATTCTGATATTCTATGATACGATTATTTATATCGCCAAAGCTGTTTTTTATCATTTTCATAAAAGCTTTCAGCTCAACACTTCTTTGATTTGCCACCGCAGCCCCCATCATTTTAGCTGCCGTAAGAGAAGCAAGCTCGCCACTGCTCTCTCCTCCCATTCCATCAAAGACAGCCGCCACACGGCACTGATTCAGACATTGACTATCTTCATAATAATACCGTCCTAACTGTTTTTCATTACATATGGAATCCATTAAAAAATTGTCTTCATTGTTAGAGCGTACATTTCCTTTGTCACTTGCAACTGCCATAGAAAGCCACCAGTCCTGTTTACCATCTGCTTCCACTTCCTTATACCAGTCAGCATCATCTTCTGCCTGCTTTTCCTTCTTCATCTTGAACCACAAAAATCCCATCTGCTATTCCTCTCAGCGTCCGTCGTTTTTGACTTTCTTCAAAAATACAGTTCCCGCTATCTCAAATGCAAGTGTAAACATAAGCAAGATCAGCCACACTTTCCAGATGTGCTCTGGCGCGCTGTCATAAATCTTATCAAACTCATGCGGAACTGACGGCACTGTTGCCTGTATACGAAGCGGAAGATCATTCAAACGGCTGCTTGATCCAAGCGCTTCCATCGACCAACGGCTGACCATCAGATAAGAAATTACATTTGCTGCACCTTTCAGCTTAAAAAGCACACCTGAAAAAACAAGCTGTCCGATTAATACATATGGTGCCACAGCATTTGCTATATCTGCATTTTTGAGCACCGCTGAAATGCAAAGTCCCATCGCATCTGATGCACACATCAAAAGAAAAATAGTCACATAATATTCAATATAGATATTTGGTATCACCACTCCGTCTTCCGGAAGTGCATGATCATATTTAAGATATGTAAAGAAAAATGCTAGGCACAACACTGCACTCTGAATAAGACAAAAAACTACCTGGACAATCACCTTTGAGATCATATAGGAACTCAAATACTGTCCAAGCATATATTCACGCTTTAATCGTCCGCGTTCTTTACAAATTTCCTGAATCGAATTAAACATGCCACCCCATATTGCCGCGCTTGTAATCAGAAACAAAGCAGAATTCGTTCCCTCGTAGTTGGCAAACATATCCTCGCCTGCTACGAATACAACAATAACCACCGCAATTACCGGAAATCCAAACATTCCAATCATTTTTTTCGGGTTTCTAACAAGCATCTTAAAATAGCGTTTGGTCAAAATCCCGCACTGCTTTGCTGCTGACACATTTTTTCTGTTTTCCATTTCGTCCATCATCTTTCCCCCATTCAATGCTGTACATATTTTTCTGCATGCGTATTCAGCTTTTCGTAAACCTCATTTATGCTGGAAACATCAAAGTAACGAAGTGCTTCTTTCGGACTTCCAAAAAATGCAAGACGTCCGACCTGATTTGCTTTACACAAAATAATTGCTTTATCACAGAGAACAAAATTCTGCGTATTATGAGTGATCATCAGGACAATTTTATTCTGTTCGTGCGCAATCATTTTTGAAATTTGCATAACCTCAGTCTCACTTCTCGGATCCAGGCCGGATGTCGCTTCGTCCATAAAAATAATCATTGGGTCTGCGACCAACTCCATCGCAATGCTGACTCGACGCTTTTCACCGCCACTGAGCTTTCTGATCAATGTTCTTTTCTTCGGTGTCAGCATCAGATCATTCAATGCTTTTTCTACACGTACCTTAATCTCTTTTGGTGTCTCCCACGAAACTCTCATCTGTGCAGTCATATAAACCAGCTCATAAACTGTAAGTTCCTGTGGCAAGTCCTCATCGCTCTGCGGTACGTATCCTATGCTAAGCTTCAATTTGTTATAATTTTCATACAGATTGATTCCATTAATACAAACTTTTCCGTGTACACCTTCCTGCTCGAATCCATTCATGCATCCTAATAACGTAGATTTACCGGCTCCGGAACCGCCCAAAATAGTAACAAAGTCTCCACCTTCCAGATCAAGGTGAATATTCTTTAAAAGAGTAACCATTTTCCCTCTATTATCAAAGCTTTGAACCTCTTTTTTCTCAATATCTACTTTCATCTGTACACTGGCTGTTTTTCCGCTGCTATAAAGAATCGTATCATTTGCAAAGATCAGTCTCACACCACAGATCATAATGACATCCTTATCCTGCAGTTTAAACCACTTCTTTACTTCCGTTCCATTCACAAATGTGCCATTATAGCTGTCCAGATCACGTATCCAATACTGCCCGCTTTTGTCACTGCGAATTTCCGCATGATTCTTCGATACATTCCTATCGCCCAAAACAATTTTACATTTCTTCTCATCACGGCCAATCACAGTATTTCCATTCTCCAGATGATACGCACTCCACTTATCATTTTTTTTGCAACGTTCCGAGAAAATGACAAGTACGCTGTCCTTATGACGTTTAGATGAATCCATCGAATCTACTCGAAGCACATCACCATTTCTAAGATGTATTTTCTTATCGGTATTAAAAAGCAACGTTCCGCCACAGAATGTTCCATTTGTACTTCTTTTATCCTGATACCACCAACCATCATTTTCTTTCACAAAAATGCCATGGTTTCTTGATACTATTTCAGACTCAAGACACACATCCGCTTTTGCACCTGGGTAACTTCTGCCAACCGTAACCTGATTTTTTTCCAATAAAACGACCCGTGCCTCTTCTCTATTGTCAAAAAAAATCAGTCCCGGTTTTCCGGATTCTTTTTCATTCTGATCATAATATACCGTCTGCATCATATCTTCCATATCAGAATCCCCCTAACAGACTTTGGACAATATCCTTCATCTGACTGATTTTTTCATCACTAAGCAAAAGTTCCGGAGCAGTTATCTCAACCTGATTTTCCATCGCTGTTGCCGTTGCTTCTGCTGATGTCTGAATCTGATTGCCATAATCATCCGTAACTGTAATGTCCAGCTTCAAATCATACGTCTTATTTTCCTTATCGACATGAAATTCAAGCTGTGCATCTATCATATCTGAATCTAGCCCAATCAAGCTTGAAAAATAGTCCGCATTAATCCGGTAAGTTGAATATCCATCTGCCTTTTTTGATATCTGGACAGCTGACCATAAATCAGGATCAAATAAATGCTCCGGGCTGCATAAAAATACTAACAAATCTGCCCAGGTAACAGAAATTTCTTCTGTACTAAAATCTTTTCCCGTCAAGTCTGTAATAAGCTGCTTTAATTGAGTCCATGATATATAACGGTCCTTAATCCATTCCTCATAAGCAATCTTTACTAGCAAATTGCTGTCAATCGCATCTCCTGCAACCGCAGATATCAGGCTATCCACACCGATGTAACAGTCATTATCAGCTTTTATCAGATCAGTCAATTTAATTTCAGAGTCTAATCCGGAAAGGCCTGCTGAAATGTCTAAGTCAAAATCTGTCTTGCTACTCTGTCCCACAGCTGACAGTTGAAATGAAGTTTCATCACTGCCAATTGCTTTTTGAATAAGAGCTGTAAGTAACATCGCGTCCGTTGAATTTGCCTTCAATGTCACATCACATTCAGCATCAATCTCAAATGAAGTTCCATCTGTCAACTCTTTCATAGTCTCAATGGTCTGCTCCGCCTTATGAAAAAGAGTTCCGTAAAAGAAAACTCCTGTGACAACTGCCGCAGCTGCTCCAAATGCAACCACACCTGCGATGATTTTACCTGCTTTTTTCATTGTCATATATCCTCGCTTGTTTTTTTTATTATTTGTTTTTCTATTATTTGTTGTCTTTGTTATTTGTTTCTCTATTATTTGCTGTCTTTAGTATTTGCTTTTTTATTATTTGTTTTTTTATTGCTTGTCGTTTTACCAGTTGTCTTCGTTGTCGTTTTTTGAGACTTTTCCTTTACATCTTCTGCTTCAGTTTTCTCCTCTGCCGACTGACGAATCATCTGCACGTCATCCAGTGTTGTCTGTGTGGATGTTAATATTGTCATTGTCTTAACACCCCGTAGATCAATCGCAAACGTCCATTCTTCCTTATCGATTTCTCCGGCTTCAATCTCATATACTAATGAATCATCAATCCATATTTGAAGAAGCTTTGTGTCCTGCTCTAGCGACGAATCATGTAATTGCTTAATTACAGCTTTTACACTCATTCGCTCAAATTCACCATCTAACTGATATGTACTTAAAATACCTTCATCTTTTAATTTTTGAGTGCATTCCAGTTCTTCGAGCTGTACAATCCAATTCTTACCTCTTGCATCACTCAAAAGCCGAAATGACAACAGTCCAATCACTACAATCAAAATCACAGCCACTCCAGACAATGCAATAATCCACTTTGATGTCGAATTACTTTTTAAATGCTTTTCTGTTTTTTTCTGCTTTTTCAACTGCCTTGCATTGCCTGTATTATTGCGTTTGTTATTGTGGTTATTATTATTTCTGTTATTATACTTATTATTGCTGTTGCTATTGTTATTGATATTATTGTTGCTATTGTTGCTGCGATCAGTTTTTTTTGAATCCATGACGTTTAGATAATCGTCTGCCATTTTTGAGCCTGATTTTGAATTTGCAATATCAACGCCATTCGCCATCACAGTCTTCATATCGTCGATTTCATCAATTTCATCAATATTATTAATCTCATTAATTCTGTCAATTTTATCATTGCTCTGTTCGTTGTAATTCGGTATGTTTTCGATTATTGTTTCAGATGATGCCTCAGGCATTTTTTCTGATGACGTCTCAGGCAATTTCTCCAATGATGTCTCAAACAATTCTCTCGATGATGTTTCAGGCAATTCTTCCGATGGTGTTTCAGGCAATTCTTCAATCAATTTCTTAGGCAAAGTTTTAGACGGTATTTCTTTTGATTCTTGTTCCAGTGCAGCTCCGCAATATCCACAAAAGCGCCCAACTTCCGGCAATTCTTTCTTACAATTCGGACATATCATTTGCCTTTCCCCCTACAAATCAATCTTATAAGCGCATTCCACATCCCGTACAGAATCTACTGGAACGATCCAATTTCTTGCTGCACCGCGGACAGATCTTTACTGCATTCCACCCGGTATTTGCCGCAACAGTCGCATACAGATCTTCTTCATCCTCTGTTTCCTCATCGGTGTATTCTTCAGCTTCATACTCCTCTTCATCCGTATATTCCTGAGATTCGCACTCTTCATCCGCATATTCTTCAGATTGACATTCCTGATTTGTATATTCTTCATCTGAAAAATCACCTGTCATGCTTTCTATATTTTCAGAAGTATCACTTTCAACGATCTCCATCTCTGCCTCTGATTTATCAGCATATGCATTTTCATCTTCTGTATCAACTGCGTTGATATCTTTTAATAAAGTATTTTTCTCGGCAACTTCGCCTACCAGACTATGCGCACAACATCCGCAGAATTTGCTTCCTGCCGGAAGTACAGTTCCACAATATTTACATGTCACTGTATTTTCCAGCTTCTGCGGCTGAATCTCCTGTACCTTCTTTCCACACATGATACAAAATATAGACTCCTGTGGAATCTCACTATTGCAATACGGACACACTTTTACCTTCTTAAAAGCCATTACTTTTTCTCTGCACTGCTTAATTGCTGCTTTTTTCGCCTTTATTGCATCAAAGTATGCATTAAATTCCTCCGGCACATCCTGACATAACTTATTTTTTTCAAAATAAGCCTCACCAAGTTTACGATACTCCTCATTAAGACCGTATACTTCCCTTTTTTCCTGCAGCTCAAGTTCCTTTATTTCCTTGTCTTTTTCTTCATTTGGTGTCGAATACAAAATATAACCTGCCATATCAAAGTTCTCCCTTTGCTGTTTATTTATCAAATATTCATCTTCAGTATAACATTATGGTGATATCAGGTTCAAATACCGATTTTGCTTTCAGGA
This sequence comes from Anaerovoracaceae bacterium, assembly GCA_963604075.1. Taxonomy (GTDB): domain Bacteria; phylum Bacillota; class Clostridia; order Lachnospirales; family Lachnospiraceae; genus Anthropogastromicrobium. The sequence continues at coordinate 11,277 of CAVCPW010000136.1, read as the reverse complement.
AAGCATTTCTCTTTTGCCATAGTTACGATACAAAATCTATTTCAAGTTACTTTCACTGATGGGCGTCTACTACCACATATGATCACATTTATTACAATGATAGTTGTAAGTATAATGTGCTATTACTGTTCTCTCCTTTTACTCAGCATCTTTTCTATTCTGCCTATTCTTCTGGTCCATCACTAATAAATCCAAGCTTTTCCTTGTACTTTTATACTAGCCCACCCAAACATAACCGCTTAAATCTACATAGATTACCTCTCCGTTCCAGTAAGTAATCTCAAGTGTTTGATTATCAATTAATCTCATACTACTCGGTACTGAATCTGAAGCTGCTCTCCCTGACTTCAAATTATCTATTTTTAGTAATGTTTTTCCCTCGCTGGAAATGATGCAAAGTGTATCCTCATACCAACTTGCTACATACAGCAAGCCACCACCATTTTCATCAAACAGTGTTGCTCCAAAGCTAGCATCGCTATTTGTCCACAATAGTTCTCCTGTATATACATTGAAACAATATATAATTTGATCTTCATTAAAATAATAACGATCTTCACATCTTCCTATATCGATATAATGTGATAATTCTGCTGCCACACCTGCTTTGGGAATATATTCCCATACGGTATTTCCAGCATCATCTATTCCGTATAATCTTCCATACTCGGTAGAATTATCATACCAATTATCAAATTTTACTGTTACATTTTGAATACTAACACTTGTCTCTTTAGTTGCATCTCCTTCTTCTATAACAATCCGATCTTCTGCTGCATATTTTTTAAAAGCAATACTACCAATATTAGAATACTGATTGATCGCATCGTCATAATGCGTTGTTCCATATGCATAGTTATAATATTCACCATATTCTTCATACTGAACCGTATCTTCTACTATGTTGTTTGTATTATATCCATATGAATAAACCGCATCATCCTTAACACAATTAAAGCAAAAAGAATGCATATTGCTTCGAGCAGCAACATAAAAGTTATCATCTTTTGCGTAAAGAGACAAACAACCTGCCAAACTAGTCATTGAACCTATTTGAACTACTTCTTCATTTATACAATCATATACGTCACATATACTACTATAAATACTCTGATCATCAATATACTCATAATATGCACTGTCCATTGAAAATGCCAGCAATAATATCGGCCGTTTCCCTTCTCCTATATTTTGTATTGAATAAAATACTTCTCCCCCATATTGTTCTACGAAGTCAAAATATTTATTAATTATCCTTGCATTTTCATCCTGATCGCTAACAGAAGCATCTGAGTCCTCTAATCCATTCCCTTCTGTGCTAGCAAATACATCAATGTCTGATTGTAGTGCATCCAAATTATTTTCTTCAGTCTTTATAAATGCCATGCTCTTAAAAGCACAAATTAAAGACAATATGTAACATAATATTTTTATTTTCATAATAAAATCCTTTCGTTTGTCATAAGACTCCTCCCACTTCCATTCGGAGGTGTGAGGAGCCTTATAAATTTCTTGAAATAGTTATTTTACTCTGCTATAACGTCGGTATAGAGAAAACTGTTCGGAGCATTGCTCTAAAGGCACTCTTACGTACTTTGGTTACAAACCCACTACCTTTAGGTGGTGGGTAGTTGACAAGTCGTCTTCTTTTTAATTTTGAAGTTTCTTTAACGTGTAGAATGCAAGTTCTACCGATTCCTTGTCCAAAGCGGATTTCAACATAATGCCATCGTAATCAATTGAAAATGCTTTTTGCCAAATTTCATTCAATTCGGTTCTATAGCTCTCCTCATCCACTCTAATTTGATCTTCACATTTTTTTAAAACCACTTTTTTGCACCGATTTGACATAAGCAGTTTTGCAAAACCTTTTTCACTCAAAGCCGATACCAGATATATACCTGCTAATATCAGTGCAATTTTCCAGTCAAAAAGCCAAGCCTGTAGCACATGTAATACCATAAGTGCTATATAACCGCACACAATTTCTTCTTCACTATCTTTCTTCCACAGATACCAGCACACTAAATAGCCTGCTATAATGCACAACGTTGAAGGTATCCCTCCCGCTATAGTGCAAGCCCAAATTAAAAATGCATATGGTACTAATAAAACATAATTCAATATTGTAGGTGAATTTTTCGACAACATCTTTTCATGCGCTTCTTTGTAGGCAGCCCAATCTTTGAGATTATCACATAATGTTTTCTGTAAAATATACGTATTTCCGCCATTACTATTATTGATTTCTTGTTGCTTGTCAACTACTGCTTTCACTGCTGCCTTTTTCTGCAATGCATCTTTATAATTACCAATCTTAGTTAAAAGCTTCAACGTATACTGTGCTTTCTGCGATGCACTCGATGAACTCATATCACTACATGCTAACTCATACTCGCTTTCTCTGCTCTGTTCTGCCTTTTCCATGTCAGATTTTATCTCGCGTATTCCTGCCTCATAATTTTCAATCAGCTCTGCTCTTAATTTTTTTTCAGTTTCCCCTTCCTTAGTAAGTTCTTCCTGAAATCTACTATGCCATTTTGCTTCCAAATCACTCTTGAATTGTTGCAATTCATTTCGATATTCATCATCTGCAAATTGAACTGCACGCTGATAATTTTCATCTTTAAATGCATTATCAATATGCCCCTTAACATTCTTCATAAATTTCCTTACAGATGAATATTGCGGCATTTCTGATGGTAAATTTTTACGCATATCATTTATTTCATAATAATTAGGCACCACGTACTGCTTCAAATCTTTATAAAAATCAGCTCGCACATCTTCGCGATCATTATCTTTTGCAATACCGCTCAGTCCGTCCTCATCCACTCTGTCAATGTCTTTATGTATATCTAATGTTTCCGTATCAGGATTTTCTATCATTCCAATAATATCATTTTGAAATTCTTCCAGTGTCTGACTACGTATAGAATCAGAAGCTAACCATAATCCAGTCCATGCATGTGCACTTTCTGGATACACATCAAGTATTTTATTATAATATTCCCTTGCTTTATTCCAATGTCCAGATCCACTTTCTATTACAGCACGCTTTAGCAGGCTTTTCTCATTCGCGCTAACTTCCTTAATGCCTACCCCTGCACTTTCTTGCTTGGCTTTCTTTGGAGCCAATTGTGTTACACGACTAAGCAGACGATCCATTCCTAGCGTCGTATCTACATTATATCCTTGTATACTTTGTAATGCATCTGGTAGTTCTGACGGATCCATTTCATTAATAAGCACTGGAAGCAACTTTTTATTTGAATTTTCCTGCATCATATCCAGGAAACGACTCCACTCATTTCGTACCCATGGAGCCTCAAGATATTCTTTTCTGGAACCAATTACAAGCATAACTTTGGATGCTTCCAATGCAGTATAAATAATTGGTTCATAATCATCACCACCGCGATCTGCAAGCGTAATCTTAGAAAAGAATACCCGATATCCCATTTCTTTCAACTTATGATAAATATTTTCTGCCTTGCTACAGTCAACAGTTTCATGCCTTGTTTCATCATCTGTCTGCTTAAAGCTAATAAATATATCATATCGGTTTTCTTCTTTTTGAGACAGCTCCAAAAAGCGTTTTCTAATTCTGTCAAGCTCCAGTGCAACTACAGTATACTCATCAGCTTCCAGTGGGTTTGCATTTTCTAATGCTTTTTGATAATATGGATCCTGCAAAACACTGCGCTGTGAAATACGATGTAATGTAGGTAAATATTTTCCAGTACGAGAATCTAATTGAAACTCTACTCCATAGTTACACAATACGTATCCCCAGTACGCTTCTCCCTCTTTCGGATATTCCTGAATTACATTCTCATACTTTGACTTTGCCCGGTCAAATAGGCATCGCATTCTCAGATCTGCTGCATCTTCCAGCAATCTTTGTTTTTTCTTTTCATCTGCTGTAAAAATCATTGTTTGTCTATCGCAGCGTCCACAGGTAATCATCGTCTGACCTTCCTGCGGATGGAGCGCATTTCCACAATATTTACATTTTAATGCCGCCATCTTTTGTCTCCCTATCCTTTTATTTCAACAATGCTTGCTGATTTCTTATTTTTAGCATTTTTTCAACTTCATCAATTAAACTGACTGCCATGTCCGGATTCTCACTCAATTCTATTTCCAGTTTATCTAACGCATCTTGAATCTTAATTTCAGTCTCAACCGATGCTGCGCTTGAATTAGGGTCACTGTATCGGAATTGATTCTGCAACTCTTTCAGTTTTTTTCCGGTTTCGCCTGAATCATACTGTGCGCAAAGCGCACCCACTTTCGCCTGCAACATCTTCATTGTTTGCATACGCTGTTTTCTTCTTTCATCCTGCCCAGCTACAAAATCCCTTGCACTGCTAACACTGATCAATGCAATTCCTTCTATACAGAACAATACGATATTACCAAGTGCCATGATTAAAAGCGGTATATTTACAAACTGATTTACCACAATAACAATTACATTTAAAATAATTGCATATACCCAAAATCTAACACCAGTTGTCAGAATTGGCCAACCAAAGAACCTGCTTTTTGCATCTTCCTTCGCTTTAGACATATAAAACGCAACAACCAGCATACCAAATCCGGCACACATAAACGCATCTCCTGCAAATAATATCCTATCTTTTTTCAACGGCAAGAGCATGCAAAATGCATTAATCATTATAATAACTATGACAGAAAAGATTATAAATTTTCCATTTTTTTTCGAATTACCATTCATTAGTTTTCTCCTTCACTTTTTTCTGGTCTCAATGTTCCACATTCCGGACAACATTTTGTTGTAAGTCCTTTTGTACCGCAATTTGGACAGTTCCATTCAGCAGACTTTTTTTCTGGTTTTGGTGTACCGCAATTCGGACAAAACTTCGTTGTAATTCCTTCTTTTTCACAATTTGGGCAACTCCACCCTGTCTTTCCCTTTTCAGGCTTTGGTGTTCCGCAGCCTGAACAAAATTTTGATGTAAGTCCCGATTCCCCGCAATTGGGGCAAGTCCACTTTTCTGGCTTTGGCGTTCCGCAATTTGGACAAAACTTCGTCGTAATCCCTTCTTCCTCACAACTTGGACAAGTCCATTTTTCTGGTTGCTGCGTTCCACATGCCGGACAAAACTTTGTCGTAATTCCTGTATTCCCACATGTCGGGCAATTCCATGATGGCTTCATTACGGCTTGTGGCTCTATCTTCACCGGCTTTTTCTCAGAATCAGTTCCATTCATTGCTGAAACTACAGGTTCCATCACTTTTCCAGTCATTCCTACTACCGTTCCTGCCATCCCTGCTGCCATTCCAAGATTAACCATATCACCAATTACGGATCCTTCGCCGCTTCCACCACCTGACGGAAGTCCATTCTGCATTGCCAAACTGCCGACTTCCCGCTGGGTTTCCATAGCATAATTTCCACCTTTTGCCTTCAATATTTCAGCTTCCGCATTTCCCATCATCATTGCTTTTTCTGCTTCTGCTCTCGCCTTCATGCGTATAATTTCAGCTTCTATTTCTGCCCTGCCAAGTTCTCTAACTCGGTCTGTTTCAAGTCTTCTCTCTTCGGTTCTTCTAAGCTGTTCCTGCTTATCCTGCTCATAAAGTTCCTTTCTCAGACGTGTGAGATTGTCAGTTCCCATACCTCTAAGATTCATCCAATCTTTATAACCCGGATCTTCTTCATCGTCTTCCGGAGTTGCAAAGCTGTCAACCACAAAGGTCTGTATTTCAAGACCAAATTCATCCAGATATTGATTGATTTTTTCTCTAATTTGGTCAGCTATTTGACTGCTTTTTCTTCTTAAATTAAAAATTCCAATTGACAATTCAGGTAATGTATTTGCAAGGATTTCACCTCCCCACGCATTTATCTTACTTTTTAAAGCTTTCGATAATGATCCCACCGCATCACTATACTTTGTATCTGAAAATGTATCTACATTTAAACCTGATGCAACAGAATTAAAATTTAAGAATAGCTTTCTCGCATTTGTAATATGTATGTCATAAGTTCCACTGCATCCGATATCAAAATAATACTCAGCCGCTCTGCTGCTTCCCTCAAGCTTTTCACTAAACATAACCGGAACTTTTACTACATACCATTCAAGCGGTTTTCCACCGCCTCCTGTGATAGTTCTCTGATTAAAAAAGTAAATGCTACTCTGGAAAGTTCCTCTTGTGTCACCGTCTGACAACTTATATATTTTTTCCAGATATGGGAAATTTGCTGTATCAAGCGTATACTCACCTGACTCGAACAAATGAGAATCCTCACCCGCTTCAACCAAAAGTGCCTGCTGTCCAGGACGCACTATCAATTGAGAACCATTTGCAAAATTTTTTATGGGATGTTTGTATACCAGCCAGTCTCTGTCACCAGGATCATATTCAATAAGACTAGTTACGCCTGAATTTGCTGCCATTGCAGCAAGTTCTTTTTGAACATTAATTAAGCTGTCACACAGAGAGCAAGTAAATTCCGCTGCTCCCTCAGACATGCTATAAGCGGCATGACATGTTGGACAATGTATCTTAATCATTTTTTTGCCTTCTGCCGGTTTTATCTCATTATTGCAGACTGGGCATTTTGGTACTTTTTTTCCTTGATCGTACAATACCGAATTTTTACAACTTGGACATATTACACTAATCATTCTGTTACTTCTTACATCAATTGTTTCGTTACAATTTCCACATGTAATATGATTCTGTATCATTCCCCTGAGTCCATTGTATGCTCTTACATAACTTCCGCAATTCGGACAACAGATTGTAAATTTTCCCATACTGAATCTCCCTCTTTTAATTTTTTTAACTCTTACAGATTACACAAATAATGTATAAAATCTTCGTAAGTCCTATTTGCTATTTTAAATTTTTCATCAAAAAAAATATAGTCTATTTCCACTTGTTTCGGCTTCAACAAGCAAAATAGACCATATTTTTTTATTCTGCATATTTTCAGTGTAAATTATCCGCTATTTTCTTTTTTTCTCTTATAATGTAAATCTCCTTCACCATGATAAGGGAAAACAACTTTACTCCTGTATTTATTCCTGTATCTGCATTTATATTTACTCTCCAAATTCCCTTAGCAGTTCTTCTACCAGCCTGACCTGTTCTTCTGTCGAGTACACCCACTCGCTTTCTGAAAGAAACTTTAGAAAATTAAAAATCCATTTTGTAATTCCGGCTTCATAGAACATAAAATTAATCATGTTTCCATCATATCCTAAACATGACAGATAGCTATCTGTTTCGCTGAAAGCTCCAAGTGCAATGCCTTTCACAAGATTAAAATGCCTTTCATTCAAAATCCTTATTGTTTTAAAGGAAGATAATTCTTTAGACAGCTCTTTTGTCTGTTCTTCTGCCTGCTCAATCTCGTATTCACACTTAACGATTTTTAACAATGTTTTTAAGACTTCGCATCGTTCTTCTCTGGAAAATGGGATATACCATTCATCCGGTAATTCCAGTATTTTTCCTGTCTCCATAAAATACCGCACACCATCAAGCATTATATACTCAATATTGGTTCTCTTTTCTTTGTTCACCTGCACTCTCTCTGCGAATGTATTAAGTTCAGGGAGAAGGTACTTTTTCATATTTTCTTTAATGTGCTTCTCTAACACTTCCACCGGAATCAGTGTCATCGCGCACAATTGCCAATTAAGATAATAACCGACACTTCCTGACTTTTCTGTGTCTTGAATCTCGTTTTGCCATTTTGCAATATTTACACTGCGCTGCAGCATAGCACCATTATTTTTATACTGGCTCTCAAACCTGGCGCGATAAAATTGCAAAATATTCAAATCTGTAACTACCTGCGCACATGTATAATCCTTCTCGATCCACAATGCTGCTTTACTTGTCATGAGCAGACATTCAAATGGAAAAAATGCTTCTCTTGATGTAATCTCTTCATATACAACTCTTACATCATAATTAAAATTTGCGCACATGCATGGCATTAATTCCTTCAGCATCTTTAAATTATCCAAATTGCTATTACGACTTGTCACAGGTTTTAATTGATATAAATGTTCCACGGAAATTTCTGTATTATGAAAAGCAAAAGCAATATCCAATAATATATTTCCGGTTCCTCTGCCCCATAATATAACAGGTTCGTCTTTTGATTCGTCTCTCGCTTCGTTTAGCAGCAAAAGCACTGCATCACGTACTGATGACATTCCGCAAATCAAAGATTCTGACATTACTTGCCTTAAATCTGCCATCTTTCCATAACTATTTTTTCCGGCACTTTTCATTTTCACATTTTCATGTATCTCATCTGCTAACAAAAATTGGCTGCTAAATAGATTTTTAAGCTCATTCATGCACTCCCATGCATCTTCTCCATAAGTTCTTTCTAATTCTTCTCTGAATAATGCTTCATACAGTTTATTATCTGTATCACTATCACATGAAATAACACTCAATATAGATTTTAGCATATTTACAGATCGTTTCGTAGTTCCCTTTTTAAAGCGATTCAATACATTATATTCAATACCTGATCTTGCTGATAATTGGCGCATCGTCACATTATTTACATGCATCATTTCCTCAAATAACTGTTCAAACATCCTTTTTAACTCTCCCTTTCTGCCTTTGCTATCATTCGTGAAAGAAATTGACGTTTTCTTTTTTCTGACATCACAAATTTCGAATCTGCCATTTCTTTTAGTGCATATCCGAACCATCTGATCAGTTCTGGATCACACACTTCGTATGTATTTATTTCATTTCCATCTACTGCCAGAATACACTGAAAACGGTCTTTGCAAAGTTTTATTGTAATATTCGTCTTTAATTGCATTAAAACACTATCAATAAGAAAAACATTAGGATTGTCACACAAATTTTCTAATTTATTTTTCTTGCCTGTCTTGGTTTTATACTGATTCCATTCGTCTTTATGGCAATCCCAGTATTTACCATTTGCTATAAAAGAGCTTATTGCATCTGTCGTAATATAATAAGTTCCTTTTTTTCCTGAAAGATGATCAACTTCAATCCAATTTTGAACAAAAATCTCATTATCACAGCCATCTGCTATTTTATACCATTCTCCTTGCTCTACAGAGACAGCAATTTTCTTTCCATTTTCACTCATTTTTGTGAAATAATGATTAATGAATTTTATCTGATCAGCATTTTTCAATATTATTCCCTGTTGTGCATCCTCTGAAACGAGAAAAGCTTCATGTTCCGAAATCACAGTACCTGAAAACAGCTGCCCCGCCCATTTGTTATTTCCATAAACAATCAACGGATTATATTGCGGGCAGTCAATCATTCTTAAAAGCATTCCGCATACCGTATGAATCCATTTTGACATACTTCCTGCGCTTTTTGAATGAATCACATGCAAATATTGAATTTCTTTTGAATATGACATATGGGATAAACTTTCCGCAAAGTCTTCGTTTCCACATATTTTTATTTCACATTTTTGATCATTATTCAATAAAATCTCCAGATATCTTCTTACATCCAGTTCTCCGTAAATTACCCCCCCCGGTTCCAAACTCGATACATCTTTTTTACAAAAACAAATCTCTGATGTGAGACTTTCACTTTGAAGAAACTTATAAATTTCTTCTATACAGTTCCAGGCATCTTTTTCCTTATATTTTCGTGACATATATTCCTGCATCCAGGTTTCCATTACATCATTGCATGCATTTTTTGAACATCGAATTGCAGAAAGCAGTTTGGCTACTCTTTCTTTATTCTCTGGAAAGCGCTTTCCTCTTTTATACTTTGATATGTCATCTGGATTGAGCCCGGCAAGCTTTGCGATCATAATCGGTTTCTCCGGCTGACTATCTAATAAAGCATTTAGCTTCTGTGAAAATTCCGTCATATTCCTCTCCCTCTTACGTAACATTTACTATGCAATCCACATCATTATTACTGTTAACCACACCGACTTATAAAAGTCGGTGCTTCCAGCTTAAATGCCGTTGCACCTCAAATAATTACAACATCTCTTCAAATATCTTTTTTTTAGTATAACATTCCTACCATGCTTTATTCAAGGCTTTTTGAATCATAAAAGCAATACTTATTCAGCGCCGCACCTCAATTTTAATTCGCATTACCCCAAATTCACAAAGAAAGCGAAGCAGAAGTTCACATCCTGCCTCGCTTTTTCTACATTACTTAATTTTTCACAATTCTAAATAGTCAGATTGCTCTATACTAACATTCTTTATAGGATACCGTCCATGTTCCTGAGCCTACCTCTGTATAAAAAAGTCCGTCTTCTCCGCATTTCATACACAGATCGCCCTGTATATCAGCTGCACTTTCTTCTAGTGTGAGCTTTGCTGTCGTGTTAACTGGTACACGGATTGTCACGAATATCCTATCGTCTTTTTTCTCCCAGCGAAGTGCCACTGTTCCGTAGACGCTTTCGTAGCTTCCCTGCGCCCATGTGAGATTTCCTCCGGTCTTCGGGGCAAATAAAATATGACGATATCCCGGATTATTTTCGTCTATCTCAATACCTGCTATGACACGATACATCCACTCACCGATTGCGCCATATGCGTAGTGATTGAAAGAGTTCATATCCGGACTCCACATGGTTCCATCCGGCTTTAAGCCGTCCCAGTGTTCCCATACGGTGGTAGCACCTGCCTTTACCTGATATAGCCATGATGGGAAGTCTTCCTTTAGCAGAAGTTCATATGCTTCTTTGATGCAGCCATTTTGACTGAGCGCATGGCAAAAATAAGGTGTTCCCACAAAGCCTGTAACAAGATGTCCATTTTCTTTTGCAAGAAGTTTCTTTAAACCTTCTGTTGTTTTCTCTTTTCCTGACTCAGGTATCAACCCAAAGTATAATGACACAATATGCGCTGTCTGCGTCTGTACCGTCATGACACCTTCTTCATCAAGAAATGTCTCCTGAAATTTCTTTTTTATCTGCTCATAAAGTGTCTGGTACTCAGTTTCCATATCATATTTTTTAAGTGCATGACATGTCTTTACAAACAAACCTGTTGAATATGCATAGTAAGCTGTGCATGTCAAATCGTTTGGTGTAGCGCCAAAATAGCTGCCTTCCTCTGCATCAAGTGCCACCCAGTCGCCAAACTGAAGCTTATAATTCCAGATATTGTCCACGGAATGCATTCTCATAAAGTCGATCCACTTTTTCATACTCTCGAATTGCTGCTCCAAAATAGCCTTATCACCATAGGCCTGATACAATGTCCATGGATTTATGACTGCCACATCTGCCC